>NZ_SSXE01000182.1 GCF_021699195.1 Nonomuraea sp. MG754425 | reverse complement strand
GCCCCCGACCCCCTGGACACCATCCAGGACAGCGGCGCGCTCAACGTCGCCATCGGCAACACCACCGAGGACGCCTTCACCGCGCTCGCCGGCCGCGCCCTGCACGCCACCGGCGCGCCCCCGTCCAGCGCGGACGTGCAACTGCTGCGCACCTTCCTGCACAACGTGCTCGACGTCGCCGACGAGAAGGGCGGCGACGCGCGGGTCCGCCGCCACGTCCACGACGCCTCGTTCGGCGCCAACGCTGGAGGCCACCACTGGACCGTGGCGCCGCCCCCGGCCGACACGGACGACCCGGCGTCCGCGCCCGCGCCGTTCACCCCTCCGCCGTGGCTGGCCACCCTCAACGACGACCAGCGCCGGCTCGACGCCCGGCTCGGCGAACTGCACGCCCAGCAGTGGCGGCTGAACGCCCTGTGGCTGAAGTCCGGCCTGGCCGACGCGCTGTCCCCGCGTCCGGGCCGGGCGCCGGACGCCGGCCGGATGCTGCAGGAGCTGGACCCCGAACGGGACGGCTCCCTCGCCCACGCCGTGCGCGCCGCGACCGGGGAGGTGCGGGACCTGGCCGCGCGGGTCCCGCAGCCCGTCGCCGCCGCGGCGGGGGAGCAGGCCCACGACGCGTTCCTCGCCGGGGTCAGCGCCTTCGCCGAAGCCCGCGGGCTGACCGGGGGAGCCACCCTCAAGGCCGTGCCCGAGGCCCCGTACTGGCAGGCCGCCGACCCGGTGGTCAGCCTGGCCGGGGTGCTGCCGTCGGCCGACACCACCGTCCCCGACGAGGCGGTCCCCGTCCGGCCGCTCACCGACGACGGCCCCTCGCCGCTGGTCAGCGCCGTCACGGTCGCGGGCACCACGATCACCGGCCGGACCCCCGCCGTTTCGGGCCTGGACGCGCTCCCGCCGGAGATCCCCGCCCTGCTCGCCGAGTACGTCCTGCTGGATCCGGGCAACGCGCCCGCGCTGGCCGCCGAGACCGGCCTGCCGGTCGCCGAGATCAGCGCCGTCATCGCCGCCCACCGCCCCGACGACTACACCGGCACCCTGCCCGCGCTCGGCCTGACGCCCTGGAGCCAGCCCTGGGAGCCGCTGTTCATGGAGTGGAAGGTCGCCTACCGCCACATCCCCCACGCCGTGGGCACGCAGCGCTGCTGGACGTTCGACGGAACCGACTACCGCTACACCCCCGGCGCGGCCGTCGACCCCGACCGGGTCACCGTCACCGGCATCTCCGGCATCGGCCCGCACCCCCGCTCCCTGTTCGCCGCCCGGCTGAAGGAGTACATCGGCCACCACGGCACCGACGACCAGCGCGCCCAGCTCGACGGCTGGCTCGCCGCGATCGGCGACTGGGCCTTCCTCGCCCAGGAGCTCACCGGCTTCAACGAACGCCTGGCCGGCCGCGACACCCGCGCCTTCCGCCGGCCCACCGCCGACGACACCGACCACCCGCACATCGCCGGCCTGGCCGGCTACCCCGACGCCGCCACCGACGACGGACTGCCCGCCCGCTACCGGGGCCGCGTCGCCACCGCCCCCTACCTGCCCGGCGGCGCCGACTCCCCCTTCCACGAGATGCGGCAGGGACAGATCCACCTGGAGGAGCTCTTCCTCTACGACAAGTTCGGCCGCGTCCTCGACGTCGTCAGCCCCGACACCGAGAGCGGCGGGCTGCACGACTACCGCAACTTCCCGCTCGTCGTGGACAGCTCCCTCACCGCCGACACGTCGCTCACCCCTACGATCGCCTCCGTCGCCCAGTTGCCGCCGCGCCCCCTGCAGCCCGCCCGGCTCGACTTCGACCTCCTCGACGCCCAGAGCGGCACCCGGATCGTGCGCACCGCCGCCGACCCCAACCCCATCGGCGGCTGGATCCTGCCCAACCACCTCGACCACAGCCTGCTGCTCTACGACCCGGCGGGTCGGCTGCTCGGCACGTACCGGCTGCTCACCGGATCTCAGGGCGAGCGCACCGGCCAGTGGGAGCCGCCACCCGATGGCACCCTCACCACCCTGGACCAGGTCGCGGCGCTCGCCCCCCTGGTCGCGGGCCTGATCGGCGCGCCGAACCTGGCCACGGAGGCCAACCTCACCGCCTTCCTCGACGTCATCGACGCCACCCTGTGGACCACCGAGCCGCTCGGCCAGCGCGCCGACCAGAACCTGTCCGTCCTCATCGGACGCCCCCTGGCGCTCGTCCCCGCGCAGGTACGGCTGACGCTCCAGGGGCCGCCCCTGGGCGACTCCGGCTGGGCCGCCACCCTCGACCCGCCGCCCCCGGTCTTCACCGCCCACCGGTTCGCGGTCCGGCTCGGCGACCAGGCCACCCGCGACGACGGCCTCATCGGCTACTTCGCCGCCGACGGCGCGTCCGGCTACCGCTTCGACCGCTTCCACAGCGTCACCGCGCCCGACGACCGGCAGGACTACACCACCCAGATCGGCCCGCCCGGCGACACGCGGGACCCCGACTACATCGAGGTGGCCTTCGGCGACCCCGCCCCCACCCGGCTGCTCCTGCTGCTGGACCCGCGGGCCGCCGTCCACGCCGTCAGCGGCATCGCCCCGACCGCCGCCGTCACCGTCCCGCCCCGGCACGTGGACGACGCCCTGCGCCATCTGCGGGTCCTCTTCCGGTTCGGCCCCGTGCTGACCACCGAGCACGACCAGACCCTCGTCTTCCCCCGGCCGTCCGAGCGCCGCGGCACCTGGTCCTGGCTGCGTCCCACTCCGGGACGGGGCGCCTGGACGCCGTACGAGCTGACCCCTGCGCTGCCCGACGCCCGGTTCCCCGACAGTCCCGCCACGATCGAGGACGGCCTGCTCAGCCTCCTCACCGAACCCGAGCAGGAGCACTGAGCCACCCCGATCCGCCACCCGCGAGGAGCCCTTTCCCGATGGCAGACGCCCTGCTCCGCTACGACGCCGTCACCAGCCCGACCCCCCTCCAAGCCGGCGGCCCCGACAAACCCGCCGCCAACACCATCAACCTGACCGTCACCGCCCCGGCCGGCCGGACGGTCTACTGCGACAAGATCGAAATCGCCGTCCCCGTCAGCGCACCGGAGGGCGGGGGCGCGTACTACACCGAGCACCCGTCCGGCGTGATCACCGGCGGCAAATGGAAGCCCCAGACGGAGGACCTGAAGTCCGCCCAGGAACTCGGCATGGCCGTCGGCCCGGACACCTACTACCTCATCTTCGAGGCTCCGCCCCTGCCCGACTTCGACCTCGTGGACGGGCCGCTGACCTTCAGCATCGCCGGCGACCTCGCCGCCGGCGCCACCGGCGGGCTGCTCACCTGCCAGATCACCGAGTTCTCCGGCACGACCAGCGGCACCTACAGCCGCAAGGACCCGGTCGAGCTGATCCTGGCCACCGCGGAACCCCCCTTCTACCTGCACAACTTCCTGACCGTCGCCCCGGACGCGCCGACCGTCCCCCGGACCAGGTTCAACGGCGGCGACGCCGTCCGCTTCACCTGGGAGAGCAACGGCACCTCCTTCCAGCTCTACGACGGCGACGGCACCTCACTGTGGGAGGGCCCGGCCACCTCGTGCGACCTGCCGAGGGACACGATCGCCAGCGACACCACCTACACCCTGAAGGCGTCCAGGACCTCCGGCGACCAGGGCGGCACCGCCTACCAGTACGCCACCGTCACCGTCACCGTCACCGTCAGCGCCCCGACCCTCGGCCGGCTGACCGTCACCGGTGACCTCACGGCCGGTGACCTCACGGTCGGTCTGGGCGGCGCGAACAAGCTCACCACCCGCGGCACGGACGGGCTCGCCACGACGGGCAACCTGCGGGCCGGCCACGACCTGACGGTCTCAGGCGACCTATCCGTCTCGGGGAAGACCGATCTCAGCGCCCTGTTCGAGACGCCGATCGAGCTCGACGTCGTGATCTCGGGCGGATCGACCCAGGACTACTACGTCGACCGGGACGGCATCCTGGTCATCCAGACCCCGTCCGACTCCGGGTTCTACGCCGACTTCTACGTCGGGGAGGGCGCCACGTCCTCACAGGGCGGCAACCTGCTGTGGACGGTTCTGCGGGGGGACCGGTCGAGCTACACGATCCCCCTCCGGAAGAGTCAGTCCTGGTCAATCTTCAACGTGCGCGGGGACGCTACACCCACCTTCCACTGGATCGCCTTCTCCTGAACATTTCGCCGGGCCTGGGAGCCTTGGCCTCGTTGACGGGCCTTGGAGCTGCGGCCGGATCTAGGAGTCGCTGCCGGAGATGAGCGCGGTGTACTCGGCCGCGCTCAGCAACTCGACGGCCCCGCCGTTCACGCGCGCCTCGAACAGCCACCCCTCGCCGTACGGGTCGTTGTTGACCAGTTCCGGCATGTCGGTGAGCTCGTCGTTGACGGCGATGATCTCACCGCCGACCGGACTGTAGAAGTCGGACACCACCTTGAGGGACTCCACCTGGATCAGCAGCACCCGACGGACTGGTTCTCACCTCAGCCACCGAGACCGGTGCTACGGCACGTTCAACCGTAAGGCCCGTTTGTGCAGATGGACTGTCAATCAGATCTAGAAAACCGTCGTGGATCGACCTTCCCTTCGTGTTCTAGTGCGCGCACGATTGACGATGTGGTGGATGCTGGTCGTGGGAAGGCTGCACGAGTTGCCCGTTTTCCTAGTATTTGGACGCTCATGTGGGGTGGGTGGCGGTAGCATCTTCGATGCAGATTCATTGGTGATTGGTGGAGATTCTGATGGATGAAACGGTCAATCTTCGCATGAGTGGCGATTTTGCCGAGCAGGAGCTCCGGTCGCTCTACGACTGGCTGATGAGGGACCTCGACGCCCTTGACTATATGGATGTGCGTCTGCAGTCGAAGGATCCGGAACCCGGTGAGATGGGTGACACGCTCGACCTCATCGCCCTGGTCGTGACCAGCGGGTTGCAATGGCCAGCATTCATCGAGACACTATCGCGGTGGCGCGGAACGCGGCGCCATCGTCCACAGGTAACCATTGAGCGTGGGGCGACCACTGTCGTGGTATCTGAGGCGGAGTCGGAATTCATTGTCCAAATTCTGAAGGCTTTGGAGGGTCACGATTGAACCTCCCGGACCCATTGACTTCGCGTGCCGTACTGATTGGCACGAGTGAGTACACCTATTTGGGCTCTCTCCCTGCCGTAGAAAACAACCTGAAGGCGTTGGGCGGGCTCCTGAAGCGCTCTGACCTGTGGGGTTTGCCGGCGGAGCACTGCACGATTGTTCATAACCCTACTTCGGTAGACGCCATGATGGATCCGTTGTGGCAGGCTCGAGAAGAGGCAAAAGATACCCTAATCGTGTATTTCGCTGGCCATGGGCTGATGCATTCTGTGGAGAGCGACCTGTATCTCACACTGGTCGACTCACACAAGGACCGTATGTACAGCGCGGTGGCCTACGACATCGTACGCAATGAGCTTCGGGCAAGTCGCGCGCGGCGCAAAATTGTGATCCTTGACTGCTGCTACAGCGGGCTTGCGCTCGGACTGATGGGTGCCGAGGACAGTACGGAGCGAGTGGCGAACAGCGCCCGTGTCACTGGCACCTATCTCATGACGGCGACGGCCGAGAACAAGACTGCGCTCGGGGGCCTGGATGCCTACACCGCTTTTACCGGCGAACTCATTCACCTCATTCAAGAAGGAATCCCAGAGCAGCATGAGTTCCTGGAACTGGATACGATCTTTCAGCATGCGCGCGAGTCGCTGCGAGACAAGGGCCTTCCCATTCCGCAGAAGCGTGAGTCGAACTTGGCCGCGCACATCGCGCTAGTCCGCAACCGTGCGCATAAGAGTCAGAAGCGCTTCGAAGTCAAAGAGTTCTACGGTCCCATCGAGGGAATCCAGCCGAATACCGTCTTCGAGAGCCGTCGGGCTTTGCACGACGCAGGTGTGCACCGGCCGCTGCAGGCGGGCATCTGTGGCACTGCTGAACGAGGTGGCGCGGAATCCATCGTCGTTTCGGGCGGTTACAAGGACGATGAAGACTACGGGGACGTGATCATTTACACCGGCCATGGTGGGCGTGATCCCAATACCGGCGTGCAGGTGCAGAATCAGTCGGCGGACGATTCGGGTAACGCTGCTCTCATTAAAAGCATTATGACCAAGCTGCCAGTTCGGGTCATTCGTGGCGCTGGGGGCGATGAGAAGTTTTCGCCGCCGGCTGGCTACAGCTACGACGGACTTTTCATGGTTGCCGATTACTGGACCAAACGTGGTGTCGATGGTCCTACTGTGCTCCAGTTCCGGCTTGAGCAGCTAGATGATGGGTCACCGAAGAAGACCGCAGTGCCACCTCCGAGTCGAAAGCTTCCCCCTGGGCGTCGGGAAGAGATTGCGCCTGGGTTTTATGCAGACAGGTTGCTGGCGACTGAACTGAAGCAGGTGTACGACCATGCATGTCAGATGTGTGGCATCGTACTTGAAGTGCCTGGCGGTCTGCGGATCGCTACCACCGTACACATCCGTGGGCTAGAGCGGCCGCACCTGGGGCCTGACCTCAAAGCCAACATGCTGTGCCTCTGCCCCAACCACCGAGACCTCTTCAAGTACGGGGCGATCACCATTGAGGATAATTACAGCGTAATAGATCAAACGGCTGGTGAGCCAATCGGCAAGCTGATGCTGAAGCATGAAATCGATCCTGAGCATATTCGGTATCACCGCCAGCACCACACTCTCGGACACCAACGGCTCAGCGACGAACTGGACTAAATAGAGGGTGTTCGCTGGCAGGCAGAGGGGGTGCGTCGTAGCCTGAGGATGTCACCTTCCGGGAGGCGGGCTGTGGACGAGACCGACGGTTCCAGCGCACCTGTACGTACTATCGGCCAGCGCATTCAATACCTGCGTGAGCGTCGCGGAATGACTCGCGAGGTCCTCGCCGGCCTGGTTGGCAAGTCCGAGAGTTGGCTGAAGGCCGTCGAGCACGGTCGCCGTCAGCAGAATCCCCGGCTGCCGATCCTGCTGCAACTCGCTGAGGCCTTGCGCGTTCGCGACCTGAGCGAGCTCACTGGCGATCAGTCTGTACCTGTGCGGATGTTCACCGGTTCCGGCCATCCGGCGCTGGGTGCTGTCCGCGAGGCTGTCAACGCCGTACCGATCCAACCGGGCGGCACCGTACAACCGCTCACCAGCCTGCGGGCGCGACTTGATGCGGCGTGGCGGATCAGGCATGCCTCGCCTGATCACCGCACTGCCCTCGGCGGTCTGCTGCCCGACCTAATCCGCGATGTCCAACTGGCCGCCTGGATGTACCGAGGCGAGCACCGGCGTACCGCGCAGGCGTTGCTCGCGGAGACCTACGGTCTGACTCAGATGTTCGTCGCCTACCAGCCCGCGCCGGACCTGCTGTGGCGGGTGGCCGACCGGGCGCTGATCGCCGCACAGGAGTCCGAGGATCCGCTGGCGTTGTCGTGTGCGGTGTGGTTCCTCGCTCAGGCGCATCGGGACGCCGCCGACTTCGACGCCGCGCACGAGATCAACAGGCAGGGATTGGCGGCCATCGAGTCGCACATGGACGACCCGGGCACGGACCTGCTCGCCATGTGGGGGGCGTTGCTGTTCGAGCTGGCGTTCACTGCGGCACGTACCGGTGACATCGGTGAGGCGTGGCGGCATTGGGACGAGGCGGCGCGGGTCGCGGATCGGCTTCCTGACGGCTATTACCAGCCGTGGACCTCGTTCTCGCAGGTGATCATGCGTCCGCACGCCGTCACCATTGCGGTCGAACTCCATCAGGGTGGGGAATCGGCGCGGCAGAGCAACCACGCCGAGTCCGTGCCTATCCCGTCGCGTCCGAGACGCGGCCGGCATCTGATCGAGGTGGCTCGTGCCCACGCGCTGCAGCGAGAGCACGCGGCTGTCCTCGGTACGCTGCAGCTCGCACATCAAGCCGCACCGGAGACCATCCGCTACAACGGCTACGCGCGCCGGATGACCCTGGACCTGTGCGAGGCGGGCCCGGCCACTCTGCGACCGCAGGCACGGGAACTCGCCGACCAAATCGGCCTGATGATCTGACAGGAGCCAAGGGCTACGGAGTGTACCTCTCCGCTTACCGTACGGCTTCTAGGGTCGTGGCATGTCATCTGAGCACCACGACCACCTTGACGCTCTTCGCGCTGCGTTCCCGGCCTGGTCAATCTTCTGCAGCGACGCGGGCGTGTTCTACGCGACTCGGCGCGGCGGCGGGCAACTCCGAAGCGTCGACATCTACCGGGGCCTCCAGCAGACCGTGTGCGCGGGCGACGTGGAAACGCTCGTGTCGCTGCTCCATGAGCAGACGCGGATGGCAGTGAGCTCGTGAAGCCCCTGCCGCCCTCCAACGTCGATTCTCACGGCTCGAACGCGGTCGCCCCGCACGCCAGGCCCATCCGGGTGGACCGGTCCGTGGCCGATGGCCGTGAAGGCGGGATCATCCCCGCGTACGCGGGGAGCACAAGGTCGGCTTCGGCCGTGCAGCGTCACCATGGGATCATCCCCGCGTGCGCGGGGAGCGCTTCGTGAAGTCGAGCAGGCTTCTGCCGGGAGCTTATGCTTCTCAACCATGCCTACCAACGCGGAGATAATCGGCCTGGCCCTGGACCGGATCACGGCCGGATACGTCTTCCCCCAGCGAGTCGTGGAGATCGAGGGCGCGATCCGGAGCCGGCTCGTGGCTGGGGCGTACAACGCGCTGAGCGGCCCCGCACTCTGCGAGGCCGTGACCACCCACCTGCAGGAGGTCTGCCCGGACAAGCATCTGAGGCTGCTCTGGCAGGACGAGCCGCAGTCCACGGATCCGGTGGACGATGATGAAGGCCGGGCGGCCTTCCTCGCAATGTTAAGGGCCGAGAACCAGGGCGTCCGCCGCTTCGAGCACCTCGAGGGCAACATCGGCCATCTCGACATCCGGCGAATCGCCGACGCCGGCGAGGGCGCCCGCGCGATCGGTGCGGCCATGGAACTGGTCGCCCACACCAGTGCGCTCATCCTCGATCTGCGTGAGTGCCGCGGTGGCTCGCCCGAGGGCGCCGCCATGTGGTGCAGCTACTTCTTCCCTGACGACCAGGTGCACCTCAACGACATCTACGAGCGCTCCACCGGCTCCACCCGCCAGTACTGGACCGCCTCGCATCTGCCCGCGCCGCGCTACCTCGGCCGCCCGGTGTACGTACTCATCAGTGCCATCACCTTCTCGGGTGGGGAGGACGTGGCGTACACCTTGCAGGCGCACGGGCGCGCTGTCCTCGTCGGCGAAACGACCCGCGGTGGTGCTCACCCAACCGCCCGGCACCCGGTGACGGAACACATCACCGTCACCGTGCCGACCGCCCGGACAATCAGCACCGTCACCGGGACCAACTGGGAGGGCGTGGGCGTTGTGCCGGACCTCGCCGCCACCTCAGAGCAGGCGCTCGAGGCGGCACACAAGGACGCACTGCGACGCACGGCGTAGCTGTTCCGACGTAACCGTCCAGCCGGGGATGCCCTGAGATTCAGCATTTCGTTGAGAAATCCTCAGTGACTACTTGGCCAGGTGGCGGCTGATGACCAAGCGTTGGATCTGGTTGGTGCCCTCGAAGATCTGCATGATTTTGGCCTCGCGCATGTACCGTTCGACCCGGAACTCCCGGGTGTACCCGTACCCGCCCAGCACCTGTACCGCGTCCGTGGTCACCTTCATCGCCGCGTCTGTGGCGACCAGTTTGGCCACGCTCGCCTGCCTGCTGTACGCCAGCCCGGCGTCGCGGCGGCGGGCCGCGTCGAGGTAGGTGGCTCGGGCGCTGTCCACCGCGGCGGCCATGTCCGCGAGCAGGAATCCGAGGCCCTGGTGGTCGATGATCCGGGTGCCGAACGTGTGCCGCTGCTTGGCGTAGGCGACGGCCTCGTCCAGGGCGGCCTGGGCCAGGCCGGTGGCGCAGGCGGCGATGCCCAGGCGGCCGGAGTCGAGCGCGCTGAAGGCGATCTGCAGGCCCTGGCCCTCCTCGCCGACCAGCCGGTCGGTCTCCAGGATGGCGCCGTCCCAGTGCGCGCTGGTCGTCGGCACCCCGTGCAGGCCCATCTTCTCCTCGGGACGTCCGAACGTCAGCCCCTCCACCGCCCCCGGCGCGAGGAAGCAGGACACGCCCCGCGAGCCCGTGCCCGTGCGCGCAAACAGCGCGTAGAAGTCGGCGATGCCGCCGTGGGTGATCCACGCCTTGCTTCCGGTGATCCGGTAGCCGGACTCGACCCGCTCCGCTTTGCAGGTCAGCGCGGCGGCGTCGGAGCCCGCCTGCGGCTCCGACAGGCTGTAGCCGCCGATCAGGCGTCCGGCCAGCATGTCGGGCAGCCATCGTGCGCGCTGCTCGTCGGTGCCGTAGGCGAACACGGGGAAACACGCGAGCGTGTGCACGCTGGTGGCCACCGCGACCGCCGCCCAGCGCATCGACAGCTCCTCGATCACCTGGAGGTACACCTCGTACGGCTGCCCGCCGCCGCCGTACTCCTCCGGGTAGGCCAGCCCGAGCAGCCCGGCGGCCCCGAGGGTGGCGAACAGGCCCTCGGGGTAGGTCTCGGCGCGCTCGTGCTCGTCCACCCGGCGCGCCAGTTCCTTGTCGGCTATCTCCCGGGTCAGCTCGATGAGGTCCTTGGCGTCCTGGTCGGGCAGCAGGCGGTCGACTGTCACGGTCACTCCCTCAGAGGTTGTCCAGAGCCTTCCTGGCGCGTTCGCGGAACTCGGCGACCCGGGCGAGCTTGATGTCCTCGTACCCGCGGATCAGGTCGGGCAGGCCGGCGAGCTCCTCGACGACGGCGGCGGTCTCGGGGGTGAGCCGGGCCAGCGCGGTGCGCACCAGGTCGCGGTACTCCGGCACCAGCTCGCGCTCGACCCGCCGCACTCCGGCCCGTCCGAACAGGTCGAACGCGGTCCCGCGCAGCACGCGCGCCGCCCGCAGGCCGCGGAAGAGCGTCCCGGCCGAGCGGCGCAGTTTGATCTTGCGCTTCATGCCCATCGCGCGCAGCACGGGCGGGTGCAGCAGCACCGACACGACCGCGTCCGCGCCGAACTCGCGTTCGCGCCGCTCTTTCTCCGCGGGGTCGAGGTGCAGGCGGGCGACCTCGTACTCGTCCTTGTAGGCCATCAGCTTGTGCAGGCCGCGGGCGTAGGCGAGGGCGATCGCGGCGCCCGCCGTCTCGCCGGCCCGCTCGACGGCCGCGGCTTCCACGTGGCGCACGTCGTCGGCGTACGTGCGGGCGTAGGTCGCGTTCTGGTAGCCGGTCAGGTCGGCCACCCGGGCGGCGATCACGTCGTCCAGCCCTTCGGGCTGCTCCGGGGTCTCGCCCAGGACGGCCCGGCGCACCGCCTCGGGATCGGACACCGCGGCCCGGCCCCAGCGGAAGGCGGCCAGGTTCCGTTCCACGGAGGCGCGGTTGAGGGTGATGGCCCGCTCGATCGCGGCGGCGCCGACGGGCAGGCAGCCGTGCTGGTACGCGACGCCGAGCAGCAGCAGGTTGGCCGGCATGTGGTCGCCGAACAGCGCCTCCGACAGCGCGTGCGCGTCCACGCCGACCACCTCACGGGCGGCCGTCTCGACGCGGGCCACGGCGGCGGCGTGACCGGGCACCGGGACGCGGCCGGTCACCATGGCCGCGGTGGGCACCACGGAGGTGTTCAGCACGGCGACCGTGCGCTCGGGCGAGGCCACGTCGAGGGTGGCGTCGGCCGCCGCGCCCAGCACGTCGAACCCGATGAGCACGTCGGCACCGCCTCGCGAGGCGCGGACCGATCCGCTCGCCGCCCGCTTGCCGATCCGTACGTCGCTCACGACGGGCCCGCCCTTCTGCGCCAGCCCGGTCTGCTCCAGGCCGGCGGCGTGCAGTCCGTCGAGGTGGGCCGCCATCTGCAGGATCTGGGAGACGGTGACCACGCCGGTGCCGCCGATGCCGGGCATCCTGATCAGCACCTCGTCGCCGTGCGCCGGCACCGGCTCCGGCGGCTGCACGGGCAGCGGCGGCGCCTCGCGCGGCTTCCTGGTGCCCGGCTCGACCAGCAGGAACGACGGGCAGTCGCCCTTCAGGCAGCTCAGGTCGGAGTTGCAGGAAGCCTGGTGGATGCGGGTCTTGCGGCCGTACTCGGTCTCGACCGGCTGCACGGACAGGCATGTCGAGACGTCGCCGCAGTCGCCGCAGCCCTCGCAGACGCGCTCGTTGATCACCACCTTCTCCGCAGGCGTGGGCAGCTTGCCGCGCTTGCGCAGCCGGCGCTCCTCGGCGGCGCAGCGGTCGTCGTGGATCAGCACGGTCACGCCGTCCTGCTCGGCCAGTTCCCGCTCGATCTCGGGCAGGTCGTCGCGGTGCCGTACGGAGGCGATCGGCGACAGCCGCACCCCGCGGTACGTCCCGGGCTCCGGCGAGGTGATCACGACCCGGCGCACCCCTTCGACGGCCAGTTCGTGCGTGAGCGCGGGCACGTCGAGCCGCCCCTCCGCGCGCTGGCCGCCGGTCATGGCGACGGCGTCGTTGTAGAGCAGCTTGTACGTCATCGACACCCCGGCCGCGATCGCGGCCCTGATCGCCAGGGAGCCGGAGTGGTGGAAGGTGCCGTCGCCCAGGTTCTGCACGAAATGCCGGTCGTCGGTGAACGGGGACAGGCCGATCCACTGGGCGCCCTCGCCGCCCATCTGCGTGATGCCGATCTGGGTGCCGCGCCCGTGCCCGTCCAGCGCGATCATCGCGTGGCAGCCGATGCCGACGCCCACGAGGGTGTCGTCGGAGGTGCGGGTGGAGGTGTTGTGCGGGCAGCCGGAGCAGAAGTAGGGGGTACGGGCGGCCACCACCGGCAGCAGCCCGCGCCGCCGCGCCGCGCGCCGGGGCGTCTCGAGGCCGAGGCAGGTGGCGACGGCCTTGGCCACGTCCTCGGCGCCCAGCGTGCCCCGGGCGGTCAGCAACTCGCGGCCCACGACGGCCGGGACGTGCTCGCCGCCGTACAGCGCCTGCTTGAGCTGCCCCTCCAGGAACGGCGTCTTGTCCTCGACGACCAGCACCTTGTCCAGCCCGGACGTCAGCGCGGCCAGCTCCTCGGCCGAGACGGGGAACGGCATCGCCAGCCTGATCAGCCGCAGCCCGGCCGTGTCGGGGTCCAGGCCCAGGTCCTCCAGCGCCCGTTCGACCACCGCGTACGTGGCGCCCGAGGCGAGGACGCCCAGCGTCGTGTTGCCCGCGCCCGCCATGACCCGGTTCAGCCCGTGCGCGCGGGCGTACTCGCGGGCCAGGTCGAGGCGGCGGGTGAGCATGTCGTGCTCGGCCTCCAGGGCGGCCGGGCCCAGCAGGATGGGCGCAGGCCCCCGCAGGCCGCCCGCCGGGACGGGGACGTCCGCGCGCAGCGGGCCCAGGTCCACGGTGGCGGAGGCGTCGGCGATGTCCGCCACGATCTTCAGGCCCACCCACAGGCCGGTGGCCCGCGACATGGCCACCGCGTGCAGCCCGAACTCGATGATCTCGGCCACCGAGCCCGGCGCGAGCAGCGGCATGGCCAGGCTCTGGCACATCGGCTCGCACGAGCTGGGCAGGGTGGAGGACTTGCAGCCCGGGTCGTCGCCGATCCAGGCGACCGCGCCGCCGAGCGGGGTCGTCCCGGCCACGTTGGCGTGCCTGATGGCGTCGGCGGCCCGGTCGAGGCCGGGGTTCTTGCCGTACCAGAAACCCGTCACGCCGTCGTGCCGCCGGCCCGGCACCTGTTCCAGGAGCTGGGTCCCGGCGACCGCCGTGGCGGCGAGTTCCTCGTTCAGACCGGCCTGGAACACCACGCCGGCCTGCTCCAGAAACCGCTTCGCCCGGCCCATCTCCAGGTCCACGCCCGCCAGCGGCGAGCCCTGGTAGCCGCTCACGTACGCCCGCGTGTTCAGGCCGCGGGCCTCGTCGAGGCGGCGCTGCTCCAGCGTCAGGCGGACCAGGGCCTGGACGCCCGAGATGAGCACCCTGCCGTCGTGCGCGGTGTACCTGTCGTCGAGCGACACGGGGGCGGGAGTCTCGCTCACGCTCATGCGGACCTCCTGGGCGTCGTACGTGCTCGCTTGGTGATTCCCAGCACAGCAACGTGGGCATGACATGCGCAAGTATTAGATGAGAAAGTGGGCCCAAGACGCAAACAATATGAGCCTACGGGCTTGCCGGCTGAGGTTATTTGCGCCCGGAGGAGGCGGTCTCCATGCCTGACCTGGATGAGATCGATCATCGGGTGCTGCGGCTCCTGAGGGAGGACGGACGCCGGACCTTCTCCGATATGGCTGAATGTATCGGGCTGTCGGTGGCGGCGGTCAAGCGGCGGGTGGACCGGCTCAGGGATCTCGGGGTGATCACCGGCTTCACCGTGCAGATCGACTACGCCAAGCTGGGGTGGGGCATCGAGGCGTTCACCGAGCTGCGTTACCCCGGCACCACGCCGGTCGACGAGATCATCCGCACCGCCACGGACGTGCCCGAGGTGCAGGCCGTCTTCACGATCGCCGGGGACCCCGACGCGCTGATCCACATCCGGGTGCGCGACCTCGGGCAGCTCCAGCGGGTCATCGACCGGCTGCGCCGGGCCGGGGACGTCACGGGGACGAAGACGCTGCTGGTGCTGGGGTCGTGGACCCGGGACACGCCGGTGCCGTGAGGGACCCGTCAGCAGCCCGGCCCGTGCTCGTCGCGGCGGGAGAAGTAACGCACGAGCAGGCCGATCGACAGCAACACCGCGATGCCCAGGCCGAGCATCCAGACGGACGTGCCGGTCATGGGCAGCTCGCGGGTGTCGTGGTGGGCAGGGGGCGGCACGTCGCCGGCGCCGAAGGCGGCGGGTTCGCCCGGATGTTCTCCCCGCACGTCCTCGTGCCTGTCGCGCCGCTCGTCCGCGTCCCGGCCGCGTCTGCGCGGAGTCCCGGACGGGGCGGCGGCCGGCTCGATGACGGTGTCGGCGCAGGAGCGGTTGTCGGCGGTGCGCCGCTCGCGGTCGCCGGTCCGGACGGTGGCGCAGTTCTCGACCACGCCGCCGGAGGAGCGGGGGGTGACGGTGAACGTGAGCGTCCGGCTCTCCTTCGGGGCGAGGCGGCCGATCGGGCAGGACAGGGTCGGGCCGCCTCCCGGGCACTCGGCCGGACGCTCGGCGATGGCCTGCCGGGTCCGGTCGTGCACGGTGACGTCCGTGGCCTGGGACGGGCCGTGGTTGGTGACCGTCAGGGTGTAGGTGATCACGTCGTCCTGGGCGGCGGACGGCGGGGCGCTCTTGAGGAGTTCGACGTCCGCCCTGGTCACGGCCTGGGTGGTGAGTTCGGTCGCGTCCCTGGCCGCGTTCGGTGCGGTGACGCGGGCGCGGTTGGTCAGGGGAGTGCCGTCGCTCAGCGCCGGGTCGGTGCTGATCGGCAGCTCGTACGTGACGCTCCGGCCCGCCGGGATCGTCAGGCCGGGGCCGCCGCAGGTGACGGTGCGGCGGTCGAGGGAGCAGCCGTCCGGGAGCGAGCCCGGGGTGGTGTTCGGGTCGAGGACGTCTTCGACGACGACGTCGTTCGCGTCCTGGTCACCGGTGTTCGTGACGGTCAGGGCGTAGACGGACCTCGCGCCGGCGATCACCGGATCCGGTGAGACGGACTCGGTGAGGCGCAGGCTGGGACCGAAGGGCGTCGGAGACGCGCCCGGGTCGCCCGGCTCCGACGGGATGCCGGGGTCGCCCTCGGGCGGCGCGGCCGTCGAAGGCCCGGCCGAGGACGGCGGGACGTCCGGCGGCCCTGACATCGGGCCGGCCGACGGCGTGGCGGCCGATCGTGCGGCGGCTTGGTGCGGGGTGGCCGAACGTGGGGCGGCTGGTCGTGTGGCGACCGGCTGCGGGGCGATCGGTGGTGCGGCGGCTTGGTGCGGGCCGGCCGAACGTGGGGTGGTCCAGGCGCCGCCGAGTGCGACCAGGGTGATGAGCGCCGCGATGCCGGGCCTGCCGCCCATGTCCAACCCCCGCGTGATCCCGTCCTGCCTGCTCGACCCGGTGGCTAGCCTCCTATCGGCCGCCGGGCCCGCGCGGGTGATCAGACCGCAACCAGGCGAACCCATGACCGACTCTTTGCCTTCCGGACCTTGTTCCGCGCTCGACGAACAGCGCCCCGGCCCCGGCCGCCGCGAGCGTAGGGTCGGGGCATGACCGGTGTCGCGCGTTACGACGAGGCGGCCGGGGCGTGTCGGGGTCGTGGCCGGGCGACGCGGCTTACCACGCGGAGGGCCGGTGGCGGGCCGACGGCGAGCGGTCGACGCTGCGCCGCCGGGTGGGCGCCCAGCACCGTACGCTCTCGACCTACGTCAACGCCCTGCGCCGCCACGACCTGTGGCTCGACGAGGCGGCCGAGCCCGAGCCCGCCCCCGGTTGGGCGGCCGAGCGTCCCGACGCCGCCAGGTTTCCGGTCTTCCTGGTGCTGCGCTGTGTCAAGGGCGGCGGCGTTCGTCAGTGACCCGCCGCCAGCCCCTCCAGCAGGCACGTCAGCGCGAACTCGAAGCGCCGTTCGCTGTCGCGCTCCGCGTCGGCCTCACGGGCGGCGCTCATCCGCCGGGCCAGCAACGGATGCCGCGCGGCGACGTCACGCAGGTAGGCGGTGGTGGCGTGCTCGCTCCAGTCGGCCGCGCTCTCCCGCATGCGGGTCAGCGTGTCGCGCCACGCCACCTCGGCGATCACCGCACCCACCACCTGGTCGTTGACGGTCGCCATCGCCGCGTCGAGGTCGGCGCCGGTGAACCCGGCCCTCGACAGCAGCCGCAGGCCGGTCTCGGCCAGTGTGAACGCGTTGGGCCCGAGGTTCGGCCGGACGGTCAGCTCGCGCAGCGCCCACCGGTGCCGCAGCAGCATCGCCCGGGTGTCGCGGGCCAGCCCCGCCAGCCCGAGCTGCCAGTCGGGTTCGTCGGGGTCGGCGGGCACCTCGCCGAGCACCCGGTCGAGTGCCAGTTCCAGCACGTCGTCCTTGGTGCGTACGTACCAGTAGAGCGATCCGGCCGTGACGCCGAGGTCGGTGGCGATCCGCCGCATCGACAGGCCCCGGTGCCCCTCGGCGTCGAGCAGGGGTAAGGCCGCGTCCACGATGCGGGCCCGGCTGAGCCGGCGGTCGCGCGGTGCTCGCTCACGACGCAGCCACACCGAGCCGTCGACGGAGACGGGTGACGAGGAGGCGGACACAGGCATCCGCTTACCGTACTGGAATTCGACAATCAGCCCATACATCGTTCGGGAGGCCCCGGAGAACCGGCATGGCGGCCGCCCGCCGGCGGCCGCCATCGGAAGCACGATCAGGAGCTGGGGCAGGTGTGGCGGTACTCCTCGATCGCGAGCCCGCTCGGCGGCGGGCAGAGGAACTGCTCGTAACGGGTGTCGTCGTCGACGAACCGCTTGAGCCAGGCCACCATCGACTTGGCCATCGTGGTGTTGGTGGTCTGCGGGAAGAAGTGGCTGGCGTTGTTCAGCTCCAGGTACGCCTTCTCCGAGGCGGACGGGATGCTGGAGTAGAACAGCTCCGAGTGGGTGGCGACCGGGGCGATGCTGTCGGACTCACCACCGATGATCATCGTCGGGACGCGCACCCCCGACCACGTCTTCGTCAGGTTCCAGGGCGCGATCGGCACGGCGGCCTGGAGCGACGGCCGGTCGTTGGCGGCCTCCAGCGTGCCGCCGCCGCCCATCGAGTGGCCGGCGACCGCCAGCCGCGACGGGTCGATGCGGCTGCGTACCGTCGTCGTGCTGTCCTCGACCAGGTAGTCGAGCGCGGCCAGGAGCTGGCGGCCCCGGCTGGCGGGCTGGTCGTAGATGGTGTTGGTCTCGATGCCGATCACGACGAAGCCGTGCGAGGCGATCCGCGGACCCAGCCAGGAGAGGCTGGACCAGGTGGCCGTGTACCCGGGCGAGATCGCGATCGCGCCGAACGTGCCCTGGCTGGTGTCGGTCGGGTAGTAGATGGTGCCGCCGCCGAAGCCGGACACGCTCAGCGACGAGACGCTGGTCTGCCCGGTCGAGAACGGGCCGCGGCTGGCTTCGAGTACGGCGTTCGTGGGGTCGGGGCCGCGGTCGTACGGGCCGGCCGCCTGGGCGGGGGAGGCCGCGACCAGGCCGGCCGCGACGAGCGCGGCGGTGAGGGCGAGCTTGGTCAACGTTCGCGCGCCGGAACGGGGGGTGGGTAGCTGCACGTCGTCATGCTCCCTGCTCGTGGGGGGTGGCTCGATGGAGGTGACTGCTGTCTGTCGCCATTGTTCGGACGCGCGGTCAGCCGTGCATCGGTGAAATCACCGGTCCTCGAATCAGGACATGAGCCTGACCAGTTCCACGCGGGAGCGGATGCCGAGGCGGCTGAAGATGTTCCTGAGGTGGTGCTCGACGGTGCGGCGGCTCAGGAAGAGCTGCTCGGCCACCTCCTTGTTGGTGGCGCCCTCGGCCACCATGCGGGCGATCTGGAGCTGCTGCGCGGTGAGCTGGCCCGTGGTCGCGTCGAGCGCCGGGCGTACGGGCTCGCCCGAGGCGCGCAGCTCGGTCCTGGCCTGCTCGGTCCACAGGCGCGCGCCGTAGCGTTCGAACGTCTCCAGGGCCGAGTGCAGGTGCGTCCTGGCCGCCCCGGGGCGTCGGTCACGCCGCAGCGCGCTGCCGTACAGGAGCCGGGTACGGGCCGCCTCGAACTCGTACACACCCTGCCCGTGCAGGTCGAGCGCCTCCCTGAACAGCTCCTCCGCCTCGCCGGGCCCGGCCAGCAGCGCCCGGCAGCGGGCCACCAGCGCGCGCAGGCCGGGGCTGCGGGTGCTGCCCACCCAGCGCTCCAGCACCCGCAGCGCGGCTCCGGCCGCCTCGCGGTCGCCGGTCCGCGCGGACGCCTCGATGAAGTGCGGCGTCGCCATCACCCTGATCACGACGTGGCTGTTGGTGCGGCGTTCCGCGCGCAGCCGGTTGGCGGCGTCGGCGGGACGGCCCGTGGCCAGGTCGAGGTGGGCCAGCGCCCAGGTGCCGATCGCGCCCGCGATCCCCAGGTCATGGGCCCCGGCCAGGTCGATGGCGGCGTCGGCGCGGGCCCGGCAGGTCTCCTGGTCGCCCTCGACCGCCGCCGTGATCGCCAGCCAGGCCAGATGCTGGGCGGCCGTGTTGAGCTGGCCGGTCTCCCGTGCCAGGCGCAGGCCCTGGGCGGCGGTCGTGGCCACGGAGGAGTAGCGGCCCATCCAGATCTCCGGGTAGATCATGTACTCCAGGAGCTGGGGGATCGCCGAGACCGCGCCGCGTACCCGGGCCGCCTCGACCGCGCGGGCCGACAACCGGTGGGCGCTGGCGTCCTCGCCGAGCAGCATGCTGGCCACGCACGCCCAGACCAGCACGGCGGGATCGCGCACCGAGCCGGCCAGCTCCACCACCCGGCGCAGCGGGGCCGCCGCCTCCTGGTGCGAGCCGCTGAACGTGGAGGCCATGCCGGCCAGGTACTCGAACATGAGCTGCGTCGCGTCCGTCTCGTCGGGACGGCGCAGGGCGGCGGCCTGGCGGGCGATCGCGATGAACGCCCGGTTGTCGCCCGCGCGGTAGCTGGCGTCGGCCGCCCGGACCAGCGCGCGCACGCCCAGCATGCGGTGGCTCTCCAGGAACCAGGCCGCCGCCGCGAGCAGTTCCTCGCGGGCGCTGCCGGTCTCGCCGCCCAGCAGTTCCAGGCTGCCGTGCAGGAGCTGCACCTGGGCGCGCAGCTCGCGCGGGGTGGTGAGGCTGCGCAGCCGGGCGAGCAGCGAGCGAGCCACCTGGGGACGGCCGGCCACCCACGCGTGCCGGGCGGCGGCGGCCAGCCGTTCGGCCTTGGCGGGGTCGTGGGGGGCCGTCAGCTCGGCGGCGCGTTCCAGCGCGCGGTACGGCTCGGGGTGCGTGTGCGCGGGGTGGGCGTCGAGGGCGGCGGCGGCCAGGTCGTCGGCCAGGACGGCGGGCGGGCCGTCGAGCGCGCGGGCCCGGTGC
>NZ_SSXE01000181.1 GCF_021699195.1 Nonomuraea sp. MG754425 | reverse complement strand
CCGCGCGGCCCGCTCGATCCCCGGGGCCGTGGTGCTCCGGCACGGTGACGGGCACGGCGCGTACCTGCTGCAGGGCGCGGCCAAGCTGCGCGCGACCTGCCTGCGCGCCCGCGTGCACGACTACCTCGTCAACGGCACCCCGCCGCCCGCCCGCCTGAGGTGCCCGGGAGAGCTGACGGCCGGTCCCGGCTCCTGAGATAGGCTGACGCGGGTGGTGATCGAACGAGCGGTGGCCGCCGACGCGGGCGAGATCCTCACCCTGCAACGGGCGGCGTACGTCACCGAGGCCCAGCTCTACGGCGACCCGTACATCCCGCCGCTGGTCGAGTCGCTGGAGCAGGCGCGCAAGGTCATCGAGGGCGCGCTCGTCCTCAAGGCGCTCGACGGCACGAGGATCATCGGCGTCGTGCGCGGCCGGTTGTCCGGCGTCACCTGTCTGGTCGGCCGGCTCGTCGTCGCCCCCGACCGCCAGGGGCAGGGGGTGGGCACGGCGCTGCTGCGCGCCCTGCACGACGAGTTGCCCGAGGCCGAGGCGTTCGACCTGTCCACCGGCCACCTGTCGGAGGCGAACCTGCGGCTCTACCGCCGTCTGGGCTACCGGGAGACGAGTCGCGAGCGCATGGACGACCACCTCACGATGGTGCACCTGCGCAGGACCCCGGAGCGTACCCAGGCGCCGCGGTGACCCGTCCCGTAGCCGGGTGGATGATCCGGGCGCGGGACGCCCTGCCGGTGCGCCTTGGATAGGCTGCGGGAGTGCTGAAGATCGGACTGACCGGCGGCATCGGCTCCGGCAAGAGCGAGGTGGGCCGGCGGCTGTCGGCCAAGGGCGCGATGGTGATCGACGCCGACAAGATCGCCCGCGAGGTGGTGCAGCCGGGCACTCCCGGCCTGGCGCGGGTGGTGGCCACGTTCGGGGAGGAGGTGCTCCACCCCGACGGCTCGCTCAACAGGGAGAAGCTCGGCTCGTACGTGTTCGCCGACTCCGAGAAGCTGGCGGCGCTGAACGCGATCGTGCATCCGCTCGTGGGGGAGCGGGTGGCGGAGCTGCAGCGGGCCGCCGCCGACGACGATGACACGATCATGGTGTACGACGTGCCGCTGCTGGTGGAGAACAACCTGTCCCCCATGTACGACGTCGTCATCGTCGTCGACACCCCCGACGAGCTGCGCATCAGCCGCCTGGCCGAGCATCGCGGCATGGCGGAGGCCGACGCCAGGGCCCGCATCGCCGCCCAGGCGAGCCGTGACGAGCGGCTGGCGGCGGCCGACATCGTGATCACGAACGCGGGCACGCTGGAGGCGTTGGACGCCCAGGTGACGAAGGTCTGGCAGGACCTCCTCAACCGTGCCGCCCGCGGCTGACCCCGAGTCACCCCGCGAACGGCCCGGCACCCCACCGACAGCCGAGCCCCCCGCGAACGGCCCGGCACGCCGCAGACAGCCGGACACGCCCAACCGGCGGACACGCCGTTGCGGTCCGGTGTGTGGTTGACGGCCTGACGGGATTCCGTGACGATCGGAAAGATCTCCCGACAGGATCACGGAAGGACCGCCGATGCCGCGTTCAGCACCCTGGCGTGCCGCTCTGGCCGCCCTGCTCGTCAGCCTGACCGTGCTCGTCCCCGCGGGTGAGGCGGGCGCGGCGACGCAGTCGTTCCGCAACCCGGTCAACCCGTCGGCCGACCCCAGCCTGATCCACCACAACGGCCGCTACTACGTGGCCACCACGCGCGGCGACCGCATCGGCATCTGGACGTCGCCGAGCCTCGCCACCCTGCTGCCGGCCCCGGAGCAGGTCGTCTGGCGCGACGGCGACGCCGGCCGCAACCAGCAGATGTGGGCGCCCGCCTTCCGCCACGTCGGATCCCGCTGGTACATCTACTACACGGCCTCCGACGGCGTGGACGCCAACCACCGCATGTACGTCCTGGAGTCGGCGGGCGACGACCCGCTGGGCCCGTACACGTTCAAGGCGAAGATCGCCGACTTCGGCGAGTACGCCATCGACGGCGAGCCGATCACCCACAACGGCCAGTCGTACTTCGTGTGGAGCGGCCCCGGCCGCGGCATGGGCGGCCCGGCGCAGCTCTACATCGCCCGGATGAGCAACGCGTGGACGGTCACCGGCGGCCGGGTCGCGATCCCGGCCGACGGCGGCTGCACCGAGGTCCGCGAGGGCCCGACCCCGCTTTACCGCAACGGTCGCACGTTCCTGACCTACTCCACCTGCGACACCGGCAAGCCCGACTACCAGCTCTGGATGAAGAGCATCGCGAACGGGGCCGACCCGATGGTGGCCGCGAACTGGACGCAGCACGCGGGCCCGGTCTTCGCGCGCAACGACGCGACCGGCGTGTGGGGGCCGGGGCAC
This sequence comes from Nonomuraea sp. MG754425, assembly GCF_021699195.1. Taxonomy (GTDB): domain Bacteria; phylum Actinomycetota; class Actinomycetes; order Streptosporangiales; family Streptosporangiaceae; genus Nonomuraea. The sequence continues at coordinate 17,631 of NZ_SSXE01000181.1, read as the reverse complement.
CACTCGTTCTTCCGCTCAGCCGACGGCGCCGAGGACTGGATCGCCTACCACGCCAAGAACACCAGCACCTACACCTACAACTTCCGCACCACCCGGGTGCAGAAGTTCACCTGGAACGCCGACGGCACCCCGAACTTCGGCCGTCCGCTCGCCGCGGGCGCGACGCAGCAGCTCCCGTCGGGCGACCCGGGCGCGGACACGTCGGTGATCAACGACTTCGACGCGCAGGTCGCCTACGCGGGCACGTGGCAGTCCGGCTCCGGCTGCGGCACCCAGTGCTTCTGGAGCAACGACCACTGGAGCGGCCAGACGGGCGCGACCGCCACGGTCACCTTCACCGGTGCCCGCGTGGCCCTGCTCAGCGTGCGCGACCGCGGCAACGGCATCGCCGCCATCTCCATCGACGGCGGCCCGGAGCAGCGCGTCGACTACTACAGCGACATCCGGGTGGGCGAGCAGCTCAACTACCTGAGCCCGGTTCTGACGCGCGGACAGCACACGCTGCGGGTGCGCGTGACGGGTGAGCGTAACCCCGCCTCGGGCAGCACGGTGATCAGCATGGACCGGATCGAGGTGTACTAGAACGGTGAGTCGAGCGGCACCTGCCGCACTCCCGGCAGGTGCGCGTCCAGCTCGCCCAGCTCGAAGCGGGCCATCCCGACCACGTGCCAGAACTGCCCGCCGGGCTCGCCCTGCACCTTGTAGCGCCCGTCGGGGGCGAGCGCGGCCCACCCCTCGGGCAGCCCGAGCAGGGTGGCCCGCCGTTCGCCGCCCGCCCAGAGGATGACCACGCCGTCGTCGCCGGCGCTGGCGAGCAGGTCTTCGGCGGGGCTGAAGGCCACCGACCAGATCCGGCGCGTGTGCCCGGCGAGGGAGTGCAGCGCCCGTCCGGTGGCGGTGTCCCAGACGCGGACGAGCAGGTCGTCGCCGCCGGTCGCCAGGCGCTCGCCCGAGGCGTCGAAGGCGACGCTCCACAGCCGCCCGTCGTGCGGGCCGAGCGTGTGCACCAGGCGGCCGGGGCGGCGCTCCCACACCATCGCCCGGCCGTCGTTGCCGGCGCTGGCCAGCAGCCGGCCGTCAGGGGAGAAGGCGACGGAGTAGACGCGGTCGGTGTGCCCCTCCAGCCGGGCCAGCCGTTCGCCGGTGGCGGTGTCCCAGATGCGGATCAGGTGGTCGTCGCAGCCGGTGGCCACGTACGCGCCGTCGGGGCTGAAGGCGATCGAGCGCACCCGTCCTCGGTGGCCGAGCAGTTCGCCCGCCAGCCGTCCCGTCGGGCGGTACCAGATCCGCACGCTGTCGTCGTCGTTGGCGGTGGCCAGCAGGTCGCCGTCGGGGCTGAACGCCTCGGCCCACACGTGGTCGGTCTCGGCGTTCAGTTCGCGCTCGTAGTCGCCGGTGGCGGCGTTCCAGAAGTGCACGCCGCCGTCGTTGCTGGCGGTGGCCAGCACGGGCCCGGCCGGGGAGAACGAGGCCGAGATCAGCCGGTCGGCGGTGCCGGTGAACTCGCGCAGCCGCCGCCCGGTGCGCGGCTCCCACAGCCGTACGACGCCGTCGTTGCCGCTGGTGGCCAGCATGGTGCCGTCGGCGCTGAAGCGGGCGGAGGAGATGCGCCGCCCGTGGCCGCGCAGCACCCGCTGGCACTGGCCGTTCGCGGGGTCCCACAGCCGTACCGTGCCGTCGTTGCTGCTGGTGGCGATCTGCTCCCCGTCGGGGCTGAACGCGAACGGCCACACCGAGCTGCGGTGCCCGGCCAGCTCGACCCGCTGGCCGCCGCCGAGGCGCTGCAGGCGGACCACGCCGTTGGCGTCGCCGCTGGCCAGCGTCTGGCCGTCGGGGCTGAAGGCGACCTGGTAGACGGCCGCCGCGTGGGTGGTGTGCACGCCGCGGGCCTCGCCCGACGGGTCCCACAGGCGGACGCTGCCCGCTGTGTCACCGGTGGCCAGCAGCGAGCCGTCGGGTGCGAACGACACGCAGTAGACGCTGCCCAGGTGACCGGTCAGCTCGTGGGCGAGGGCCCACGTGCGGGTGTCCCACAGCCGGACCGTGCCCGCCTCGTCGCCGGTGGCCAGCAGGCGGCCGTCGGGGCTGGGCACGGCGCGGTAGACGCTGCCGCGGTGTTCGCCGAGCGTCTCCTTGAGCTGCCCCGAGCCGAGGTCCCAGACGCGTACGACGCCCGCCGAGTCGCCGGTCACCAGCGCCGAGCGGACGAACGCGGCGGTGTAGACGGGCGCGCGGTGTCCGGGCAGCTCGTGCACCGGACGGCCGGTGGCCGTCTCCCAGACGCGTACGACGCCGTCGCCGCCGCCCGCCGCGACCAGGTCGCCCGCCGGGCTGAGCCGCACCGGCCAGGCGCCGTCGGGGTGCACCGGCAGCCGGTGCAGCAGGGTGCCGCTCAGGGCGTCCCACAGCAGCACCTCCCCGTCGCTCGCGCCCGTGGCCAGCAGGTCGCCGCCGAACGCGACCGCGTACACGCGGCCCCGGTGCCCGTGCAGCGTGCGGACGGGGGCGCCGCCGGCGCACAGCAGCACGCCGCCGTCCTCGTTGCCGACGGCGATCGTGGCCCCGTCGGGGCTGTAGGCGATCGGCTCGGGCAGCCGGCTGGTCTGGAAGTGGTACCCGTACGGGACGCCGATGCCGGCCGGCGCGAACTGCACCTCGACCGGCTGCCCCGGCACCACGGCCGCGCCGGGCAGGTGCGGCAGCGTGCCGGTCACGTTGATCAGCGAGGCCCGGTGCCAGCGGGCGCCCTCGACGGCGGCGTCGCTCAGGTCGACCCGGGCCAGCCGCGCCCCGGACAGGTCGGCGCCGCGCAGGTCGGCCCCGGTGAGCTGGGCGCCGTCGAGCCGCGCGCCGGTGAGCCTGGCGTCGCGCAGGGTGGCCCTGGACAGGTTCGTGCCCGCGAGGGTGGCCTCCGACAGGTCGGCGCCGGTGAGGTCGACCTCGCGCAGGTCTCTGGCCGACAGGTCCTCGCCCTTCAGGTTGGCCCCGCGCAGGTCGGCGCGGGCCGGGGTACGCAGCCTGGCGGAGATCTTGACGGCGTTGGCCATGGCGACGTCGTCGGGCGGCGGGTCGTTCACCCACGCCCGCAGCGCCCGGATGTCGGCCAGGTCGCACAGGAACTCGACGGTCAGCGCCGACAGCGGCCGGCGTGACAGCAGGGCCGGGCTGTCGAGGGTCGTGGCGATGCGCCGGGCCACCAGCCACTCCATCACCGAGGCGTGGATGAACCCGAACATGCCCTCCTCGGTGCGTACCAGCAGGCTGCCCGAGCCCATGCGGAAGGCGGCGTGCGCGGCCGTGAGCTGCCCGTCGGCCAGGTCGCTCAGCGTCTCGCCGACCTCGGTCAGCTCGTCGAGGGCCAGCAGCGCCTCGCCGGACTCCCACAGCCGCACCGCCAGCGCCGTCACCGCCCGCCGCAGCTCCTCGACGCTCAGGGCCGCGGGCGAGCCGGGCAGCCTGGCCCGCCGCTCCTCGAACGCCAGCCAGGAGGTGAGGATCTCCTCGTACAGCAGGGCGGGGCTGATCGTGTGGCGGGCCTCGGCCACCGTACGCAGCCGGTCGGCGTCGAGGTCGGCGATGAAGCTGAGCATGCGCGGGTTCTGGGCCAGCGCGAACAGGTCCTCGATCTCGCCCATCAGCGACATGCGGGCGCCGGCCTCCTCGCCGCCGCCGAACCGGTTGGCCAGGTAGGAGCGGATCTGGTCGGGCGTGAAGTCCTCGACGCCGAGCACCCTTCGCTGCGGCAGCACCCCCACCATCTCGCCCATCGAGGTGAGCACCTGGCTGTGCGACTTGAAGTGCTGGGTGCGGCTGGCCACCACGATCTTCGCCTTGTCCTCGGCCGCCGCCAGCAGCGTGGCCAGGTGGTCGGCCGCCCGGTCGTAGGTCAGCCGGGTCACCAGCTCGTCGAAGCCGTCGAACAGCAGCACGATGCGGCCCTGCCGCAGCAGGTAGCGGAACGCCTTGAGGTCGATGACCTCCTCGCCGTGGCTCGCCAGGTGGGCGGCCACCAGCGCGTCCACCGAGTGCGCCTTGTCGAGGGCGCGCAGCTCGATGAGGATCGGCGTCAGATGCGGCAGCTCGGCCGGGATGCGCCGGGCCAGCTCGCGCAGGGCGAAGGTCTTGCCGTGGCCGAAGTCGCCCAGCAGCAGCAGGAACCGTCCGTGGTCGGCGGCCAGCAGCCGCATCAGTTCGTCTGTCAGGCCCTGCCTGACCTGGCTGCCGGGGCGGTCCAGCTCGCGGTAGCGCTGCGGGACGTACAGGTCGGGCGGGTAGCGCCGGTCGGAGGTCAGCCGCGCGGTCTGCTCGGCGACGTAGCCGCTCAGGTCGAGCAGGCCCTGGAACTCCATGAAGCTGCGCAGCCGCACGCCCATGCGCATGAGGTCGTCGCGGACCGAGCGCGGCGCGGGCGGGCCCTGGTAGACCAGCTCGGCGGCCAGGCCGCCGGCGTGCGCCCGGCGTTTGAACGCGGCCGTGACCTCGTCGTCGAGCGGGCCCACGTGCGCGCCGATCATCGTCTGGCGGACGTAGCCGTCCTCCACCTGGGTGACCACCAGGTGGGTGTCGAACCTGCGGATCCTGGCGTGCTCGTGCCTGGCCTGGCAGACCTCGATGATGCGGTCGAGCAGCAGCTCCACCGGGCTCGGCGCGCGTTCCTCCGGCTTGGCCGAGGGCGGCTGGGCGGGCGGGCCCTCGCCGGTGAATGTGGTCCGCGCGGCTCGCCAGCGGGCGCGTACCGGCTTGGGACGGCCGTCGTCGGGCAGCCACGTGCGCAGCCCGTCGGGGCCGATCTCCACGACGTGGTGCCGCCCCGAGCGCGGCGCGGCCACGCGGCCCTGCCCCGTCTCGGCCGCGCCACCGTGGAAGAGGCCGCCGTGGAAGAGCAGGTTGAGCCGGTGGCCCAGCAGCCGTTCGAACGCGGGCGCGTCCGTCAGCTCCGCGGGGCCGTGCCCCATCGCGCCCAGGCGCAGCCACGCGCGCTCCTCGTAGGGCCGCAGCCGCTCGGCGAACCAGGCCGCCTGCGCCTCCCCGAGCATCGCGTACGCGTCGCGCTCCAGGTGGCTCATCGCCATCGTCGAGTTGAGCCCGGCCACGACCACCTTCAGGTCGGGCACCTCGAACAGCGTCCACGGCTGCCCGCTGTCGAAGATCCGGTCGTCCAGCCCCTGGTAGACCTCGCCGAACAGGGCGGCGAAATGCCGCCACTTGGGCCAGTAGGGGGGATGCGGGCTCACGTCGTCGGCCTCGCAGGTCATGAAGTACGCGTTCGCGGCGGCCTTGGTGACGTCGCGCGGCCCCGGCAGCAGCACCAGCCGGTGCGGTTCGAGGCCGAGCAGCAGCCGCAGGTCGGTCACGAACCGGGTGGCCTGCGTGTACTGGCCCAGGCTGCCGGACTCGGTCAGGTCGCCGCTGACGATCATCAGGTCGGGGCGGGGCATGCCGCGGTCGTACATGGAGGTCAGGTCGGCCCAGATGCGCGCCTGCATGTCCTCGGGCGTGAACGGCTCGCCCGGGTCGGGCAGCGCCCGGCCGAACCGGGGGCCGCCGATGTGCAGCACGCTGATCGACTCGCGCGCCCGGTTCTCCTGGGCCACCGGCGGGAAGGCCGGCGGGCTGACTGGCGCGCGGCGGGAGCCGGCCCGTTCGGCGGCCGGCGGCAGCGCGGCCTGGACGGCCTGGACGGGGGCCGGCGCCACGGCGCCGTCGGGGAAGGCGGGCGCGGCCTCGGGCTTGGCGCGGCCCGCCATGGCCTCACCGACCCGGGTGAGCAGCAGCGCCCTGGCCTGGCCGGGATCGTTGACGCCCAGCAGGTCGACCCAGGTGATGGTGGACAGCAGCCCTTCGAGCGGGACGTCCTCCAGCCTGATCGTGACGAGCTTGTTGGACGGGTTGTCGGGGTCGGCCCGCAGCGCGGCCTGCCACTCCAGCCGGCCGTAGCGCGAGCCCAGGTAGTTGCGCGAGAGCACGGCCACGACGATGCGGGCCTCGCTGACCCCGCGGTCCATGAAGTCGATGAAGTTGGTGCCGGGCACGAAGTCCCAGGCCTGGATCATGGTGCGGTAGCCCGCGGCCTCGAGCTCCCAGGCGATCCAGGTCGCCCAGGCGGTGTCGGCCGGGGAGTAGCTGACGAAGATGTCGGTCGGCCTGCCGTCACGTGCCATCTGCTCAGTATCCCTTGCCACGCGGGGGTTGTGCGATCATCGTCGGGTGTGGCGGCGTCTTGGCGTGCTCGACTGGATCAGGGTCGGGCTGCTGGTTCTGGGCCTGGTCTTCGTGGCGACCGGGCTGCTGCCCTGGGCCGACGCGGTCGCCAGCCTCGGCGAGATCGGCCCGCTGCTGATCTTCCTGGTGGCGATCATCGTGCTGGCCGAGCTGACCAAGGAGGCGCAGGTCTTCGACGCCATCGCGGCCAGGATGGCGGTGCTCGGGCGCGGCAACTACGCCGCCCTTTTCTTCCTCTGTGTCGCTTTTGCGTCTTTTGTCACGATATTTCTGAACTTGGACACGACGGCGGTCCTGCTCACCCCCGTCATGCTCGCCCTCGCCCCCCGCGCCCGCATCGCCGCCCTGCCGCTGGCCATGACCACGATCTGGCTGGCCAACACCGCGAGCCTGCTGCTGCCGGTCTCCAACCTGACGAACCTGCTCAGCATGCGGAAGATCGGCCTCGACGCCCAGGAGTTCGCCGTGCGCATGTGGGCGCCGCAGGTCGCCGCCATCGCGGTGACGATGGTGTTCCTGTGGGCGTTCTACTGGCGTCGCGGCCGGCGGGGCGACCTGCGCTACACCCCGCCCGTGCTGGCGCCCGTGGCCGACCGCGTGCTGTTCGGGGCCGCCTCGGCCGGCTGCCTGCTGTTCATCGCCCTGCTGCTGTTCGAGGCGCACGTCGCGGTCGCCGCCACCGCCGCGGCGGCCGTCGTGGCGGCCGCGTTCGTGCTGCGCGCCCGCGAGCGGCTCACCTGGAGCCTGATCCCGTGGCAGCTCGTCATCTTCGTGACCGGCCTGTTCCTGGTGGTGCCCACGCTCAGCATCCACGGCCTGTCGGCCCTGATGACCTGGATGATCGGGGCCGAGGGCGACCCCTACCGCACGGCAGCCGTCGGCGCGGGCCTGTCCAACCTGGTCAACAACCTGCCCGCCTACAAGGCCGTCGAGACCGTCATCCCCGCCGCCGACCAGGACCGCCTGCTCGCCCTGCTGGCCGGCACGAACGTCGGCCCCGTCATCACCCCGTGGGCGTCGCTGGCCACGCTGCTGTGGTTCGAGTCGTGCCGCCGCCACGACGTCAGGGTGCCGATGCGCCGCTTCCTGCTCACCGGGGCCGGGCTGGCCGTCGTGGGGCTGCCGGCGACCGTGTGGGCACTGGTCACGTTCGGCTGATGCGGGCCCCCTCATCCGAGCAGCGACAGCAGTCCGGGCAGGGCGCGCGGGTGGGCCGCCACGAAGCTGCGCACCTCGCCGGGGCCGTCCACGCACTCCTCGTACGGGCCGCCGTCCAGCCCCCGGATCTCGATGCCCGCCTCCCGCGCCAGCAGCGCCCCCGCCGGCAGGTCCACCACGCCGGCCCGGTAGCCGACGATGCCGTCGATGTCGCCGCGCGCCAGCATCGCCCAGGCCAGCAGCGGCGCCCACAACTGCAGCACCCGCCGCGCGTTCAGGTCGAGCGCCGTCTTCAGCCGCCGCGCGGTCGGGTCGTCCCTGGCGATGCCGTAGCCCTGGGTCCAGGCCAGCAGCGGCCCGTGCGGGCTCGGCGCGTACGGGGGAGCCAGGCGCGCCCCCGTGGAGGCCAGCGCGCCCCTGCCCCGCAGGGCCGACCACGTCTGCCCGGAGACCGGGTCGTGCACCACGCCGAGCAGCGGCAGCCCGGCCCGGCACAGCGCCAGGCCCACCACGTACGTGGGCAGCCCGATGGCCACGTTGTTGGTGCCGTCGAGCGGGTCCACCAGCCACGTCCACTCGCCGCCCGCCGCCCCGGCCAGCCCCGACTCCTCGGCGATCACCGCGTGCGACGGGAACGCCGTCAGGATCCGCTCCAGCAGCAGCTTCTCCGAGGCCAGGTCGAGATCGGTGACGACGTCGCCGGCCGCGCCCTTGGCCCGCGTGCCCAGCGCGCCCCGCGCGCCCTCCAGCAGCAGCGCGCCCGCGGCCTCGGCGGCGTCCACGGCGACCGTACGAGCGAGATCCAGGTCCATCGGGTGCCCTCTCAGGTCAGGTGCGCGATGATCATGCGGATGGCCAGCGCCGTCTCCGCGGCGTCCAGCGACCGCCTGGCCACGTGGTGCGGGGAGCCGCCCAGCGGGCCGAGCGACAGGTCGCGGCCACCGGGCCGGCCGCGGCCGAGCGCGATCGTGGCCGCCGCGCCGCCCTCGGGCACCACGCTGCTGTGGAAGCGGTCGGCGGCCAGCGTGTACGTCTGGCCGGGCCCGAAGACCTCCACCAGGCCCGTGGTGTGCCGGACGGTGCGGCGGGTGGGCGAGATGCGGTCGCCGTCGGCCCCGCTGACCACCTCGTACACCCGGTGCGTGGCGTCCGCGCCGGCGTCGGACACCACCGCGTGCACGTTGCGCACCTGGCCGTAGAGCACGTGGCTGACGAGGTCCCAGCTATGGCAGTGGATGCCCGAGGTGGTGCTCTCGGCGCGGGCGAGCGAGTCGGACCACACGTGGAGGCATACCCCGTCGCCGCCCTCGCGCTCCAGCGGCAGGCAGACGAACCCGAGCGGGTGACGTACGGCGCTCAGGCCGGGCCGCGCCAGCTCCTCCAGCGCCCACGGCCTGGCCCGGCCCGCGAGCACCGTCTCGTGCACGCCGCGCAGGCTCATGAATACGGATCCAGCGCGCGCAGCGCCTTGCGGGCGATGTCGACCACGTCGCGGCCGTTGTACGACCTGGGCAGGGGCACCCCGACGCGCTCGAACAGCTCCTGCACCTCCTCGATGGTGGGCTCGTCGCCGAGCGGCACCTTCTTGTACATCTCCATCGGCACCCGCCGCGCCTGCTCCATGCTGAGCCGCAGCTCGGTGTCGCAGTTCTCGTAGTAGAACGTGTCGGCCAGCGCGGTCATCGCCATGTTCGGGTCCTCGACCGTCATGATGAGGCGGGTCGAGGACAGGTCCCAGCGGAACGTGGTCATCGTCGAGGACAGGCCCACCTCGATGTCCAGCAGGCCGTAGCGCTGGCGGTGCCAGAAGGCCGCCAGGACGGTCGCGTACGACTCCTTCCTGGCCCGGTCGGTGGTCCACGTCTCGCCGGTGCCGTCGGGGGCGTCGGACAGCGAGCGGCGGTAGTGGGCGTAGGTCTCGCACACCTCGACGTTGGCCGGGTCGATGATCTCCACGGTGACGGTGAGGTGGCGCTTGTCCTTGCGGGCGGCGGCCACGCACTCGGGCAGCGTGACCGCGCGCAGGTAGGTGCCGGTGCCGCCCTTGAAGCTCCACCTCGTGGTGTCCTTGCGGGCCTCGGCGTGCGACTGGGCGATCTCCTGCCTGCTGCCCAGCACCCTGACGAGCTGCAGCGAGTCGAGCGCCCGGCGGGTGCTGTGCACGAGGGTCTCGATCTCCTCCAGCCGGGCCAGGCGTCCGGGCAGCTCGGTCAGCGCGCCCGAGGTGATCGCCCGCTCGACGGGGGCCTGCCGGAGGCGGTCGCGCAGCAGCGCGGTGGCCACCAGCGCGAGGACCACGAGGGTGGCGGCGGTCACGAGCTGGCGCTGGATCTCGTCGCCGCTGGGGCCGAAGATCTCGTCGGGCATGACGCCGAGCACGCCGACCACGATCGCCAGCCCGAGGGCGATGGCGCCGTCCGCGTTGCGCGCCGCCCACGGGCCCGATCTCTTCAACGCCGACCTGAACCGTGCCATCGCCCGCCCCGCCGCTCGACGATCACTTCCGTCGCCATGGTAACGACCGCGCCATGCGGCGGCCAGCACACGCAAAGGAGCGATCCCCTGGCGAAAGGTGCCGTCGAATATTGCTTCGCGTCCGGATCACGGCCTCGCCTAGGATCCGGGGCCATGACGCTGGATCCGGCCCTGTTGAGCTACTACGAGCGCGGCGGCGAGCTGACCCGCCTGCGGCAGGGGCGGGGCCGCCTGGAGTACTGGCGCACCCGCGACGTGCTGCGCCGCGTCCTGCCGCCGCCGCCCGCGCGGGTGCTCGACGTGGGCGGCGGCACCGGGGTGCACGCCGAGTGGCTGGCCGCCGAGGGCTACGACGTCGAGGTCATCGACCCCGTCCCGTTGCACGTGGAGGCGGCCGGGGCGGTGCCCGGCGTGCGCGCCCGGCTGGGCGACGCCCGCGCGCTGCCGGTCCCCGGCGGGCAGGCCGACGCGGTGCTGCTGCTGGGCCCGCTCTACCACCTGCCCGAGCGCGCCGACCGGGTGCGCGCGCTGGCCGAGGCCCGCCGCGCCGCCCGCCCCGGCGGCCTGGTCGCCGCCGCCTTCATCAGCCGGTACGCGGCCCTGCACGACAGCGTCTACCACGGCTGGCTGGCCGAGGAGCGCGATCGGACGGCCGCCTACCACAGCGTGGAGACCGGCGCGGCGATCTCGACCAAGCCGGAGGGCGGGTTCAGCGGCTACCTGCACGACCCCGGCGAGATCCTCGCCGAGTTCACCGACGCCGGGCTGCCCGAGCCGCGCCGCTACGGGCTGCAGGGCGCGTTCTGGCTCTACGGCGACGTGGACGACTGGCTCGACGACGACGAGCGGCGCGAGCTGCTGCTCGACGCCGCCCGCCGGCTGGAGTGCGAGCCGTCCCTGCTGGGCGTCAGCGGTCACCTGCTCGCGGTGACGCGCGTCTAGAACCACCCGCGGTGGCGGGCCATCTTCTCCAGGCCGCGCTCCAGGGCCGTGTCCGCCGAGTTCGCCGGGTCGTCGTAGCGGACCGTGAACCGGTTGTACGCGTCGTGGCTGGAGGTGAGGAAGCCGCCCCGCTTGTCGGCCTCCAGGATGACGTCCATCTGCCGCGGCCCGGCGATGAACGTCAGCTCCAGCTCGTTGAAGTGCCGCCGCCACCTGCCGCCCGCGTAGTACTCGATCTCCTGGAAGAACGGCATGGTCGAGCCGTACAGGGTGCCGCGCTCCAGGTCGGCCTTCTTGAACTGGAAGCCCAGCCGGTCGAGCGCGCCGATGACGTGCTCCTGCGCCGGCAGCGGGCTGACGAACAGCGGGTCGAGGTCGCCCTTGTCGAGCGCCCCGGCCAGCGCCAGCTCCGTCTGCACGCCCAGCTTCATGCCGCGCAGCGGGTGCCCGGCGATCGCGCTGATCGGAGTCTCCCACGGGATCGGGATCTCGAACGGGTGCTGGTGCTGGGTGCCCGCCCCGAGCTGGAAGGTGCCCGCCACCTGCTGGCGCAGGAAGCTGTAGGACGTCTTGTACTCGTTGTCGCCCTGCTCCACCTCCACCACGGCGGTGAGGTCGATGTAGATGCCCTCGACCTTGTAGTCGGAGTTGCCGCCACGGAAGTGGACGACGCCGCGCAGCGGCTCGCCCGGACGCACGCCCGTGTTGGTCAACACCGTGTCAACCTCGACGCCCGCACCGAAGGCGGCCATCAGTTTGCGGAACACCATGGGGTTCTCCTATGCGGAAGGTTTGTGGCCGTTCGGCTGGCCGGTCTCCGTGCCCGAGATGCGGGGGAGCAACTGGGCAAGGAGGAGGGTGGTCAGCGCGGAGTCCGACTGTCCCTGCTGGGTGCGCACGACCAGCGGCTGGGGCGCGCTCTCCGCCAGCTTGGCGCCCACGTCGAGACGCCTGCGGGCCAGCTCGTACTGCAGCACGGCCCGGTTGTCCCGGTACGACTCGGCCAGCCGGCGCAGCGCCTTGGCCTCGTTCTCGGCGGCGGTCAGCTCGGCCCGGCCGCGCGCCTCCACCTCCCACGTCACCCGCTGCGCCTCGGTCTCCTGCTCCTCCAGCATGCGCGCCACGTCCTTGCGCGCCTGGTTGTGGGCGGCCTTCACCTCGACGACGCGGGCGTCACGGGTCTTCTTGGAGCGCTCGATCTCCATGAGCAGCGTGTCGATGCGGCGCTTGCGGGTCAGCTCCCACTCGCGCTCGTAGGCCGACAGCTCCTTGGCCACCTTCTCGCGGGTGGCCAGGTGCTGCTGGTACTGGTCGGGGAGCTGCACGTCGGGGATGTTGGCGCCGGTGACGCGCACGCCGTAGCGGCCGAGCTGGCGGTTGAGCGCGTCCTGCATGTCGCCGACGTCGGAGCCGCGCAGGTCGTAGGCGCGCTCGGTCTGGACGCGGCGGCTGCGCTGCCTTATCGCGTCCTGCACCGCGCTGGACAGGACCAGGTCGAAGTTGCCCGCGCCGATCGTGCGGACGAACGCCACGGGGTCCACGATCCGGAACTTCAGGAAGAACTCGATCGACTTCAGCGGCACGTTCTCGGCCGTGGGGCAGGCCACGATCGGCGCCGAGTACGGGATCTCGGTGGAGGTGTCGACGACCGCGTCCACCCGGTCCCACGGCAGCCAGAGGTAGTGCCGGCCGGGCGGCAGCGTGCCGGTGATGGCGCCCCAGCGGCTGCGCACGCCGGTGGTGCCCTCCTCGATCTCGATGATCGCCTTGCGCCAGATGGTGACCAGCGCCAGTAGCAGGAACAGCAGCGCGGCGAACGCGCCGACGAGGGTGAAGGAGGTCAGCGCGGCCAGGCCGGCGAAGTAGATCGCCAGGAACACCAGCGTCATCCAGGCGAAGCCGCGCCGGTCCTTGGGGATGACGACGGGCACGAGCTGGCCCTGCTCGCCGCCGCGCAGGAGCTGGCGGATCTCGCCCCAGCCGGCCAGCGACTCCTTGATCTTCGAGAATTCCCTGCTCATCAGCTCTCACCCTGTCCGTGGTGTCTGCCGCTCGGCAGCAGCCGCTCGACCGTCGTCTCCAGATCGGCGTCCGGTGCGGGCGTCGAGGGCGGTTCGGTCACGTCGGCGGTGGCCTTCTTGAGCAGCGCGGAGATCTCGTCCTCACGTTCGCGCACGCGCGCGCCGATCGCGTCGAGCCTGGCGCGGATGGCGGCCATGTCCTCGGCGGAGAACAGGACCGCGTCCTTGCCGCCCACGAGCTGCTGGGCCAGGGCCAGGAAGTCGATGTCGGTCTGCTCGCCCACCTGGACCACCTGGGGCAGCCGGGCGGAGACGGACTCCAGCTTGGCCAGCAGGTCCTGCTGGAAGCGGTAGTCGAGGATCTCGGGGGCCTCGGCGGCGGACAGCGCCCTGATGTCCAGCGCCTGCGCCTCCAGGAGGGCGGCGTTGGCGTTGGCCGTGGACTCGGCCTCGACCAGGCGCTGCCTGGCCTGCGCGGTGGCCTGGTGGGTGGCGCGTTCGAGCGCGGTGTCCATGCGGGCCTGGTAGCCGGCGATCTCCGCCTGGATGGCGCTCAGCGTCTCCTGCAGCCCGGCCAGCTCCTTGATGAGGTCGCCCTCGTTCTGCTCCTTGCGAAGCTGGAGCTCGTACTCGTAGGTGTAGGCCTCCTTGGCGACCCGGACCATCTCGGGGGCGGCCAGGTCCATCCGGTACTCCTGGCTGGACGGCTCGGCGTGGGTGATGTTCACGTCGGTGAGTCGTACGGCGGGCAGGAACTGCTGGTTGAGGCTGTCGAGCATGCCGACGGTGCTCTCGCCGACGAGGTCGTAGATGTCCTCGGCCCGCTGGGCGTAGATGAGCGAGCGGGTGACCTCGCTGATGGCGTTCTGCAGCTTGGACTGGAAGCCGCTGACCGAGCCCAGCACGAAGATGAACTCCGCCGGGTTCTCGATCCTGAACTGCAGGAACAGGTCCACGCTCGCCTTGACGCCCTGCTGCGTGGGGGCCTCGCTGATCGGCGCGTTGAACGGGTACTCGCGGGTGGTGTTGACGATGTAGCTGACCCGCTTCCACGGGTTGAACAGCGTCACCCGGCCCGGGTCCGCGATGTGCACCAGCTTGCCGAACTGGGTGATCAGCGCCTTGCAGCCCTCGGGCACCATCACCACGCTGCGCCGCCACCACAGGAACACGGCGGCCAGCACCAGCACCACCCAGTAGTGCGGGCCGAACACCACGTCGGCGCTCGGGATGACGTTGCCGAGCGCGCCGATGAGGCCGAGCACCACGAGGATGCCCAGCGGCACGACCACCTTCGCGGTGCCGCCCTTGGGGATCACCACGGGCGAGATGACGTGCATGCCGTTCTCGGCGAAGCTGCGGTTGACGATCTCGCCGGCCTCGTTCAGCGACGCCGTCCGCGCCTCGATGAGGGTGCCGATGGAGGCGCCGCCGTCACGGGCGGCGGCGAAGTCGTGCGGGTTCAGCCGGAAGCCTCCCGGGCCCTGGCCCTGGCCTTGGCCCTGATACTGGCCGGCCAGTTGCCCCGTCTGGTCGACGACCTGCCCCATGGCCTGGCCCATTGCCTGTCGTACGTCACCCCCCTGGGCCACCGCCTGGGCTACGCCCCGCCCTGCCTGGATCAGTGCCTCTCTGGGTCGTGACATCGAACCTTCCCTTTTCCGCTACAGGCGATTTCGACCGTATCGGGTGTGACTTACTGTTCGCTTGCAAAGTGGTGTCACATGTCTATTGCTTTCCGCATTAGGTGTGCTATGGGGGTAGTAGTCGTGCGATAAACGAAGATCGACGGGTTGCGCACGCCGAGATCGTCTTCTTTACCAGGGCGTTCCCCCGCGTAGGGGAGCATACGGCTTGACCTTTTCTGTCGGTCGGGCCGCCTACAGTGGCAGCATGCGACCGGTCACTGATTTGCAGCGGAAGGTGGCGCCCTTCGAGGTCGTCACCGAGATGACTCCATCCGGCGACCAGCCGACGGCCATCGCCGAGCTGGAGCGCCGCGTCAAGGCCGGGGAGAAGGACAACGTCCTGCTGGGCGCCACCGGCACCGGCAAGACCGCCACGGTCGCCTGGCTGATCGAGCGGCTGCAGCGGCCCGCCCTGGTCATGCAGCCCAACAAGACGCTCGCCGCGCAGTTCGCCAACGAGCTGCGCGAGATGCTGCCCAACAACGCGGTCGAATACTTCGTCTCGTACTACGACTACTACCAGCCCGAGGCGTACGTCCCGCAGAGCGACACCTACATCGAGAAAGACTCCTCGATCAACGACGAGGTCGAGCGGCTGCGCCACTCGGCCACCAACTCGCTGCTCACCCGCCGCGACACGATCGTGGTCGCCTCGGTGTCGTGCATCTACGGCCTGGGCACGCCGCAGGAATACGTCGACCGCATGGCCAGGCTGCGCGTCGGCATGGAGACCGACCGCGACCAGCTCCTGCGCCGCCTCGTCGACATGCAGTACACCCGCAACGACCTGGCCTTCACCAGAGGCACCTTCCGGGTGCGCGGCGACACGATCGAGATCATCCCGAAGTACGAAGAGCTGGCCGTGCGCATCGAGATGTTCGGCGACGAGATCGAGAAGCTCTCCACCATGCACCCGCTCACCGGCGAGGTCATCACCGAGGACGACGAGCTCTACATCTTCCCCGCCTCCCACTACGTCGCCGGCGAGCAGCGCATGGCCGCCGCCGTGGGCGGCATCGAGGCCGAGCTGACCGGCCGGCTGGCCGAGCTGGAGCGGCAGGGCAAGCTGCTGGAGGCGCAGCGACTGCGCATGCGCACCACGTACGACATCGAGATGATGCGCCAGGTCGGCACCTGCTCCGGCATCGAGAACTACTCCCGGCACATGGACGGCCGCGAGGCCGGCAGCGCGCCCAACACGCTGCTCGACTACTTCCCCGAAGACTTCCTGCTGGTCCTCGACGAGTCCCACCAGACCGTGCCGCAGATCGGCGCCATGTACGAGGGCGACGCCTCCCGCAAGCGCACGCTGGTCGAGCACGGCTTCCGGCTGCCGTCGGCGCTCGACAACCGGCCGCTGAAGTGGGAGGAGTTCCTGGAGCGCATCGGCCAGACGGTCTACCTGTCGGCCACGCCGGGGCCGTACGAGCTGGGGCGGGCCAAGGGCGAGGTGGTCGAGCAGGTCATCCGCCCGACCGGCCTGGTCGACCCCGAGATCGTGGTCAAGCCCACCAAGGGCCAGATCGACGACCTCGTCCACGAGATCAGGCAGCGGGCCGAGCGCGACGAGCGCGTCCTGGTCACCACGCTGACCAAGAAGATGTCCGAAGACCTCACCGACTACCTCCTCGAACTCGGCATCCGGGTCCGCTACCTGCACAGCGAGGTCGACACGCTGCGCCGCATCGAGCTGCTGCGGGAGCTGCGCTCGGGCGAGTTCGACGTGCTCGTCGGCATCAACCTGCTGCGCGAGGGCCTCGACCTGCCCGAGGTGTCGCTGGTGGCCATCCTCGACGCCGACAAGGAAGGCTTCCTGCGCTCGGAGACCTCGCTCATCCAGACCATCGGCCGGGCCGCCCGTAACGTCTCCGGCCAGGTCCACATGTACGCCGACAAGATCACCCCGTCGATGGAGCGGGCGATCGACGAGACCAACCGGCGCCGGGCCAAGCAGATGGCCTACAACGAGGCCAACGGCATCGACCCGCAGCCGCTGCGCAAGAAGATCGCCGACATCCTCGACTCGCTGCAGCGCGAGGACGCCGACACCGACAAGCTGCTCGGCGGCGGGCGCCAGCAGTCGCGCGGCAAGGCTCCGGTGCCCGGGTTCGCCGCCCGGCAGGCCGGCCAGCACGCCAAGACCATCGCGGGCGAGATGCCGCGCGCCCAGATGGAGTCCCTCATCGAGTCGCTGACCGAGCAGATGCACCAAGCGGCGGCCGATCTGCAGTTCGAGGTGGCCGCCCGGCTGCGCGACGAGATCAAGGAGCTCAAGCGCGAGCTTCGCGATATGCGCGAAGCCGGTGTTCAATAGGTCGTATGCCTTCTGACCTGGGCGAATGCATCCACCTGTAGGTGGGCACCGTCCTCGTTATGAACAAGGCGATCATTGTGGCCCTGGTCGGTGCGACGGTGCTGGCGGGGGGTTGCGGCACCGTGCTCCGCGAGGTGGAGCGGCTGGCCGTGCAGCCCTCGCCGTCCGTCGGCACTCCCACGTCCGTCACCTCCTCGCCCGCGCGCGCTCCGGGGGCGGCCGACCTCGCACGGGCCGCCCAGGCCGCGCTCGGGGCGGTGCCCGGCTCCACGCTCACCTCCATCGAGGCCGAGGAGCACGGCCATGTCTGGGAGGTGGAGGTCGTCAGCCAGGACGGCACCGAGCACCAGATGGACGTACGTGACGGCAAGGTCGTCAGCGGGCCCACCCCCGAGGACGACGACGCCCGCGACAAGGCCGAGCGCAGCAAGCTGCTGTCGGCGGCCAAGCTCGACTACGCGCGGGCCGCGGCCAAGATCACGGCCGCGGTCCCGGAGGGGCGGATCACGGAGCTGAGCCTCGACACCGAGCGGGGCAGGACCGTGTGGGAGGCGGACGTACGCACTCCCGACGGGACCAAGCACGAGGTGGCCGTGGACGCCGTCACGGGCGAGATCACCAGGAACAACGGCACCCGGACGTGACCCGGCGCCGGGCCGGGCGCGAGCTTTCCGGCGTGAGCCTTCCCGGGGTGGGGGAGCGGTGTGCCGGCCGGTCGGGTGAGCGGGCGAATCGGTTAGGTGGGTGGGATGCCGGTCAGGCGGGCAGGGTGCTGGTCGGTCGGGTGAGCGGGGCGCGGGTCGGTCGGGGT
>NZ_SSXE01000019.1 GCF_021699195.1 Nonomuraea sp. MG754425 | reverse complement strand
ATGCGGCGGAGCGGCAGGTGGTGCGGGTGCTGGGTGGGTTGCTGGGGCGTGAGCCGTCCGTCACGGAGCCCGTGCCGCCGGACGTCCTGCGCGAGGCCGTCGCTGTGCTGGAGGACGAGCTGGGGCGGCCGATCCCGGGGCCGCCGGGGGCCCCGTCCGGTGTCGGGGAGCTCGCGGAGCTGGTCCGGGCGATGGACGCGGCGGAGGCCGGGCAGGGGCTCGTGCGCCGGCTGAACGCCGTCCCGACCGGACGGCCGCTCTTCCTCGCCCACCCCGCCGGCGGCACCACCGGCGTGTACACGCTGCTGGCCGGCCGCCTGCCCGGCACCCCGGTCCGGGGCCTCGAACGGCTGGACGGCGTCATGGACGTCCCCGCGCGCGCCGCCCGCTACGCCGGGGCGATCAGGGCCGCGGGGCCGGGCCCGTACCGGCTGGGCGGGTGGTCGTTCGGGGGGATCCTGGCGTACGAGATCGCCCGGCAGCTCGGCCCGGCGGACGTCGAGCTGGTGGCGATGATCGACTCGGGCCTGCCCGAACCGGTGCCGGAGGCGGCGCGGCGGGAGATCGAGGCCCGCCGTTACGCGGACTTCGCGGCCCACCTGAGCCGCACGTACGGCGTGGAGCTGCGCCTCGACCCGGCCGAGCTGCGCGACCTGGCGGAGCACGCCCGACCGGCAGCGGTCGAGGCCGCGCTGGCCGGGTCGGGAGCGCTGGAGGCGCTGCCTGCGGCCGTGCTGCGCCACCAGGTCACCTCGCACGAGGACACCAGGGCCATCGAGCGGTACCGTCCGGCCCCGTACCACGGGCGGGTCGTGCTCTACCGCTCCACGGAGCCCACCCCCTGGGTCGTGCGCGACCCCCGTTACGCCCACGAGGGCGACCCCGCGAGGGGCTTCGGGCCGTACTGCACGGACCTGGAGATCGTCGAGATCCCCGGATCGCACCACCTCGACCTGCTCGATCCCCCGCACGTCGAGGTCATCGCCGAGCACCTGGGAGGACTGCTATGACGCTGGCACAGGCCGTGGTCGCCGGCGCGCCGCCCGCCGAGCTGGCGCGCCTGGACGTGCCCGCCACCTACCGGGCCGCCCACCTGCGCAAGGACGAGGTCGGCGCCTTCGACCAGGACGAGCCCGACAAGGACGTGCGCAGGACCCTGCACGTCGGTGAGGTGCCCATGCCGGAGCTGGCCGACGACGAGGTGCTGATCGCGGTGCTGGCCAGCGCGATCAACTTCAACACGGTGTGGTCGGCGATGTTCGAGCCGATCCCGACGTTCGCGTTCCTGGAGCGCTTCGGGCGTACGGACCCGAGGCACGACCTGCCCACGCACGTGCTCGGCTCCGACGCGGCGGGCGTGGTCGTCAGGACCGGCCGGGCGGTGCGCCGCTGGCGGGTCGGCGACCGGGTGGTGACCAGCCCCGCGTACGTGGACGGCGAGGACCCGGTCGTGCACCACGACGGCATGCTCGCCGCCGACCTGCGGGCCTGGGGCTTCGAGACGAACTTCGGCGGCCTGGCCGACTTCGCGGTGGTCAAGGCCACCCAGTTGCTCGCCAAGCCCCGGCATCTGAGCTGGGAGGAGGCGGCCTGCAACATGTTGTGCGCCTCGACCGCGTACCGGATGCTGGTCGGCGAGCGTGGCGCGCGGATGAAGCAGGGCGACGTGGTGCTGCTGTGGGGCGCGACGGGCGGCCTCGGCGGGTACGGCGTGCAGCTCGTGCTGCGCGGCGGCGGCATCCCGGTCGGCGTGGTCAGCTCGCCGGAGAAGGCCGAGTTGCTGCGCAGGATGGGCTGCCCGCACGTCGTCGACCGGGCCCAGTTCGACGACCTCGGCGAGGAGAAGGCGTGGCGGCGGCTGGGCGCGGAGGTCAGGCGGCTGGTGGGGGAGGATCCGGCCATCGTGTTCGAGCACACGGGCAGGGACACCTTCGGCGCCTCCGTGTACGTGGCCAGGCGCGGCGGCTCGGTCGTCACGTGCGGCTCGTCCAGCGGCTACGCCCACGAGTACGACAACCGGCACCTGTGGATGAAGCTCAAGCGCATCATCGGCTCCCACGGCGCGAACTACCAGGAATGCCACGAGGTCAACCGGCTGATCTCGCTCGGCCTGATCCACCCGACGCTCTCGGCCGTCTACCCGCTGGCCGAGACGGCGCAGGCGACCAGGGACGTGCAGCTCAACCAGCACGTCGGCAAGGTGGGGGTGCTGGCGCTGGCGCCGGAGGAGGGGCTCGGCGTCGAGGACCGGGAGCTGCGGGCGCGGATCGGCGAGGAACGGCTGCGGCTGTTCCGGCCCTGAACCGGCCGGGTGGGAGATCTTTCGGTATCTTGCGTAGTCCGAGATGACCGAAACCTCCCATGGAAGGGAACGGCACGTGCCCGACGACGCCGGCCTCCAGGCGCTCCGCGAGGCGGCGCGTTTCTCCCCGGACAACCTCCCCCTGCGACAGCACCTGGCCGGGCAACTGCTCGCCAAGGGCTACCTGGCCGACGCCGAGGCCGAGTTCCGCGCGGCGCTCGCGCTCTCGCCCCAGGACCCGGGGCTGATCGCCGGGCTGGCGGAGGCGTTCGTCCGGCAGAGCGCGTTCGGGCAGGCGATGGCGGCGCTGGAGCCGCTGCTGGCCACCGCGGGCTATCCGCCCGCCGTGGGCGTGCTGGCGGCGCGGGCGCTGCTGGGCGAGGGGAACGCGGGCAAGGCGGCCTACCGCTACTTCGAGGCGACCTCCCGCGACGCGTCCGTGGCCGATCAGGAGCTGGAGGCGCGCCTCGGGGCCTGGATGGGCGGGACGCCCAGAGGTGACGCCGCGCCCCAGGAGACGCGGAAGGTCCCGGCGGGTGACGTGCCGCCTCCGCCGGAGTCGGCGTTCCTGCCGTCCGTCCCCGGGCCGGGTGACACGAGCACGGCGGAGGTCGAGCGCTCCGGCGTCTCCTTCGCCGACGTGGCGGGCATGGAGGCGGTCAAGGAGGCGCTGCGGATCAAGCTGCTGCTGCCGCTGCAACAGCCGGAGATGTTCGCCGCGTTCGGCAAGCGCGCGGGCGGCGGCGTGCTCCTGTACGGCCCTCCGGGCGCGGGCAAGACCCACCTGGCCAGGGCCGCCGCGGGCGAGCTCGGCGCGGCGTTCGTCAACGTGGGCCTGGCCGACATCCTCGACATGTACACGGGCAGCAGCGAGCGCAACCTGCGCGCCACGTTCGACCTGGCCCGCCGCAACCGCCCGTGCGTGCTGTTCTTCGACGAGGTGGACGCGCTGGCCGGACGCCGCTCCGACATGCGCCAGGCGCACGCCCGCCAGCTCGTCAACCAGTTCCTGTCCGAGCTGGACGGCGTGGACCAGAACGCCAACGAGGGCGTGCTGGTGCTCGCGGCCACGAACGCCCCCTGGTACGTGGACGTGGCCTTCCGCCGTCCCGGCCGCTTCGACCAGCCGGTGTTCGTGCCGCCGCCCGACCTCACCGCGCGGGCCGCGATCCTGCGCATCCTGTGCCGGGACAAGCCGCTGGCCGAGATGGACTACGACGCGGTGGCGCGGGTGACCGAGCACTTCGTCGGCGCGGACCTGAAGGGCGTGGTGGACCGGGCGGTGGAGGCCAAGCTGCGGCAGTCGCTGAGCGCCGGCCGGCCCATCCCGCTGACCACGCGGGACCTGCTCGCCGCGGCCGGGACCGTCCGTCCCACGGCGGTCCGCGAGTGGATGGGCACCGCGCGCAACTACGTGATGCACGCCAACGACTCGGGCGCGTGGGACGAGCTGATGCCCTGGGTCAAGGCGAAGTGGTGAAGGTCGCCGACCCGATCGAGCGGGCGCGGGCGCTGCTGCAGCTCCGGCGCGCGGCCGACGCCGAGCGCGAGCTGCGCGGCCTGCTGGCCCAGGAGCCGCAGCACACCGCGGCGCACGCGCTGCTCGGGCTCGCGCTGATCCAGCAGGGGCAGGCGGAGGAGGCCGTCCGGGAGGCGCAGGAGGCGGTCCGGCTCGCCCCCGACCAGTGGCTGCCGCACTACGCCGCCGCCCAGGTGTACAACCGGGCCCACCGGCCCGACGACGCCATCGCCGCCGTCGGCGCGGCGCTGAACCTCCAGCCCGAGTACGCCCCCGCCTGGGAGGTGCTGGCCCGCGCGCACCTGCTCAAGGAGGACTGGCCCCGGATGCTCGACGCGGCGCTGCGCGGCCTGGGCCTCGACCCGCAGGACTCCGACCTGGCCAGTCTGGCGGCGCTGGCCTACGCGGGCCTCGGCGACGTCCGGCAGGCCCGCGCCGCCGCCGCGGACGCCGTGCGGCTCGACCCGGAGAACCCCACCGCGCACTTCACGCTCGGCCACGTGGAGCTGCGGCTCGGCGACCCGCGGCGGGCGGCGGAGAGCTTCCGCGAGGTGTTGCGGCTGGACCCCGGGTTCGGCGTGGCCAGGGACGGCCTCGTGGCCGCGCTCAAGCGGCGCAACCCGGTCTACCGGCGGCTCTCGCGGCTGCGGGGCAGGTTCCCGCAGGGGTGGCGGCTGATCTTCCTGCTGCCCGCGGCCCCGCCGGTCATCCTGGTCTTCGCCGTCGTCGCGGTGCTGCACTGGGTGTCGTGGGTGGCCGAGGCGTGGAGCGTGCTGCGGCTGGCCCGCGGCCGGGCCACCCGGCTGCTGTTCGAGGGGGTCGAGGCGCGGGTGGCGGCGCTCTGCCTGGGCCTGGTGGCGGCCGGCGCGGTGCTGCTCGTGCTGGGCATCGTGCTGGAGGCGGACGTCATGGGCGTCCCCGGCGCGGCCCTCATGGCCCTGGTCACCCCGGTCCAGGAGGCCGCGCACACCGGCTCGCCGCGCGGACGGGCCATCCTGTACGGCTGGGCGGTCCTGCTGGCCGTCGCCGTGGCCGTCTCGGTGCTGCTGGCCGCCCCGGTGGCCGCCCTGCTCGCCGTGTACGCGGCGCTCGCCACGGTCTGGCTGGCGACGCCCGTGCGCGGCCGGATCACCCCCGCGGTCTAGAGCAGGGTCCCGCCGCTGACCTCGAACCCGGCCAGCGCCTCGTCGAGCAGGGCCAGGGTGTCGGGGTGCAGCGTGAGGTCCGCGGCGGCCAGGTTCTCCTCGATGTGGGACGGCGTGCGGCTGCCGGGGATCGCCACCACGTGGTCGTCCTGGTGCAGCAGCCAGGCCAGGGCGAGCTGGGCCGGGCTGATGCCGAGCCGCTCGGCCAGCGCCCGGATCGGGGCGTAGCGGTCGTTGTTGCCCGCCAGGTTCTCGGCCGAGAAGCGGGGGGCGTTGTGGCGGAAGTCGCCCGCGTCGAGGGTCTGCACGGTGCCGGTCAGGAAGCCGTTGCCGAGCGGGCTCCAGGCCACGACGCCGACGCCGAGCTCACGTGTCGCCGCCAGCAGATCGGCGTCCAGGGGGCGCCACATCGACCACTCGTTCTGCACGGCCGTCACCGGGTGCACCGCGTGCGCGGCCCTGAGCTGGGCGGCCGTCACGTTGGACAGGCCGATGTGCCTGATCAGGCCGTCGCGCACCAGATCGGCCAGCGCGGCGACGGTGTCCTCGATCGGCACGCCGGGGTCGGTGTAGTGCGTGTAGTACAGGTCGATCACGTCGGTGCCCAGGTTGCGCAGGCTGCGTTCGGCGTAGCCGCGCACGAGGCGGGGCTCGGTGTTCACCCGCAGTTCGTTGAAGGCGTACCCGACCGGGTGCGAGCGGCTCGGCTCGCCCTCGGGGATCGCCAGGCCGCACTTGGTGGCGACGATCACCTCGTCCCTGCGGCCCTTGATCGCGCGGCCCACCAGGCGCTCGTTGTGGCCGTCCACGCCGTACGCGTCGCTGGTGTCCACGTGGACGCCGCCCGCGTCCAGCGCCGTCTTGAGCGCGGCCTCGGCCCGGGTGTCGTCCACTTCGCCGTACACGCCGGGTGAGAGCACCATGGCGCCGAAACCGATGGCGGGAACGGACAGACTGCCGAGAGTGCGTGTCTTCATGGGGGCGATCCTGGCGCGCGGGACCGCCGGACGTCCAAGAGCCCTTACGATAACCACTGGCTATGGACGTGCATTTGCGTGATTTGCGATATTTCGTGGCGGTCGCCGAAGACCTGAACATGACGCGCGCCGCCGAGCGGCTGTTCGTCTCCCAACCCGCGCTGTCCAAGCAGATCAGGGTGCTGGAGCGGCAGCTCGGGTTCTGGCTGTTCGACCGGGTGACCGGCGGCGTGGCGCTCACCCGGCAGGGCGCGGCGCTCCTGCCGATCGCCCGTGACCTGCTCGAACGGTGGAGGGGCGGGGTGGAGGAGGCGCGCGCCGCGGCGCCCTCCGGCACGCTGGTGATCGGGCTGCAGACGGCCGTGGGCAGAGGGCTGCAGCAGGAGGCGCTGCGCCGCTTCCGCGCGGTCATGCCGGGGTGGGAGGTCTCCCTGCGGCTGGTCGGCTGGGACGACCCGAGCGGCGGGCTGGCCGACGGGTCGTCCGACGTGGCGTTCATCTGGCTGCCGGTGCCGCCGGGGCTGCGCACGCACGTGCTGGCCACCGAGCGGCGCGGGGTCGCCATGCCCGCGGACCACCCGCTGGCGGAACTGGCGGAGGTCCCGTTTGCGGCGCTGCGCGGGGAGCCGTTCATCGCGCTGCCGCGGGCGGCGGGGCCGCTGCGGGACTTCTGGCTCGGGAGAGACGCCCGCGACGACGAGCCGGTGATCGGCGTGACCGCCAACACGCCAGAGGAGGTGTTCGAGGCGGTGATCAGCGGGCTCGGGGTCGTGCTGGTGGCCGAGGGGAACGCCGCGCTGTACAAACGGCCGGGCATGGCCTACCGGCCGGTCAGCGGGCTGTCTCCCGGAGAGCTGGCCATCGCCTGGCGCGAAGGTGACACAAGCCCGCATGTCAGGGCATTCATCGACGCGCTGCGGCAGGTGACCACTAAGGTCTGACGCGAGATCGGACTCGTAGAAGGGCTACTCCATGAGCGACCACGTGACCACCTTCGACCTGATCGACGCCGACGACGACGGCCGCATCTCCGCCGTCGAGCTCGTCCGGCTGATGGAGGTGCTCGGCCGGCCGGTGACGCTGGAGGCCGCGCAGGAGGGGGTGCGCAAGCTGGACAAGGACGGCGACGGCCTGATCGACGTCGAGGAGTTCCGCGCGTTCCTCCAGTAGTGATAGAAACAAGCGTTTGCTACCCATTCTTCTGTTGCCTGGGTCACAATGGCGGCAGGAGGGACGATGGCGATCAAGAGTGACCTCAGCGAAAGCCGTACACCCGCGGACATCGTGAAAACGCTCAGGTCGGGTATCGGCCGGGTCTCCGAAGAGGTGATCGAGGAGATCCAGGCCCGCATTCCCGAGTACGCCCGGCCGTCGGACGAGATCTACATCAAGGTCGTGCGCATGGCGGTCGAGCAGGCCATCGAGGGCTTCCTCGACCGCGTCGAGAACCCGGACGCCCCCTGGGACCCGGAGCCGTTCCGCATGATCGGCAAGGGGGAGGCGGCGGAGGGCCGCAACCTGGAGGCGTTCCAGGCCGCGATGCGGCTCGGCGCCCGGGTCGGCTGGCGACGGCTGACCGAGATCGCCGGGCCGCTCGGCCTGTCCCCGCAATCCCTGTACGACCTGGGCGAGACCATCTTCGTCTACCTCGACGCCCTCGCCGACGCCGCCGCCGAGGGCTTCGACGAGGCCAGGGCGCACGCCGCCGGCGAGATGGAACGCCGCCGCGCCCGCCTGCTCGACCTGCTGCTCAGCCGGCCGTCCGCGGGCCCGGAGGTGATCGCCGACCTGGCCAAGGCCGCCGCCTGGCGGCTGCCCAGGACCGTCGCCTGCGTGGCGCTCGACGACCAGCACGGAGCCTGCCGGCTGCCGCCGCTGCCGCCCGACGTGCTCACCGGGCCGGAGCGGGCGCTGCCCTGCCTGCTGGTGCCCGACCCGGCGGGTCCCGGACAGGCCCAGACACTGGAGCGCGCCCTGCGCGGCCGGCGCGTGGCCATCGGGCCCACCGTGCCCCTGGCCTCGTCCGCGACGTCGCTGCGCTGGGCCGGTGAGGCGCTCGACCTGTCCCGGCGCGGCGTGCTGCCCCGCGGGCTGCTGCGCTGCGCGGACCACATGGCCACGCTCGTGGTGTTCAAGGACGAGGAACTGGTCAGCGCGATGGCCGAGGTGCGCCTCGCGCCCCTGGCCCACCTGCGGCCCACCCAGCAGGACCGGCTGGCCGAGACCCTGCTGGCGTGGTTGCGGCACGGGCGGGGGGCCGGCGAGGTGGCGGCCAAGCTGCACGTGCACCCGCAGACCGTGCGCTACCGGCTACGCCAGCTCGAAGAGCTGTACGGCGACCAGCTCGCCGACCCCGACATCCGTTTCGAGCTGGAGATCGCGTTACGGGCCAGGCAGGCGGTCATGTCCGGCCACTAACGGCCGGTCCGACGGGCATGGCGAGGGTAGTGACGGCCGTCATGTCTAGCGGTCGGTCAGACGGGCATGGCGAGGGTGGCGGCGGCCGTCAGGTCCGGCCCTCGGCGGGCGGCCAGGCGGACATGGCGAGGGTGGCGACGGCGAGCAGTTCCGCGTAGGAGGCGCCGTCGCGCGACTGGGTGG
The DNA here is from genome assembly GCF_021699195.1 of Nonomuraea sp. MG754425. GTDB lineage: Bacteria > Actinomycetota > Actinomycetes > Streptosporangiales > Streptosporangiaceae > Nonomuraea. The sequence continues at coordinate 61,928 of NZ_SSXE01000019.1, read as the reverse complement.
ACATGCCCTGGACCGTCGCAGCGTAGAACGCGGCCAGCCCCGCCGTGTCGGTGGTGTCCGGGATGCGCCCGGCCGCCACGTCCTCGTCGATCCGCCGTTTGAACGCCGCCCTGGCCTCCAGCCTGAAGCCGCGCAGCAGCTCCTCCACCTCGGCCGACTCCGGGCCGCAGTTCACGGCCGCCGTGATGACCATGCAGCCGGAGGGGTGGGCCGGGCTCGCGTACTCGGCCGCCGCCTCCCGCAGGAGGCGCTCGATCGCCTGCCGGCCCGTGGGCTCCTCGGCCAGCGCGCGGGTGCTGAAGGCCCCGTAGGTCCGCTGGTAGCGCGTCACGGCCTCCTCGAACAGCCGCCGCTTGTCGCCGAAGGCCGCGTACAGGCTGGGTGGCCTGATCCCCATCGCGGTGGTCAGCTCGGCGATCGAGGTGGCCTCGTAGCCGTGCCGCCAGAACGTGAGCAGCGCGCTCTCCAGCGCCGCCTCCCTGTCGAATGCCCGTTGCCTGGCCATGCCCCCATTCTATAGCGATCGCTATGTTATGGTTTTTGTAACGAACGCTAAAGAAAGGTTGCCCGCGATGCCCACGGTCCCCCACGACGGCGGCACCGTCCACTACCTCAAGGCGGGCACCGGCCCCGGCCTGGTCATGGTGCACGGCACCGGCGGCGACGCCGTCACCAACTACGCCCACCTCGTGCCCGGCCTCGCCGACCTGCGCACCGTCATCACCCCCGACTACGCGGGCAGTGGTCAGACCTCCGACCCGGGCGGCGACCTCACCCTCGACCTGCTCGCCGGCCAGGTGGCCGCCGCGTTCGAGGAGCCGTCCGACCTGGTCGGGTTCTCGCTGGGCGCGGCCGTGGCCGCCAAGGTCGCGGCCGAGCGGCCCGAACTGGTCAGGCGGCTGGTGCTGATCGCCGGGTGGACGCACCTGGCCGACTCGCGGCTGGAGCTGGGCCTGCGTACGTGGTCCCGGCTGGCCGCCACCGATCCGGAGAGCTTCGCCGCCTACGGAGCGCTCCTGGCCTTCAGCCCGGAGTTCGTCGGCGCGGCCGGCGCCGGCACCCTGACGGCGGGCGAGGGGCCGCCCGGCACGCTCCGCCAGATCCAGCTCGACCTGCGCGTGGACGTCAGGGACCTGCTGCCGAAGATCACCGCCCCCACGCTGGTGATCGGCAACACGCGGGACTACCTGATCCCGGTCGAGCACTCCCGGGCCCTGCACGCGGCCATCCCCGGCAGCGAGTACGCCGAGCTGGACAGCGGCCACGTCGTCCTGCTCGAACGCCCCCGTGAGGTCACCGAGCTGATCCGGACGTTCATCGATCAGAGGTAGGACGGCCCGCTCACCCGGTGCCGGAACGTCCACCACACCCACGCCTGGGCGGCCACCAGGAACGGGATCAGGGTCAGGACGACCGGCACCAGCAGCGGCCCCGACGTGCCGGGCTCCAGCGGCAGCCGGAGCCCGGCCAGCACGCCCACGGCCACCAGCGCCGCCGCGGTCAGCGCGTACGTGCCCGCCTGCCCGGCCCCGCCCGCGAGCACCGCCGCCCGCTCGCGCAGGCTCCCGCGCAGCCGCAGCGACGCGAACGACAGCCCGTGCGTGAGGAACAGCGCGGCCAGCACCAGCGCGGGCAGCAGCGCCACCGGCCCCTGGAGGCCGATCAGCACGTGGGACAGCAGCGTCCCCCAGCTCAGCGCCAGCCCCCAGCTCCCGGCCACGATCGCGCCGTCCCAGAAGGCCGCCCAGCGCGGCCCCGGCACGCGCCCGCGCAGCCACAGCCCCATGTCCCGCACCACCCACGCCAGCAGCAGCGTCACGACCACCGTGTAGTTGCCGTGCAGCAGCTCGCCCTCCAGCTTGGGGAACAGCCCGGCCAGCACGCCCGCGGTCGCCACCAGCCACACCTCGTTGCCCAGGAAGAACGGCGCGATCGCGGCGATCACCTCCCGCCGCTCGCCGCCCGAGCGGCCCAGGTACGGCAGCGCCATGCCGACCCCGATGTCGGCCCCGGCCAGCACGAGATAGCCGATCGCGAAGAAGCCCAGAATGAAGATCTCCATGACGTGCGCGGTCCTCAGAACGAAGGGACGGGAACGGGGGCCTCGATCGGCCGGTCGCCCAGCGCCACCGCGCCGGGCCCGCGCCGGGCGTGCCTGGCCAGCAGCCAGCAGTTGATCGCGATCAGCACCGCGAACACCGTGACGAACGCGGTCAGCGAGAAGAGCATCTGCCCCTCGGACACCGGGGACATGGCATCGGACGTCCTCAGCAGCCCGTACACGGCCCAGGGCTGGCGGCCCATCTCGCGGAAGACCCAGCCGCCCAGCATGGCGACGAACGGGACCGGGATCATCAGCGTCAGCAGCCAGTGCCACAACCTGAACCCGCGCACGACCGGCCGGATGAGCATGAGCAGGAAGCTCGGCCCGGCCACGAACAGCATGAGCGCGAACAACACCATCATGACGAGGCCGCCCGCCCGTACCGCCCCCACCGACGGCAGGTAGTCGCCCGGCCCGAGCTCGGCCGCCATCCCGGCCTGCACGGCGGCCAGCTGCACGGCGTCGTTCACCCAGGCGGCGGCCTTGGCGGGCTGCAGGGTCTCGAACCCCATCCCGCCGAACGTCGCGGTCACCAACAGCGCGGGCAGCGCCACGCCCACCCCGATCCGCAGCGACTTGCGGAACAGGTCCTGCGCGACGGTGCGCCTGCTCAGGTGGTAGGCGCTCACCCCGGCCACGAAGAAGCCGCCGACGACCATCGCGCCGGACAGCACGTGCAGGAAGGCCACCTGCGCCGCCGGGTTGGCCACCATCGCGCCGAAGTCCGTCAGCCGCAGCCGGCCGCCGTCCAGCACGTATCCGACCGGGTGCTGCAGGAAGCCGTTGGCGACCATGATCCAGAACGCCGACGCGTACGCCGTCAGCGTCACCACCCAGATCAGCGCCAGGTGCGCCCACCGGTTCAGCTTGTTCCAGCCGAAGATCCACAATCCCAGGAACGTGGACTCGACGAAGAACGCCACCAGCGTCTCGATCGCCAGCGCCGCCCCGAAGACGTCCCCCGCGTACGAGGTGAGCCCGCTCCACGACAGCCCGAGCTGGAACTCCATCACCAGCCCGGTGACGATGCCCATCGCGTAGTTGATGATGTAGAGCTGGCCCCAGAACCGCGTCATCCCCAGGTGCACCGGGTCGCCGCTGAACGTGGCCCGGGTCTGGATGACCGCGACCAGCGTCGCCAGCCCGAGCGTCAGCGCCACGAACAGGAAGTGCGCGCCCGCGGTGAGCGCGAACTGCAACCGGGCGAGGTCCACGATGTCCATGGGGCAGAGCCTCCCGGTACGGCTCCGCCTGCCGCGTCATGCCGGGGCGGGCACCCGCCGTACCTCCCCAGTCGCATGGGACGCGGCGGCGTACCACTCAGGAGGTAAGCCAGCCCGGGGTGATCATGCCGGCCTCGTACGCGATGACCACGAGCTGGGCCCTGTCGCGCACGCCCAGCTTGGTCATGATCCGGCTGACGTGCGTCTTCGACGTCGCCGGGCTGAGCACCAGGCGGGCGGCGATCTCGTCGTTGGACAGGCCGCCGGCCACCAGCGCCATGACCTCGCGCTCGCGCTCGGTGAGCGCGTTCAGCTCGGGGCCCGGCTCCGGCCGCTTGACCCGGCCGGCGAACTCGGAGATCAGCCGTCGCGTGACCGAGGGCGAGATGAGCGCGTCGCCCCTCGCGACCACCCGGACCGCGTGGATCAGCTCGGCGGGCTCGGTGTCCTTGACCAGGAAGCCGCCCGCGCCCGCGCGCAGCGCGGCGTAGACGTAGTCGTCGAGGTCGAACGTGGTCAGGATGATCACCTTGACGCCGTCGAGCGCCGGGTCGCCCGCGATGCGGCGGGTGGCCTCCAGGCCGTCGAGCTCGGGCATGCGGATGTCCATGAGCACCACGTCGGGGCGGTGCTCGCGCGCCCCGGCGACGGCCTGGACGCCGTTGGCGGCCTCGGCCACCACCTCGAAGTCGTCCTCGTCGCTGAGGATGGACCGGAACCCGGCCCGGACGAGGGTCTGGTCGTCGGCGAGAAGCAGGCGGATCATCGGGTCCCGTTCTTCGGCTGGTGCAGGGGTTGTGAGAGGGGCAGGCGGGCGGTGACGCGGTAGCCGCCCTCGGGGCGCGGGCCCGCCTCCAGGGCGCCGCCGAGCGCGCTCGCGCGCTCGCGCATGCCCTGGACGCCGAAGCCGCTGCCCCCGTCGTACGTGGCGCCGGGGCCGTCGTCGCTCACCTCGATGACGACGTCCCCGGACGTGCCGGCGATCGTCAGCGTGGCCCGGTCCGTGCCCGAGTGGCGGGAGACGTTCGTCAGCGCCTCCCTGACGATGCGGGCGGCGGCCAGGTCCACCTCGGTCGGCAGGGCGTCCAGCGGGCCCGACAGCTCGGTGCGGACCGTCAGCCCCGACGCGGCCACGAGCGCGTCCACCCGGGCCAGGCTGTCGGCGGGCGTGACCGGCGCGTCCTCGTCCACCTGGCGCAGCACGCCCAGCGTGGTGCGCAGCTCGCGCAGGGTCTCCTTGCTGGTGTCCTTGATCGTGCGCAGCGCCGTCTCGGCGGCGTCCGGCCGTTTCGTGAGCCCATGCAGCGCCGCCGACGCCTGCACGTTGATCATGGAGATGTTGTGCCCGAGCACGTCGTGCAGCTCCCTGGCGATGCGCAGCCGCTCCTCGCCGGCCCGCCGCCGGGCCTCCTCCTCCTTGGTCTGGAGGGCGTCCAGCGTGTGCCGGCGGGCCTCCGACAGGTAGGCGCGCCGGTTGCGGGTGACCCCGCCGAAGGCGATGGCGGCCACCACCCAGCCGGCGATCGACACGAACGCGCTGTCGTCCACGTGCCGGGTCCCGCCGGTCTCGCCGATGCCCATGGCCAGCAGCAGCGCGGCCCCGGTGGCGATGGCCGCGGTCAGGCGTCCCCGGTCGGCCGCGCTGTAGAGGGCCACGAACACCAGCACCATGGCGGGCCCGTCGAGCGCGGACAGCGGATAGTACGCGGCCACGGAGGAGGCCACCACGATCAGCGCCGCGACCGGGTAGCGCCGCCGCGCCAGCACCCCGCCGCAGGCGAGCAGCGGCAGCAGGACGTCCGTCGCCGACAGCGGGTCGATGTGGCGGAAGAAGTAGGTGAAGAGGGTCCCGGCCAGCACGACGGCGATGGAGACGAGTGACACGATCGTGTCGATCGACGGCCTGCGCATGCCTACCATTCTGTACGTTTGCGCATATGGCCTGGTAATCGTGCTGACGCTTCTGGGTAGAGCCGTTGGATGAGCACTAAGGACGAACTGCGCCGGGTCGAAGAGGACCTGACCCGGCTGCGGGCCGAGAACCAGGAGATCCGCGACCAGATCGGCGACATGGGAGCGACCGACCAGATCGAGATCTCGTCGATGCTCGGCCAGGCGGACGAGCAGGTGGAGCTGATCGCCGACCTCGAACGCCGGCGTGACCGGCTGATCCAGCGACTGGAGGAGGAGGGCGCCCGATGAGGTCGGGGGCGCCCTCGGTCTGGTGGCCGGCGGTGCCGGTCCGGGTCAGCGGAGCGCGGCGTCCGCCTTGGGCACGCGGAGGGCGGCGCCGACCTCGTGCAGGTGCCGCAGCGCCTGGCCGTACGACTCGGTCAGGCCCGTCTGGAGGTAGTCGACGCCGATCTCCGCGCAGTAGCGCTCGACGATCGGCTGCGCCTTGCGCAGGTTGGGGGCCGGCATGTTGGGGAACAGATGATGCTCGATCTGGTAGTTGAGCTGGCCGAGGGCCACGTCGGTGAACAGGTTGCCGCGCACGTTGCGGGAGGTCAGCACCTGCTTGCGAAGGAAGTCCAGCTTGTCGTTCTTGGTCAGCACGGGCATGCCCTTGTGGTTGGGGGCGAACGTGCAGCCGAGATAGATCCCGAACAGCCCCTGGTGCACGACCAGGAACAGCAGCGCCTTGCCGAACGGCAGCACGGTGAAGACCGCGCCGAAGTAGAGCACGCAGTGGACGACCAGCAGCGTCAGCTCCAGGTTGCGGCGCTTGGCCGTGGGCTGGAACAGCGCCTTGAAGCTGGCGATGTGCAGGTGCCACGCCTCCAGGGTGAGCAGCGGGAAGAACCAGAAAGCCTGGTACTTCGCGATGAATCGCGGCAGGCCGGTGCTGCGCGCGACCTGGTCCTCGGACCAGACGATCACGGCCGGTGAGACGTCGGGATCGTGGTCCTCGTGGTTCGGGTTGGCGTGGTGCCGGTTGTGCTTGGTGGTCCACCAGCCCCAGCCGAGCCCGACGGCGAAGTTGCCGATGATCAGGCCCGCGATGTCGCTCGGCCGCCGCGTCCTGAAGACCTGCCGGTGCCCGAGGTCGTGGGCCAGGAAGCCGAACTGCGCGAAGACCACCGCGAGCGCGACGGCGACGAGAAGCTGCCACCAGGAGTCGCCCACCCAGGCGAACAGCGCCCAGCCGCCGATGTAGACAGCGGTCATGATGCTCATCCGGACGGCGTAATAAGCGGGACGCCGGTCGAGGAGACCAGCGTCCGCTATGCGATCGGCTAGTCGGGCGAAGTCACTGCCCCTGGTGTCGGTGATGCCAGGACTGGCCACTGCTCTCCTTACCTCGCGGTGCAAGTTGCCCTAACCTTTACGCATTCGCCGCCAAACCGGAAGCATGTGGCGCGGTGTCGTGATTCACCTCCGCACATCATGCACCCGGGAGGTCCGCGAGGCCCTGTTCGCGACCTGGGCGCGCCGCACCGGCTTGTCACCGCCCAGCACGCCTCGCACTGCCGGGAGGAACCTCGCGCGTGGCTCACCCGGGCCGGGCGGAACCCCGCGCGTGGCTCACCCGGTCGGGCGGAACGCCGCGCGTGGCTCACCCGGTCGGGCGGAACGCCGCGCCTGGCTCACCCGGTCGGGTGGAACCCCGCGTGTGGCTCGCCGGTTCGGAAGCGGCTCACCGGCCCGGGAGGGCGCCGAGGGCGTGGGCCTCCGGGCCGGGGAGGGCCGCGCCGCGGGCCAGCGCCTCCTGGAAGGCGTCGGCTCCCAGGGCCTTCGCGCACCGGGCCGCCAGGCCGATGACGTGCGGATCGGCGGACTCGCCGATGCCGCGCAGCGCCCGTGCGGCCCCCAGCAGCTCGGCCGCGGCCGGCGGCGTCAGGTGCTCGGCCACGCCCTCCAGTACGGTCGCCCGCACGGTCCGGTCGGAGCAGCCGGCCATCAGCTCCAGCGCCCGCCGTAAGGGCGCGGCCGGCGCGGCGCTCACCCTGGCCAGCTCCACGTTCAGCAGCGCCCCGAACTGCGGGGTCATCTCGACGTCGAGAGCCGTCGCCCGATCCAGCAGCCGCGCGGCCCCGGCCGGGTCGCCGCCGCGCCGGGCCAACTCGGCGCGGGCGTGCAGCACCCGGGCGATCATGTCCTGGTCCGCCGCACGCACGGCCGCCGCCCAGGCCCGGTCCAGCGCCAGCGCCGCCCCGGCGTGGTCGCCGGCCCGGCCCTTGAGCTGCCCGAGCCGCAGCAGGAACGTCATCGGCCCGAGCGACGCCTCCAGCCCCGACAGCTCGCCCGCCAGCCGCTCCGGCTCCTCCCCGATCGCCGCCGCCGCGGCGAAGTCCCCGCGGTTCTCCGCGACCAGGGACAGCCAGTAGAGCGCCGTCCACTGCCCCCACCGGTCGCCGGTCTCGCGGAAGCCGGCCAGCGCCGGCTCCAGCAGGTTCTCCGCGCCCGCCACCGCGCCGTACTCGAACCGCGTCAGGCCCGCGACCAGCAGCGCCGCCGACCTGGTCCACAGGTCGGGATGGTGCCGCAGCCGCGCCAGCGTCCGTTCGGCCAGCTCCACCAGGTCGCCGGGCTCGGACGGGGCGCCGCCCAGCAGGTACGCGTTCAGCGCCACCGGATGCTCGGACTCGCGCAGCGTCTCGTTCACCCCGCCGCCCGTGAGCGCGACGCACAACCCGTGCGCCAGCTCCCGTCCGGCCGGCGGCACGTCGCCCACCCTGGCCAGCACCGCCGCCGCCTGCTCGCCCATCTCGCGCCACCGCCCGCGCATGATCCACAGCCGGAAGAGCGGCAGGATCAGCCTGAGCGGGTCGTCGGAGTGACGCAGGGCCGCGTCGAGGTTGCCGCGCTCGGCGTCCAGTGTCGCCAGCCAGCCGAGCTGCGCCCCGGTCCGCAGGTGCGGCTCGGCGGTCTCGGCCAGCTCCGTGTAGTGGCGGGCGTGGGCCTGGCGCAGCTCGGGCAGGTCGGCGGCGGCGTACTGCCTGATGGTCGCCAGCATCGTGTAGCGGTCGCCGGACAGCGCGATGAGCGACTTGTCCACCAGTGAGGAGAGCAGGTCGGGGTCGCCGCCGCAGACCCGGGAGACGGCCTCGTACGTGGCCCCGCCCGAGAACACCGTGAGGCCGCGCAGCAACTCCCGCTCGCGTCCGGACAGCAGGTTCCAGCTCCAGTCGATGACCGCGCGCAGGGTGCGGTGGCGCGGCTCGGACGTACGCCCGCCACGGAAGGCCAGCCGGTCGCCGAGCTGCTCGACCAGCACGGACACCGGCATCGTCCGCAGCCGCGCGGCGGCCAGCTCGATGGCCAGCGGGATGCCGTCCAGCTCCCGGCAGATCTGTGCCACCCGCGCCCGCGGCACCGTCAGGTCCGGCCTGGCCGCGGCGGCCCGGTCCGTGAACAGCTCGGCGGCCGGGCCCTCGGGCAGCGGCAGCACCTGGTGCAGCCGTTCGCCGGGGATGTCGAGCGGCTCCCGGCTGGTGGCCAGCACCCGCAGGCCGGCGACCTGCGACAGCAGCCACCGCGTCACCCGCGCGGCCTCCTCGATCACGTGCTCGCAGTTGTCCAGCACGATCAGGGGCGCGCTGCCGCGCAACGCGGCCACGAGGTCGCTCGTCCTGAACACGCCCTCCACCGCCGCCCGTACGTCCGCGACGGAGGCCAGCTCGACCAGCCACACCCCGTCGGGCACGGCCAGCCCGGCGGCCACCTCGACGGCCAGCCGCGTCTTGCCCGCCCCGCCGGGGCCGACGAGCGTGACGAGCCTGGCCTCCTCCAGGGTGCCGCCGACTCGTGCGACGTCCTCGGCCCGGCCCACGAAGCTCGTGAGGCGGGCGGGCAGGTTGCTTCTGGGCGGCGGCGGCTTCTCGTCACGCAGCGCGTCGAGGTGGGCCTGCCGCAGTTCCGGGCCCGGGTCCGCGCCCAGCTCGGTGGCCAGGGCGGTGCTGATCCGCTCGAAGAGCGTGAGCGCCTCGGCCCGCCGCCCCTGGGCGACCAGCGCCCGCATGAGCAGCGCGTGGAACGGCTCGCGCAGCGGGTGCGCGGCGACCAGCCCCTCCAACTCCGCCACCACGTCCGCGCCGGTGCCATGGCCGGAGCCGGGCGGGTGGTCGAGGTCGGTGGCGATCCGGGTGGCGAGGGTCGTGAGCCGCAGTTCCGCCAGGCGCGCCGCCGGGCCCGCCGCGAACGGCAGCCCGGCCGCGTCCGCCAGGGCCGCCCCGCGCCACAACGCCAGCGCCCCGCGCGCGTCGCCCGCGCGCGCCAGCCGTTCGAACGCCCACGCGTCCACCTCGCCCGGCGGCACGTCGAGCGCGTAACCGGCCGGATGTGAGGAGATCAGCCCCGGCGCCTGCCTGCGCGCCCTGGACACCAGGGACTGCAGCGCCGCCGCCGGATGCGCGGGCGGATCGTCGGGCCACAGGTCGTCGATCAGCCGGCCGGCGGTCACCACCCGCCCGGGGTCCAGCGCCAGCCGCACCAGCAGCGTACGCACGCGAGCCCCACCGATCTCGCTGCCCGCCACCCGCAGCGGCCCCAGAATCCCGACCCGCACTCACCCTCCACGAACCACACGCCGAGTCAACAGTACGCGCCCCGGCCGAGTTCGCGGCCCGCCCGCCTACTGCGCGGAGAGCCGGTCGAACAGGGCCAGCGCCGCCCGCTTGACCTCCTCGGGTGAGACCCCTTGCAACGTCTTCCTGGCGTCGTCGATGTCGCGGGTGGTGGCCAGCGTGATGGCCACGGACGAGGCGGCGGCGTGGTCGATCGATCCCGTCGGGGCGGCGTCGGCCAGTTCCTGGGCGCTCGCGGCGAGGTCGAGGTTGTCTCTCAACAGATCTCCTCGGGTGAAGAGGGTGCGGCCCATTGCATCATTTGGCATCGTGTCGCATCCACCATTCAGTGAACTCCCGGCACCGCCCGTCGGGCTCGAACCGGATCACCCAGAGGTTACTGTACGTCTTGTCAAGATATGTCGTGACTCCTTGGATGACGCTCACGTCGTCCGTCACGCTCACCGGATGCCACTCGAACGTGGCCTCACCAGGCTTGTCCTGCCTGCCCAGCCACTCGCGGACGATCTCGTCCCGCCCCTGCCACGGCGAGCTGAACGGCTCGGTGTAGTAGACCGCCTGCTCGCTGAAGAGCGCGGCGATGTCGTCGGGATCGTTGGAGTTCCAGGCGCGGACGTATCCCTCGATCCACTGATGTGGCTGGACCATGGGGTCATCCTCTCAGCGGGTCGTGTCCCACGGACATGAGCTCGCGCCGCGAGTCGTCGTCCGTGCGCTCGCCCATCGTCTCGACGAGCGCCACGACCCGGCGCATCACGTCGATGTCGGCCCTGGTGAGGTCGCCCTTGCGCTTGCCCAGGACGTGCAGCACGGCCCGCCCCAGCTCGTCGATGCCCAGGTCGGGGTCGGGCGGGAAGCCCTCCTCATCGGACGCCTCGGTGAGCAGGTACGCCCGCAGCTCCTCCGAGTTCATGTTGACCGCCCGGTGGAACGCGTTCCAGAGCACGTCGTTGTCGATGCCCTCACTCATACTGGCCCGCCTACCCGCCAGGTCACGCGTTACGCACCCGTGTCGTCCGCCCGGGGACGGCATCCGACAAAGGAGTTTTCCGGTGGGGCCCGCGAATTTGGTTACGATTCACCGAATTTCCTGTCTCGTTTAGGTATTGCGGTACTCAGCGCGTGTCCCCGCGACTCGGTCACGGTGGAGTCGCCTCGGCGCGGGGGACGCGGGGGCGGCTCCCCTGGGGTGCCGCGAGGAGGGGACGGCACGTGTCACGGGCCCGGACGGGCGGTCTGCCAGCCGCGGTCCCCGCCCGTGACACGTGCCGGACGGGCCCGGGAGCTTTCGCGCGCGGGTCTACGCGGCGGGGTGGGCGGGCCCGGTGCTGCCGCGCGGCGTGAGGATGGCGGCCTGGTCCTCGAACGGGGGCACGCTCTCGCCCGCGATCAGCGCGAGCAGCCGCTGCGCGGCATGGGCGCCGTAGGCGGGGATGTCACGGGTGAGCGCGGTCAGCGGCGGACGCACCACCTGGGCCAGCGGAGAGTCGTCCCACGCCACGATGGACAGGTCGCGCGGCACCTCCACCCGCATCTCCTGGGCGACCGACAGGCCCGCCACCGCCATGATGTCGTTGTCGTAGACGATGGCCGTGGGCCGGTCGGGGGAGCTGAGCAGCCGCCTGGTGGCCCTGGCGCCCTCCTCGCCCGTGTAGTCGGTGTGCACGATGACGTGCTCGGCCACGCCCTCGCACGCCTGCGCGAACGCCTGGTCGCGGACGGTCGTGTGGACCAGCTCCGGCAGCCCGGCCACCCGCGCCACGCGGCGGTGGCCCAGCGCCACCAGGTAGCCGACCGTCTCGCGCACGGCCTCGCCCTCCTCTGACCAGACGGCCGACAGCGAGCCCGACTCTGAGGGATGGCCGATGACCACGGCCGGCATGCCGAGCCGCTCCAACTCGGCCACGCGGGCGTCGGCGTAGTGCAGGTCGACGAGGAACACGCCGTCGATGCGGCTCTCGCCCCACCAGTGGCGGTAGACCTCGCTCTCCTGCTGGTGGCTGGTGACGACCTGGAGCAGCAGCGCGTAGGAGCGGTCGGCGAGCACGCCCTCGATGCCGCTGATCAGCTCCATGAAGAACGGCTCGACGCCGAGGATGCGGGCGGGCCGGCACAGCGCCAGGCCCACGCAGTTGGCGCGGGCGCCGTTGAGCGCGCGCGCCGCGCTGTTGGGACGCCAGCCGATCTCGTCGGCGATGGCGACGATCCTGGCCCGCGTGGCCTCCGACACCCCCGGCTGCCCGTTGAGCGCGTAGGAGACCGCCACCTTGGACACTCCCGCCCGGCTGGCGATGTCGGCGATCGTCGGTCGCTTCACGGACTCCCTCTCTGAACCGGGTAACCCTTCTTACTGTAGGCCACCCGGCGGTTCTTCTCCCATGCGGAAGGGATGGGATATTAACCGCTTAAGCCGCATGCCAGGGCTTCGACTCCTGCGTCTCGGCGGCGGCCCCGGCCACCCGCAGCGCGTACGTGGCCCGCTCGGCCCCCTCCACCGGCCCCAGGTAGGTGTGCCCGGTGAGATGGCACCACGCCGGCAGATCGACGGGCGCGGCGGGGTCGGAGGCGATCAGGTGGATCACGGCGCCCGGTCCGACGGCCCGCACGTGGGCCCGCAGCTCGATGAGCAACTGCACGCACAGCTTGTCGCCGCCGTCGACTACGAGATCAGGCATGCGTATAGGAAACCACCCCTCACGTGCCGCCAGGACCGGGGGTGTGCGCGCGGGCCAGCGCGGCGAAGGCGACCGCGGCCGGCAGCGGGTCGGCGGGCAGGCCCAGCAGGATCGTCCGCGGCGTCTCCGGCTCCAGGGGGAGGGCGGCGACCCCGGTCAGGCGGGCGGGTAGCGACAGCTCCGGCATGATGCTCACCCCCAGCCCCTCGGCCACCATGGCGAGGATGCTGCCCGTGTCGCGCACCCGGTAGTGGCAGCGCCAGCGCACCCCGAGCGACCTGATCAGCGGCTCGCACCCGCCCGTGGACATGATGAACGGATGCCGCGCCAGCTCGGCGACCGGCACCGCCGGCCCGGCGCTCAGATCGTGGCCGGTGGGCAGCACGGCCAGCAGGCGGTCCCGCGCCAGCGGCTCGGTCACCAGCTCGGGGCTCACCCCGGCCGCGGCGTCGGTCAGGGTGGCGACGTCGGCCGCGCCCGTCCTGAGCCATTCGAGCACCTCGCCGTCCGACCCCTCGATCACCGTGAGCCGCACCTGCGGGTGCGCCCGGCCGAAGGCGCGCAGGATCGGCGGCAACAGCCGGGCGTTGGCGCTGGGGATGACGCCCACGCGCAGCGCGCCGCCGTCCTGCCCGCGGGCCGCGGACGCCTCCTGCTCCAGGGCTTCGAGCTGGTTGAGGATGAGCGTGGCCCGGTGGCACACGGCCCGGCCGACGGCGGTCAGGCTCACCCCGTGGCCGCCCCGGACGAGCAGGACCACGCCGAGCTCCCGCTCCAGGGCGCGCAGCGCGTGGCTCACGGCGGACTGCGTGGTGGCCAGCTCCTCGGCGGCGCGCGTCATACTGCCCGTACGCGCGACCGCCCGCAGCACCCTGAGCTGGGTGAACGTCATAGAGCCGCGCTGAGCAGGCCCGTCACCAGCGGGTGCGGCGCGGCCGGGGTGGAACGGGTCTGCGGGACGTACAGGGTGGCCAGGTAGAACGGGTGGTCGGGCAGCTCCAGCACCCGGGCCTCGCCGTCGCCGTCCACGCCGGTCACCCGCAGGCCGCCGTCGTGCAGGGTGCGCTGGTGGGCGGGGTCGATGCCGAAATTGCAGTAGTACTCCTCCTCGGCGGACAGGGCGCCGTACAGGGTGGCGGCGCGGGAGCCGGGGGTGAGGGCGACGGGCATGGTCCGGCCCGCGAGCGAGCAGGCCAGCTCGCTGACAAACAGGGTGGAGGCGTACGGGTCGTACTCGGCGTGGTGGGCGTCCTCGAAGCCGAGCACGTTCCGGGCGTACTCGATCACGATGTGCTGGCAGCCGCCGCAGGTGCCCAGCGTGGGGATGCCGTTCTCGCGGCCGAACCGCAGCGCGGCCAGCGCGCCCAGCAGGCTCCGGTACGGGCTCCCCGGCGCGCACCACAACACGTCGGCCGCCTTGACCTCCGACAGGTCGGACTCGAGCGGCTCGGTCGCCACCCACCGGACCTGCACCCCGACGCCGAGCCGGTCGGCGGCGTGCCGCAACGCCTCGCCGGTGGCCGCCTGCGGGAGGGACCTCTCGTCGTAGTCGCCGACGATCGCCACATCCAGGATTCGCGTCATGCCCGCTACTATGCGGCAACCCGGTCATGAGCCCCAATACCGGATACCGCCGGCGTCATGAGCCGATGCTCATACCGGCGCCGAGCAGCGGCAGCATGACCTCCACGCGGGTGCCCGCGCCGGGCTCGCCGCTCACCACGCAGATGCCGCCCAGCTCCGCCGCCCGCTCGCGCATCGAGCCCAGTCCCACGCCCGCGCGGTGCGACCCGGACAGCCCCCTGCCGTCGTCGGCGACCAGCACCCGCAGCGCCGACTCCTCCCGGCCCAGGACGATCGTGGCCCGCGACGCCTCGGCGTGCCGGCGGACGTTGGTCAGCGCCTCCTGGACGATGCGGTAGACGGCCACCTCGACGGCCGCGGGCAGGTCGCCGAGGTCGCCCTCGACCTCCACCTCGGTCCGCGGCGACGACTGCCCGGCCAGCTCGCGCACCGCGCCGGCCAGGCCGAGATCGTCGAGCGCGGGCGGGCGCAGGCCGTAGACGAGCTCGCGGATGTCGCCGGTGACGGCGCCCATGCCGGTGTGCAGCTCCCGCAGCAGTTCGTCGGCCGACTCCGGGGAGCTGCGGAGGCTCAGCCGGGCCATGTTGATCGTCATCGCCATGGCCGACAGGCTCTGGCCGAGGCCGTCGTGCAGGTCGCGGCGCAGGCGGCGGCGCTCCTCCTCCCTGGCCGTCAGGATGCGCTCGCGCGAGCGCTGCAGGTCGGCGGCCATCCGCACCGCGTGGGCCACGTCCGCCGCGTACGGGGTGAGCGTGGCCAGCACCCGCTCGTCGTGCGCGGCGGGGAAGCGGCGCGGCCCCGGCGGGCCGACGAGCAGGCGGCCGACCCGCGTCCCGTGCCAGATCAGCGGCACCTCGCGCGGCGCGGCCCCGACGCGGCCGTTCTCGACGTGGCGGGGCTCGCCGTCGGCCACCTCCACGGCCACGCCCTCGACCGCCAGCCCGTCGCGCAGCACGCTCACCACCGAGGTCAGCGCCTCGGCCGGGTCGCCGCGCCGCACGGCCTGGGTCAGCCGCCCGGCCAGCACGCCGGGGTCGCCGACCGCGCCGTACAGGAGCCGGTCCACGGCCCGCTGGAGCGCGTGCCGCAGCGGCTGGAAGAACGCGCCGGCGAACAGCGCGGCGGCGATCCCGGCCACCTGGTCGTAACCGGCGACGACCAGGCTCGACAGCGCCCCGGCGGCGAAGTAGACGAGGCTGACCACGGCCACCACGCCGGCCGCCACGAAGGCCCGGCTGAGCACGGTGTCGATGCCGTAGAGCCGGTAGCGCGTCACGGCGAACGCCACCGCGAACGGGATGGCCGCCGCCCACGCGACGGCCGGCCACATGAACACCGGCCAGATCGCGCCGAGGATCAGGAAGAGCACGTAGCCGGTGAACGCGAGCAGCGGCCAGCCGATCTGCCGTCGCGTGACCGGGTCGGCCCCGCGCATCCGCGTGGCCAGCGCCAGCGCCGACAGCGCCATCGCGGTGTAGATGCCGGTCCAGCCGGCCACCGAGACCACGTCCATGTACGGGTCCAGCGCGGTGACCTGCAGCGGATTGGGGATGACCTCGGGGAACGGCGTCACCCCCGGCCCTGCCGGCACCCTGAGCAGGTACCGCGCGGCCGTCGCGCCGATGGCCGCGCACCCCAGCCACAGGACCGGCCGCCAGCGCCTGGACGGCAGCCGGCCGTCCGGCGAGTACAGCGGCAGCAGCACCGTCAGCGTCAGCCCGCACACCGCCCACCCGAGCTGGGCCGGCAGCCGGAACCAGCCGGCCAGGGCCAGTTCCCCGTCGGCGGCGGCGCGCAACAGCAGCGCGTCGGACAGGTCGCTGACCGCCGCCGACAGGCCGCCGGCGCACATGAGCCAGGCCATGTTCAGGCGGGGCCGGTGGTGGATGAGGAACGCGCCGACGGCCGGGAAGGTGAACGCGACGGCCGTCTGCGGGGTCACCGTGCGCTGCGGCGTCCACTCGGCGGGCAGCCCGGCCCAGATCAGGATCGCGGCCAGGCCCAGGACCGGCGAGGCCGCCGCCATGACGGACGCGACGACGACCGGTCCCGTCAGGCGTGCGGGCTTGTTCCGCGCGAGTTCGGCCATCGTGCCCCGCTCCTGTCCTGGCCCCGCGAAACGGGCGGGGCCAGGACAGAATAGGCGCTACCGGACGGTCGCGGTGGTCGTCCCCTAGATCGTCGGCAGCCAGACCCGCATGGTCGCCGGGCCCCGGTTGCCCCACCGGTGGTACGGCACCAGCCGCAGCCGCACGTCACCGTCCCCCGGGGCGGCGGGCTGCGCCCCGTACGGCCACGTGCCGTTGGCCCGGGAGCCGAGCCGCGCGCCCACCTCCAGCTCCACCACGCCGTCCGTCGCGTGCTCCACGGGCGGATCGACGTGCGCCGTCAGGTCGCCGAGCGGCGGCTCGTCGGCCACCGACTCCGCGCAGTAGACCAGCGGCCCCCGCTCGACGGCCGCGCTGCCCCGCAGGGCGTCGATCCGCCGGTCGGGGAGGGTCCACCTGGGCCGCATGGGCAGCTCCAGCCGGATCTCGTCACCGGCCCGCCACGGCCCCTCGACGTAGGCGTAGCCGGGGCCGACCGGCCGGATGACCGGGCCCTCGGGCAGCGGCGCGTCCTGCGCGGAGACCGGGACGTGCGCGAGCGTCGCGTCCGAGGCCCAGGCCGGGACGCGCAGCCCGACGCGGCCCTCGCCGTCTTCGAGCATCCGGACGCTGACCGAGCCCTGCCACGGGTAGCCGGTCTCCACCCGCAGCGCCAGCCGCCCGGAGCGGATCTCCGCCGGGGTGAGGTGGTGGATCAGCACCCCGCCGTCCTTCCCGGCGGCCACGTACGCGGGCAGCGAGGCCAGCGTGCGGGCGATGTTGTTCGGGCAGCAGGACACGTCGAACCACGGTGAGCGCAGCCCGCCCTCGGCGGCGTGGTTGACCCCGTCGAGCGGCGTCGCGGGCGCCCGCACCTGGAGCGGGTTGACGTAGAAGAACGACGCGCCGTCCAGTGCCACTCCCGTGGCGAGCACGTTGTACATGGTGCGTTCGGCCAGGTCGGCGTAGCGGGCGTCGCCGGTGGCCAGCAGCAGCCGGTGCGCGAGCATCACGGAGGCGATGCCCGCGCAGGTCTCGTTGTAGGCGCGGTCCGGCGGCAGTTCGTAGTCCTCGCCGTACGACTCGTCGGCATGCCTCGAGCCCATGCCGCCGGTCAGGTGGGTGCGCCGGGCGACCGTCCGCTCCCACTGCGACTCGACCGCCTTCAGCAGTTCCTGGTCGCCGGTCTCGACCGCCACGTCCACCACGCCGGAGGCCAGGTAGAGCGCGCGCACGACGTGCCCGCGGAACACCTGCGCCTGCCTGACGGGCAGATCGTCCTGGTAGTAGCCGCGGCCGAAGGGGATGTCGGCGAGCGCGGGCAGGCCGCGGCGCGCGACGAACCGGCGGGCCATCTCCAGGTAACGCTCGGTGCCGGTGGCCCGGTACAGCTCGACCAGCGCCATCTCGATCACCGGATGGCCGCACGTCCGCGTGCCCTCCATGAACCTGCGGCACACGTGGTCGGCGGCCCGCGTGACGACCTGGGTGAGCGGGTCCTCCCCGTGGGTGCGCAGGCGGGCCACCCCGGCCTGGATCAGGTGGCCATAGCAGTAGAGCTCGTGACCCCACTCGAAGTCGGTGTAGCGGCTGCCGGACCAGCGGGTGTTGAGGTAGCCGTCGCCCTCCTGGGCCTGCGAGACGATCTCCGCCAGCGCGGGCAGCCCCGGGTGGTCGGCCCAGGCCATCGCCTCCAGCAGCTTGTAGATCTCCGAGTCGCTGAACTCCCGCCCTCTGCGGGGCCGCTCGCCCCGGAAGTTGCCGATCCAGCCCTCCCGTTCCTCCCACTCCTGGCAGTGCGCGATCGTGATCTCGCGGTTGAGCGCCACCCGGTCGCCCCAGAAGCCGGGCAGCAGGCGGACGGAGTCGAGGCCGAGGGGGGACAGCACGCCCGACGAGGGCTGGACGGGGTTAGCCACGCAGAGCTCCTGACATGAATCCGCGCACGTAGTGGCGCTGCAGAACGATGAAGAGGATGAGACAGGGGATGGCCATGACCATGACGCCGGCCTGGAGCATGCCGTAGTCGATGGCCCCGAACGTGTGCTGCGTCATGCTCACCACCGCGACCGGCAGGGTGAAGGAGGATCCGTCGTTGAGCAGGATGAGGGGTGCGAAGAAGTCGTTCCAGGAGGCCAGGAACGCGAACAGGCCCACCGTGACCAGCGCGGGCCGTACGGCGCGCAGCAGGATCTTGGAGAAGGCGCGGAAGGTGCCGCAGCCGTCCACCAGCGCGGCCTCCTCCAGTTCGCGCGGCAGCGCCTCGAACGCGTTGCGCATCATGAACAGCGCGAACGGGAGCTGGAACATCACGAACACGAGCGAGAGCCCGACCAGCGAGTTCTGCAGCCCGAGGTAGCCGAGCAGGACGTAGAGGGGGATCAGGATCGTCGCGTACGGCACCATGAGGATCGCCAGCGTGACCAGGAACAGCAGGTTCTTGCCGGGGAAGTCGAAGCGGGCGAAGCCGTAGCCGCCGAGCGCCGAGACGGCCAGCGTGCCGGCCACGGTCATCGCCGACACCAGCACGCTGTTGGTGGCGTAGGTGCCGACGCCCTCGCCGAAGCGGGCCATCTCCAGGTAGTTCGACGGCTCCTCCAGCGACGCCCAGCCGCTCCACACCAGCGGGAACAGGAACAGCACCGCCAGGGCGGACAGAGTGAGGTATCGGCTCACCGCAGCCTCCGCATCATCAGCGTGTTGAGCCCGACCAGGGCCACGAGCAGCACGACCGACAGGGCCGCCGCGCCGCCGAGGTCGAAGCGGAAGAAGGCGTCCCGGTAGACGACCATCACCATCGAGACGGTGCTGTTGTCCGGGCCGCCGTTGGTGAAGACGAAGAACTGGTCGAAGGCCAGCAGCGAGCCCGTGACGCTGAGGATCAGCATCAGCGCCAGCGTCGGGCGCAGCAGCGGGAGCGTGATCTTGGTGAAGATCTGCAGGCGGTTCGCGCCGTCGCTTCTGGCGGCCTCGTACACCTCGGTGGGGATGGCCTGCAGGCCGGTCAGCAGGATGAGCATGTTGAACCCGGCGAAGCGCCACAGCACCAGCGCGATCGTGGAGAACAGCGCCATGTTCGGGGTGCCGATCCACTTGACCGGCTCGCTGGTGACGCCGAGCGCCCGCAACATCGGGTCGATGGGGCCGAAGTCGTTGTTCAGCATCCCGTAGAACAGCAGTCCGGCCGCCGCGAACCCGACCGCGCCGGGCAGGAAGAACGCGGTCCTGAAGAAGGCGATGCCCGGCCGGCGCTCCTGCACCAGCAGCGCCAGGCCCAGCGCCACGGCCGACAGCAGCACGGTCGTGATGGCCGTGTACTTCAGCGTGAAGAGCACGGCGTCGACGAAGAGCGGGTTGTCGGCGATCTTGAGGTAGTTGGCCGGGGCGTTGAACGTGGCCTGGCCGAGCAGGGGCCAGCGGTTCAGCGACATCCAGACGACCAGCACCAGCGGGGCGACGAACAGCACACCCACGATGACGGCCGTCGGGGCCGCGTACAGCCAGCCCTGGAGCTTCCTGCCGCGCCACCGGGCGGGCGGCGTCGCGCGGGCCGCCCGCCTCGTCCGTGCGGTCGTCAGCGTCATTGCTGCAGCGACTTCGTGACCTCGGCGTTGAGCTGGGTGGCCTGGGCGGCGTCGCCGAACACGGCCTCTCTGGCCAGCCGCAGCCACGGGCCCTGGGGGTCGTTGTAGGTCTGGCCGAAGCGCAGCGCGTACGGTGTGCGGCCCTTGGCCACCAGCGAGTTGATCAGCACCACGCGCGGGTCCTCCGCCGAGTACTTGTTGGCGGCCAGGTCGATGCGGGCGAGCACGTCCTTGTTCTTGGCCATCACCTCGACCTGGGCCGCGTCGGAGACCGTCCAGGAGAGGAAGTCCCAGGCCGCGTCGGCGTTCTTGGAGGTGGCCGAGATCCCGACCGAGTCGCCGCCCACGAACGTGGACTCGCCGCCGTCGGGGCCCGCGATCGGGGTGACGCCGATCTTCATGTCCTTCGGCATCAGGCCGAGCGTGGTGGACGGCATCGGCATCACGCCGATCTCCCCCTTGGGGAAGAAGCCGGTCCAGGTCGGGCCCTGCTCCTCCTTGGCCGTCGGGCCGGTGGCCTTCTTCTCGTACAGCTCGCGCCAGATCTTGAACACCTCGGTCATGGCGGGCTGGTCGTTGAGCGAGGTGGTGCCCTCGGGGTTCATGACCTGCCCGCCGGCCGCCCACACGGAGGGCCAGAAGGTGAACACGTAGCAGCCGCCGCAGTTGCCGCCGAAGAAGGTGCCGTGCACCTTGCCGTCCTTGCCCAGCTTCTCCTGGACGGTGGTGGCCTGCTCGGCGAACTCCCTGAGCGTCTTCGGGCCCTGCTCGGGGTCGAGGCCGGCCTTCTCGTACAGGTCCTTGTTCCAGAACCAGACCGACAGGTCGAGGGTGTGCGGGAGCGTGTAGCGGCGCTCGTCCAGGGTGCCGAGCTCCATGTGGGAGGGCGCGAGCTTGTCCTTGTACGGCAGCGCCGCGATCCTGTCGGTGATGTCCATGAACAGACCTTGGGAGGTGTAGTTCGGGACGAAGATGACGTCGGCGGCGAACACGTCGGGGAGCTGCTTGGCCCCGGCCGCGGCGGCGATGCGCGGCTGGTAGTTGTCGGTGGGGATGACGGTGAGCTTGACCTGGTTCTTGTGGGTCCTGTTGTACTCGGCGACCAGGCGTTCGCTCTGCGCCTGGGTGGCGGCCCGGGTCCACATGGTGATCGTCACGGGACCGTCCGCCGGTTGGGCCCCGCCGCCACCACCGCCGCCGTTGCCGCAGGCCGCTGCTGTGAGCGCTAACACGCCGAGGAGGGAGATCCCGGCCAGCCTTCGTCTCATGTTGTGCTCCTGGACTTAAAGGTTTTCGGAAACGTAGAAGAAACATGAGCCCATGTCAATGGGTGCTATGGTGCTAAGCGGTTCACAATTCTCCGAAAAGGGTTTCGAAGTATGGCGGGTAAGCGGGCGACCATCAACGACGTGGCCTCGCTGGCGGGGGTGTCGATCGCCACGGCCTCCAAGGCGCTCAACGGGCGCCAGGACGTACGGGCGGCGACACGCGAGCGGGTGCTCGCCGCCGCGGCGGAGCTCTCCTTCCAGCCGAACGCCCTGGCCAGGGGGCTGCTGTCGGGGCAGACCCGGACGGTCGGGCTGCTCACCTCCGACAGCGTCGGCCGGTTCGGCATCCCCGTCCTGCTCGGGGCCGAGGACGCGTTCGGGGCCGGCGAGATGGCGGTGCTGCTGTGCGACGCGCGCGGCGACGCGATCAGGGAGCAGCACCACCTGCGCGCGCTGCTGTCGCGCCGGGTGGACGGGCTGATCGTGGTGGGGGAGAGCACCAACCCGCGGCCGTCGGTGAGCAAGGACCTGCCGGTGCCCGTCGTCTACGCCTACGGCCCCTCCGAGGACCCCGACGACGTGTCGTTCGTGCCCGACGACGTGGGCGCGGCGAAGATGGCCGTCCAGCACCTGCTCGCGCTCGGACGGCGGCGGATCGCGCACATCACCGGCCCCGCGCACTACAAGGCCGCCCGCGACCGCGAGGAGGGCCTGCGCCAGGCGCTGGCGGAGGCCGGGGTCGCGCAGGCGGGGCAGACGTTGCCGGGCGTGTGGTCGCAGCGGTGGGGGCGGCACGCGGCCGAGATGCTGCTGATGAGCGAGCCGGGGATCGACGCGGTGTTCTGCGGCAGCGACCAGATCGCGGCCGGGTTCGTCGAGGCGGCGCGCGAGCGCGGGCGGCGGGTGCCCGACGACATCGCGGTGGTCGGGTACGACAACTGGGAGGTGCTGTCCACCGAGACGCGGCCCGCGCTGACCACCGTGGACATGAACCTGGAGGTGCTGGGCCGCACGGCGGCGCAGCACCTCTTCGCGGCCATCGACGGCAGGGCCACGCCCGGCGTGCACACCCTGCCCTGTGAGCTGGTGATCCGCGACTCCACCTCGCCGCCCGGGATCTCGTGACGGCTGCGGTGAGCCCGCCCGGAGGCGGCGGGCTCACCGCGGCCGAATCTCCGTCAGGAGGCCGCGCAGGTGTAGGACGAGACCGTGGCGGTGTCCCCGCCCGGCCGGGTGACCTGGACGCCGAAGCTGGTCGAGCCCCCGGCGGCGAGGGTGCCGTTGTAGCCGGCGTTGCGCGCGGTGACCGTCTGCCCGCTGCTGGTCACCGTGGCGTTCCACGAGCCGGCCAGGGAGTGCCCGGCGGGCAGGGTGAAGGTGACCGTCCAGCCGGTGACGCCCGACGTGCCGGTGTTGGTGACCGTGACCGGCTGGACGACGTACCCGCCGCTCCACTGGCTCTGGACGGTCCCGGCCGCCGTGCAACCGCCGCCGGTGCCGCCGCCCGAGGTGGTGGTGAAGGTGTTGGTGGCCGAGGCGGTGGACTGGTTGCCGGCCCCGTCGCGGGCCCGGACGTACACCTGGTACTGGGTGGACGGGCTCAGGCCCGTCAGGGCGATCGAGTTGGTGGTGGACGAGCCGAGGAGCGGGTCGGTGGCGCCCTGCTCGCGGTAGACGTCGTAGCCCGCCAGGCCGGAGCCGCCCGAGTCGGTGGAGGCCGACCAGGTCAGCGTGGCCCCCGAGGAGGTGACGCCGGCGGCGGAGGGGGTGCCGGGCGTGGTCGGGGCGGTGGTGTCGGTGCCGCCGCCGCCGAAGAAGGTGGCCTCGCGCGAGGTGGCGACGATGCCGTTCGCGCCGTTGAAGATGCGCTCGCCCCACGAGGTCAGCGCGGCCGGGTTGAAGTTGGTGACCATGTCGAGGTACTCGACGCCGCCGCCGTTGCCGCTCCACGACCAGCCGATGTAGCCGACGCCGCGCGACTGGGCCTGCGACATGATCGTGTCCTCGTCGGGGTTGCCGTCGGAGTGGTTGTGCCCGAACTCGCCGATGACCAGCGGCAGCCCGGCGGTCTGGAAGGCGTTCAGGTACGCGGTGATCTCGGCGGCCGTGTCGAAGACCCCGTACATGTGGATGGAGAAGACCGTGTTGCGCTGGGTGTCGGCGTTGAACACGGTCTGGGCGCTGTCGCGCATCGTGAACTGCCAGTCCTGGCCCCAGTTGGGCGCGTCCACCATGAGCAGGTGCTGGAAGCCGAGGCCGCGCATGCGGGTGATCGCGCTGGTGGTCGCGGCGGTCCAGGCGGAGACGTTGTTGTTGCCGTACGGCTCGTTGCCGATGTTGACGACGATGAAGTCCTCGGTGCCGGTGAGCGCGCTGCGGACGCTGCTCCAGTAGTCGACCGCCTGGTCGAGCGTGTACGCGCCGCTCTGCTCGCCGTACCCGGTGGTGTCGTGGTTTTCGAGCACGCATATTAACCGGTTCTGCCGGCAGAGGGAGACGACGTTGGCCACGTCGGAGGCGCCGTTCGCGGGCCACCGTCCGCCGCTGAGCACCACGCGGACGGTGTTGGCGCGCAGGGCCTTGATGTTGGCGAAGGAGCCGGTCTGGCTGGTGTACCAGGTGTGCGCGTGGCTGACTCCGCGCATGACGAACGCGTTCCCGTTGGCCTCCAGGATCCTGGCGCCGCTGACCCGGAGCCCGACCGCGGCGTGCGCGGGAGCCGGGACGATCAGCATCGAGACGAGCAGCGACAGGAGCGCCGCGGCCGCGAGCCCGAGTCGTTTGATCATGGGGGGTGCCCTTCTTGGTGGTTGTTAACCGGTTAGGTACGCGCACATGCTCTGCGCAAACGGCCCCGATGTACAGCGGTCAGACGGGCACGGGGAAGGAATGCCTGGAGAGGGGTGAAACTTTCACCGCCGCGCACGCTCGTCCGGGTGCTCTCAACGCTCCCTGAGCGTGGGCAGCCCGGCCGCCAGCGCCGAGAGCGCCCGGACGAGCGTGGGCAGCAGCACGGGGCACGCGGCGGCCAGTTCGGGGTCCTCGGCGTAGACCTGGGCGAGCGCGGGAGGCGGGTTGGCCGCCGGGTAGAGCATGCCGGCCAGCCCGCTGGCGGCGGCCACCAGCTCGCCGCCCTCCCGTTGCGTCAGCTCGGTGGCGCCCGCGACCTCCGCGCCCATCTCGGCGATGAGGTCGTGGACGGTGTGCTTGAACGCGCGGGCGACGGGGACGGACACGTTGTGCTCAAGGCTGGTGGCGGCGTGGCTGAGCAGGTCGCAGAAGAGCGGCCGGGCCACGATGGTCTCGGCCAGGGCGGTCATCGCCTCGGCCGGGCCGCCGCCCGCGCGCAGCCGGGCGGCGGCGTCCGCGGCCCACTGGCGCCATTCCTCGGTGAGCAGTTCGAGGTAGATCTCCTCGCGGCTGCCGAAGTAGCGCACGATGTTCGACTTCGCCAGCCCGACCGACTCGGCGACCGCGCCCAGGCTCACGTTGCCTACCCCGGAGGCGCGGGCGAGCTCGCGGGCGGCGGCGAGGATCGCCTCGCGCCGCTGCTGCTTGTGCTCTGGCCGCCTGGCCCGGAGGAATGCCGACCGCGTCATGTCGCACCCAGCATACTGGCGCGACTTAACAGAACACCATTCACTTGTTAAGTGAACGGCGTTCTGTTAGCGTCCGGGGCAAAGCGGGAGGATGCGAGTGACCCAGATACGGATGAACGTGAACGGCTCCGTCGAGTCCCTCGACGTCGAGCCATGGGTGAGCCTGCTCGACGCGCTGCGCGAGCGGCTCGGGCTGACCGGCCCCAAGAAGGGCTGCGACCAGGGCGCCTGCGGCGCCTGCACGGTGCTGGCCGACGGCCTGCGGATCAACGCCTGCCTGGCCCTGGCCGTCCAGTACGACGGCAGCGAGATCACCACGATCGAAGGCGTGGCGCACCCGCTGCAGGAGGCGTTCGTGCGCCACGACGGGTTCCAGTGCGGCTACTGCACCCCCGGCCAGCTCTGCTCGGCGATCGGCATGCTGGCCGAGTACGAGGCCGGCATGCCCAGCGCCGTCACCCCGCCGGGAGCGGGCGCGTACGAGCTGAGCGAGAGCGAGGTCAGGGAGCGGATGAGCGGCAACCTGTGCCGGTGCGGCGCCTACAACGGCATCCTCGACGCGATCATGGACGTGGCCGGCGAGGAGGGCACCCGATGAAACCGTTCGCGTACGTCAAGCCCGCCGACGTCGAGGCCGCGATCCAGGCCGCCGCGCAGCCGGGCGCGAGGTTCCTCGGCGGCGGCACCAACCTGGTGGACCTGATGCGCGAGGGCATCGAGCAGCCCGACACGGTCGTGGACGTGACCGGGCTGCCCTTCGACACGGTGGACGACCTGCCCGGCGGCGGCCTGCGGATCGGCGCGCTCGTGCGCAACAGCGCACTGGCCGCCGACCGCCGGGTGCGCGAGCGCTACCCGATGCTCTCGCAGGCGGTGCTGTCCGGGGCCTCGGCCCAGCTCCGCAACATGGCCACCGTGGGCGGCAACCTGCTGCAGCGCACCCGCTGCCCGTACTTCTACGACCACGCCTCGGCCTGCAACAAGCGCGAGCCGGGCCGCGGCTGCGACGCCCTCGACGGGTTCAACCGCGGCGCGGCGATCCTCGGCGTCAGCGCGAGCTGCGTGGCCGCCCACCCGTCCGACCTGTGCGTGGCCCTGGCCGCCCTGGACGCGGTGGTCGAGCTGCGCGGCCAGGACGGCACCCGGCGCGTGCCGCTGACGGACTTCCACCGGCTGCCCGGCGACACCCCGGAGGTCGAGACCGTGCTGGCCCCCGGCGAACTGGTCACGGCCGTCGAGCTGCCGCCCGCGCCGGTCGCCGCGAACTCCCGCTACCGCAAGGTCCGCGACCGGGCGTCGTACGCGTTCGCCCTGGTCTCGGTGGCGGCGGCGCTGGAGGTGCGCGACGGCGTCGTCACGGACGTCTGCCTGGCGCTGGGCGGCGTCGCCCCCCGACCGTGGCGGGCCACCGAGGCCGAGCGGCTGCTCGTCGGCGGCCCCGCCGACGAGAGCGCCTACCGGCGGGCCGCCGAGGCCGAACTGGCGGGCGCGAGCACCCGGCGGGACAACGCGTTCAAGGCCGCCCTGGCCACGGCCACGATCGTGGCCACCCTGCGCGAGCTGAGCACGGGAGGGGACCCGCGATGAGCACCACGTACGCGGACAAGACCGCGTCCGCCACCGGCAAGTACGTCGGCCGCGCCGTGGACCGGGTGGACGGCCCCGCCAAGACCACCGGCGAGGCCCGCTTCGCCGCCGAGTACCCCTACCCCGGGCTGGCCTACGCCGCGCTCGTGCACGCCACGATCCCCCGGGGCCGCCTGACCGCCGTCGACACGGCGGCGGCGCTGGCGGTGCGCGGCGTGATCGACGTCCTCACCCACGAGAACGCGCCGCCCATGAAGCCCGCCCCCAAGGTGAGCTTCCTCGACCTCAGCACGCTGGTCTCCGGCACGCCGGTCAACTACCTGGCCACCGACGAGGTGCACTGGAACGGCCAGCCCGTCGCGGTCGTGGTCGCCGAGACACCGGAGACGGCCCGGTACGCGGCGTCGCTGGTGCGGCCCGCGTACGAGGAACTGCCCGCCGCGGTGGACTTCGCCGCGGAAGAGGGCAACGCGGTGCCGCAGAAGGGCAACCTGATCAGCGAGGCCGCCGCCGACAAGGGCGACGCGCCGGCCGCGCTCGCCACCGCCGCGCACTCGGTGGACCTGACCTTCAGCACGCCGCCGCACCACCACAACGCGATCGAGCCGCACGCCACCACCGCCGTCTGGGACGGCGACCGGCTGACCGTGCACGAGGCCGCGCAGAACATCGCGTGGACGCGGCGGCACCTGGCGCAGCGGTTCGGGGTGCCGGAGAAGGGCGTCAGGGTCCTGTCCCCGTACGTGGGGGGCGGGTTCGGCGGCAAGGGCTCGGTCTGGGCCGGCACGCTGCTCGCCGTGCTGGCCGCGCGGGCGACCGGCCGTCCGGTACGGCTGGCGCTCACCCGCGAAGGCGTCTACCACACGGTCGGCGGGCGCACCCCCAGCACGCAGCGGGTCGCGCTGGGCTCGGACGCCGACGGCCGGCTGACCGCGCTCATCCACACCAGCGTGTCCAGGACGGGCCGGGCCGGCGGCATGGGCGAGCCGATCACCGCCGGCACCCGCCACCTGTACGCCTCGCCCAACATCCACCTGCGCCAGAACGTCGTCCAGCTCGACCTGCTGGCCAACACCTTCATGCGCGCCCCCGGCGAGTCCATCGGCACCTTCGCCGTGGAGTCGGCCATGGACGAGCTGGCCTGCGAGCTGGGCCTCGACCCGATCGAGCTGCGCCTGCGCAACGAGCCCGACCGCGACCCGGTGGGCGGGCAGCGGCTGGCGCACCGGCGGCTGCGGGAGGCGTACGCGCTGGGGGCCGAGCGGTTCGGCTGGAGCACGCGCGACCCGCGGCCCGGCGTCATGCGGGACGGCCGGTGGCTGGTCGGCATGGGGGTGGCCACGGCCTACCACCCGTCGATGCGGATGCCGGCGAACGTCACCGTGCGACTCGGCGCGGACGGCACGGTCGTGGTGCGCTGCGGTCTGCAGGAGATGGGCATGGGCACGGCGACCGTCCAGGCGCAGATCGCCGCCGACGAACTGGGCGTCCCGCTCGAGTCCGTACGCTTCGAGTACGGCGACTCCGACCTGCCGTCCGGGCCGGGCGCGGGCGGCTCGGCACAGACCGCGAGCGCTGCGGCGGGCGTGCTGGACGCCTGCGACAAGCTCAGGCGCACCCTGCTCGGCCTGGCCCGGCGGGTGCCCGGCTCGCCGCTGCGGGGCGTGCGGCCGGAGGACCTGGAGGCGCGCGACGGCGGGCTGTACCACGCGGGACGCGGACAGACGTACGCGGAGATCCTGGCCGCGGCCGGCCGCGGCCACGTGGAGGCGGAGAGCCGCGCGGGCATGCTGGGCTTCATGGTCAGGACCCTGCGCGAGCGCAGGCAGTGGGTGCGGGCGGCGACCGGGGCGCAGTTCTGCGAGGTGCGGGTGGACCCCGACACCATGGAGGTACGCGTCTCGCGCTGGCTGGGCGTGTTCGACGTCGGCACGGTGATCAACGCCAGGACGGCGGCGAGCCAGTTGCGCGGCGGCATCGTGATGGGCATCGGCATGGCCTTGTCGGAGCAGACCCTGATCGACCACCGCGACGGCCGGATCGTGAACGCCAGCCTGTCGGAGTACCACGTGCCCGTGCACGCCGACATCCCCCGCATCGACGTGCAGTGGCTGAACGAACCGGACTCGACCATGCCGCTGGGCCTGCGCGGGATCGGCGAGGTGAGCATCACCGGCGCCGCCGCGGCCGTGGCCAACGCCGTGCGGCACGCCACCGGCCGGCGCGTGCTCGACCTGCCGATCACGCTCGACAAGCTCATGGGGTGAGAGGCTGCTGAGGTGATCGTCGCGCACGCCGTCCAGGAGGCCCCGGCATGACCCGTCCGCCCGTTCCGCCGTTCACCGAGGAGAGCGCCCGCGTCAAGGTGCAGGCCGCCGAGGACGCCTGGAACACGTGCGACCCCGACCGCGTCGCCCTCGCCTACACCGAGGACTCGGTGTGGCGCAACCGCGCCGAGTTCCTGTCCGGCCGCGACGAGATCAGGGCGTTCCTGCGCCGCAAGTGGGCCAGGGAACTCGACTACGCCCTGCGCAAGGAGCTGTGGGCGGTGCTCGGCGACCGCATCGCGGTGCGCTTCCAGTACGAGTGCCGCGACGCCTCCGGTCAGTGGTGGCGCAGCTACGGCAACGAGCAGTGGGAGTTCGACGCGTCAGGGCTGATGCGGCGCAGGGAGGCGAGCATCAACGACGTCCGCATCGACGAGTCGCAGCGGCGCGTCTTCGGGCCGCGCGGCGACGGCGAACGCGGCGTGGACGTGCTGCCGCTCAACTGAGGTAACGCAACCACAGGTACGGCGTGGCCAGCGCCACCAGCACCGGCGTGACGACCAGGCCGTACTTCGTGAACTGCCAGAAGCTGATCGGGGTGCCGTCGCGGGCGGCGATGGCCTCGCGCTCGTTCAACGCCATCACCTCGGCCGCCGGGCCCGGGTCGTACCGGAACATCCGCCCGAACAACCACCGGCACAACGCGGTGAACACCGCCGGCAGCACGACGATCAGCGGCGCGAGGTGCACGAGGAAGTCGTTGAAGCTCAGCCCGCCCGGCCGGCGATGATGATGTTCGGCGGGTCGCCGATCCCCTCGACCGGCCGGCCCGATCAAGGCACGCGCAGCCACCGCGGGTCGTCGTAGCGCTGCTCCACCCCGTCGGCGGGCAGGAAGTCGGGGGCGGTGCACAACACCACCGTGCCCTGCAACTCCAGGTACCGGATCAGCGCCGCCGCCACCGACAGCGTGGCCTGCATCCCGTCGGCGGTCCTGGGCATGCGCTCGTCGAGCGCCGACACGACGTCGGAGAGCCCGAACTCGGCGGGCAGCGCCGAGGCGACCTCCCTGACGAAGCTCTCCGTCACACGCGTCTGGACCATGACCGTGCCCGGCGCCGATTTCCCCGATCCGTCGCAGACCTCGCAGCCGTCGCTGTCGTGCGGGTTGATGGAGATCCGGCCCGAACCGAGGCACACCTGACACCTGCCGAACTCGGCGGCATGCCGCGTGGCCGCCTCCCGGCCGGCCAGCGGCAGCCCGCAGGTGCACGAGAAGGAGTTGTAGGTGCCTTCGACGTAGTCGGGGTAGGCGATCTCGTCGGGGGCGTCGATCCACTCGGTGGTGATGACGTGCTCGTCCATGGAGACTTGTACGCTCTCGTCGTCGGCTGGTGGGGCCTTCAACATAGCCCGCCCGTCAGCCCCTGCTCACAGGATCGGCCAAAGAGGTCACGTTGGGTGAGCGCGCCCCCGCGCGGTCATGTCGAGCTCACCGGGACGAAGCCGGAGCCCGCGCGGTAGTTGGGTGACTGGTGGCGGAAGTAGGTGTTGTAGACCTCGCAGTAGCGACCGCCGGCGGCCAGCAGGGTGGCGTGGTCGCCCTCCTCCACGATCCGGCCGTGATCGAGCACGATGATGCGATCGACGTGCTCGATCGTGGACAGGCGGTGCGCGATGACGATCGACGTGCGACCGGCGAGCACCACGTCGAGGCCCTCCTGGATCTGGGCCTCGGTGAGCGGGTCGACGCTGGCCGTGGCCTCGTCGAGCAC
The DNA here is from genome assembly GCF_021699195.1 of Nonomuraea sp. MG754425. Classification (GTDB taxonomy): domain Bacteria; phylum Actinomycetota; class Actinomycetes; order Streptosporangiales; family Streptosporangiaceae; genus Nonomuraea. Next base: position 31,649 of record NZ_SSXE01000019.1, on the reverse strand, counting down.
CACGATGGCGGGGTCCTGGATGAGCAGCCGGGCCAGCGCGACGAGCTGGCGCTGGCCCATCGACAGGGCACGGCCGTGCTCGCCGACGTCGGTCTTCAGGCCGTTCGGCAGGGTCTCGATCCAGTCGCCGCCGCCGACGGCCGACGCGGCGGCCAGCACCTCGTCGTCGTTCGCCTGCGGGCGCGGGTAGCGGATGTTGTCGGCCACCGTGCCGCTGAACAGGAACGGCGCCTGCGGCACCGCGCCGATCTGGCTGCGGTAGCCGCCCAGCTCCAGGGTGCGGATGTCGTGGCCGTCGATCAGCAGCCGGCCGTCCTGGAACTCGTAGAAGCGGGTGATCAGCTTGCTCAGCGTGGACTTGCCGGCGCCGGTGTGGCCCACCAGCGCCACGCTCTCGCCCGCCTTGATGACCAGGTCGAAGTCACGCAGCACGGGGTGCGCCGGATCGTAGCCGAAGGTGACGTGCTGGAACTCGATGCGGCCCGCCAGCCGCCCCACCTGCCGGGCGTCGGTCTGCACCACCCGGGGCGGCGCGTCGATCAGCGCGAAGACGCGTTCGGAGGCCGACAGGCCCTGCTGGAACTGTGACCAGAACGCGGCGATGGACGTGAGCGGGAACCAGAAGAGCGAGACCCCTTGCAGGAACAGGTACCAGTCGCCGGCCGACAGCCCGCCGTCGAGGACGGCCGAGCCGCCGAGCTGGACGAGCGCGACCGTGCCGAGCCCGGCCACCAGGAAGAGCACGGGGAAGATGGCGGAGAAGACGAACCCCTGCCGCAGCGTCACCTGGTAGCTCTGCCGGTTGATCGGCCGGAACTCGTCGTAGACCTGCCGCTCCTGCCGGAAGTTCTTGGCCACGGCGATGCCGCCCATGGTCTCCTGCAGGTTGGCGTTGACCCGGCTGAGCGAGCGTTGCGCCCGGCGGGTGCTGAGCCTGGCCAGCCGCCTGAACAGCAGCGCGAACCCCACCACGATCGGCACCACCAGCAGCGTCAGCAGGGCGAGTTCCACGCTGCGCACGAACAGCAGCGCGGTGACGAACCCCACCATCAGCACCTGGCTGATGAGGTCCATGGTGAGCGTGGAGACGGTGGCGAAGTCGTCGGTGTCGGACGTGACCCGGCTGACGATCTTGCCGGACGGCGTCTCGTCGTAGAAGGACAGGTCGCGGGCCAGCACCGCGTCGAAGGCGTCCTCGCGCAGCCGCAGCACGACGTCGCCGGTGACCCGCGCGCTGTTCTTCTGCCGGACGTGGTTGAACGCCCACGACAACACCCCGGTGGCCAGGACGCCGACGGTCAGCAGCCAGCCGACGTCGCCGATGGTGCCGTCGGCGATCGCGTCGACGGCCAGGCTGCCGAGCATCGGGATGGCGGCCTGGCCGGCCGAGCCCAGCACGATCATGCACGCCACCAGGACCATGGCGCCCAGCTTGGGCCGGAAGTACGCCGTGATCCGGCGCAGCAGCTCGCGGTCGTCGTAGGTGCGGTCGTAGTCCTCGGCGTCGAGGCCGTCCATGACGAAGCCCATCAGCGCGCCCCTCCCTGCTCCCCGGCCAGGACCGGCCCCGCGCCGCGCGGGTCGCCCTCGTCGCGCAGGTCGCTCTCGTCGTAGTGGGCGAAGACCCGCCGGTAGAGACGGCTGCGCCCGATCAGCTCGTCGTGGGTGCCGAAGTCGACGACCTGTCCCCGTCGCAGTAGCAGCACCTTGTCGGCCCAGCGGATCTGGGAGAGCCGGTGGGTGATGAGCAGCGTGGTGCGCCCTTCGAGGATGCGGCCGATCGCCTGCTGGATGCGGTCTTCGGTCGCGGAGTCGATGGCGCTGGTGGAGTCGTCGAGCACGAGGATCGCCGGATCGGTCAGCAGCGCCCGCGCGATGGCCAGCCGCTGCCGCTGCCCGCCGGACAGGGTGACGCCCCGCTCGCCGATGACGGTGTCGTAGCCGTCTTCGAGCTCCTCGATGAACTCGGCGGCCTGCGCGTCACGTGCCGCCCGCTCGACCGCCTCGCGGTCGGCCCGCTGGCCCTTGCTGAAGGCGATGTTCTCGGCGACGGAGCGGGAGAAGAGCACGATGTCCTGCTCGATCGTGGAGATCTGCGAGCGCAGCGAGTCGAGGTGCCAGTCGCGCACGTCGACGCCGTCGACCAGGATGCGCCCGGAGGTGACGTCGTAGATGCGCGGCACCAGCTTGGTGAGGGTGCTCTTGCCCGACCCGGTCTCGCCGACGACGGCGACGGTCTCACCCGGCCGCACCGTGAACGTCACCCCGCGCAACGCCGGCTCGCCGTCGCCGTCGCCGTCGTAGCCGAACGTGACGTCGTCGAAGACGATCTCGCCGCTGATCGGCGCGGTGTGCCCGTCGGGCCGCTGGTCGATCTCGCTCTCGGCGGTGACGACGGCGAGGATCCGGCGCGCGGACACGATGCCGATCTGGATCAGCGAGAACGTGAAGATCGACATCTGGGTGGGGAACCCGAGCATGCCCAGGAGCCCCATGAACGCGACCAGCTCGCCGACCGTGATGGCCCCGGCGGCCTGCAGGAGCAGCGCGTGCCACAGGCCCCCCGCCATGGCGAACGCGAACAGCAGTGTCGGCAGGTAGCGGGCCTGCACGAGCCCGTTGCGGACGAAGGAGTCGCGGTAGCGCCGCGCGTTGGCCCGGAAGCGCAGCCGCTCCTGCTCCTCCTGCGCGGTCACCTTGATCACCTCGATGCCACGCACCGCCTGGTTGAGCCCGGCGTTGAGATCGCCGAACTCCTCCCGCATGCGGGTCGCGACCGGGTTGAGCCGTCGCATGTAGTGCCACAGCGCGAGCGCGAACACGACCGCGAAGACACCCGGCGCCAGCAGCAGCCGCGGATCGATGGCGGCGATGAAGAACAGCGGCACCAGCCCGGTCAGCCCGGAGTCGACGATGAGGTCGGCCCCCGGCGTGATCATGATCGAGAGCTGCCGGATGTCGTTGGCCGCCCGCGCCATCAGGTCGCCGACCCGCTGCCGGTTGTGGAAGGTCTGGCTCTTGCCGAGCAGGCTCACGTAGAGCTCGTCGCGGGCGTCGCGCTCCAGCCGCTTGGCCAGCACCTCGCTCGACAACCGCGCGACCAGGTCGAACAGCCCGCGCGCCAGCACGATCGCGAGCAGCACCAGCGCGATCAGCCCGAGCGCGTCGGCCGGCTCGCCCCGCACGCCGAGCACGGCGTCGAAGGCGTCGCCGGTGAACTGCGGCACCAGGGCGTTGAGCACCACCATGACCAGCGACCCGCCGAGGAAGCCCAGCAGGTGGAGCGGATGGCGGCGCAGGTGGGACCAGAGCCAGCGCACCGGGCCGCGCCGGTCGTGGCGCGGGCCCGAGACGGAGAACTCCGACTCGCTGGTGATCGACATGCTCAAGCCCCCGGACTCGGCAAGGTGGGACATCGAACCTGCTTTCTACCACCCGCCACCGACAGTTCTCGAACCCTTTTGCGCGGTGACGTAGCGTGTTCGCATGGAACGAATGAGTGACAGCGAGTGGCGGGCGTTCGTGATGGCGGGCACCCGCACGGGGAAACTCGCGGTGACGCTGCCCGACGGCCTGCCGCACGTCACGCCGATCTGGTTTCTGCTCGACGACGACGAGGTGGTGTTCAACACCGCCGAGACCGGCCTCAAGGGCAGGGCACTGCGCCGCGACCCGCACGCGGCCCTGTGCGTGGACGACCAGCAGCCGCCCTACTCCTACGTGCTCATCAAGGGCCAGGCGAGCATCTCGGCCGACCTGGAGGAGATGCTGGTGTGGGCCGTCGAGATCGGCAGGCGTTACATGGGCGACGGGCGCGCGCGGGAGTTCGGCGAGCGCAACGCCGTGCCCGGCGAGTGCCTCGTCCGGCTGCGCATCGACCAGGTGATCGCCCAGCGCGCGGTCGCGGGCTGAGCTTGGCGACCCGCGGGTCGGCCGGGGTGCGTCAAGCCTCGTTCTGCCAGGTCAGCGGCACGAGCTTGAGGTCGAACTCGATCTCCTCGTAGGGGCCGTCCATGCCCCACGCGCCGTCGGACCGCTCGCGCGGCGCGCGGACCAGGTCGTCCTTGACCGCGTACGCCGCGTCGGAGCCGAGATAGGGGTCGCCGGCCATGAACACGTGCGTGGTCAGCGGCCGGTGGCCGGCGGCGGACACGTGGAGGTGCAGGTGGGCGGGGCGCATCGGGTGCCGCCCGACGGCGTGCAGCAGCCTGCCGCCCGTGCCGTCGGTGGGCACCGGGTAGCTGCTCGGCCGGATCGTCCGCAGCCAGTAGCGGCCGTCGGCGTCGGTGGTGAACAGGCCGCGCAGGTTGCCGGGGGTCTGGGTGATGTCCTGCGAGTCGTACAGGCCGGTGTCGGCCGCCTGCCACAGGTCCACCGTCGCGCCGGGCAGCGGCGCGCCGTCGCAGTCGAGCACCCGCCCGTGCACGACCGTCGGGACGCCGCGCGAGCGCTCGGGGCCGTGGCTGATCCAGGCGCCCGGCTCCCGCGCGGGCGCGGGCGAGTGGAACGGGCCCTCGACGGACGACGGCGTCATGCCCTCGGGGCCCTGGTTGTTCACCCCGTCGACCGCGCTCGTGAGGCCGAGCATGTCGGACAGCAGGATGAACTCGTTGCGCTGCGGCGTGCACGCGCGCCCGGTGTCGATGAGGAAGCCGAGGCCCGCGGCCCACTCCCGCTCGGTGGGCCGCACCTCCTCGACGAAGGCGTGCAGGTGGCTGACGAGCGCGGAGACCACCTCGTTGATCCGGGGGTCGGGCCCGTCGATCTGGCTGAGGACCTGTCGCAGCAGCGGGGTCACGGCTCCTCCAAACGGCTCAGCCGGAGCGTATCAGGGGGAGTCGCGCGAGCCCCGCCGCCGCGACGATCACCGTGGGTGGTCGTCCCGGAGCGCGCGCAGGGTCTCGGCCTGCTCGGCCGTGACGCCCATGGCGCGCTGGGCGACCGCCTCCTCGGGGGTGAGGCCGGCGCCCGCCCAGGAGGCCGTCTCCTCGAACGGGATGCCGGCCCGCCACCACGCCCGTGCCACCGCCATCGGGGTGAGTCCGCGCCTGATGTGCCGGTCGGCCTCGGCGGGCCTGAGACCCAGCTCCCGCCACATGCGCGCGGTGGGGGCGTCCACGTTGCGCCGGGCCCAGGCGGCGGCCTCGTCGTCCACCCAGTCCTGGCCGCAGTAGCTGTAGATGACGAGCGCGTCGGTGTTGCCCAGCCGGGCGATGAACCGCTGGGTCCGGTCCCGGGGGTCGCCGCCGCCCGCGAAGGCCATGAGGCTGGTGAACGCGTCGCCCGGCGCGGTCGGGTCGTCGGCGTCGCGCGGCGGGCGGCCGTGCCTGAGGTCGTGGGCCCGCTCCGGGGTGTGGCCCTGCCGCCTGAGCGCGAGGGCGTCGGCGAGGCCGAACTCGTACTCGTGCCAGAGGAGGGCCTCGGCGGCGGTGAGGCGCGCGGCGCGGCAGGCGGCGATCTCGTCCGGGACGACGTGCGCGGTGCCCCACTGGACGGCCTCGGCGGGGTCGGTGACGCCGGCCCGCCGCCACGCGGTCGCCTGCCCGGGTGTCAGCCGCCACGTCCACCAGCGGCGTCCTTCGGCGGCGGGGATCCCGGCGGCCTCGTACGGGGCCGGGTCGAACGATGACGTCATGTCGCTCCTCGCACGTGTACGGTCTGTGCCCACTCCGGGGCCGGCCCGCCGGAGGGGTCGAGCAGGACGACGACGACCCTGGTCGGGGTGGGCGGCCGGGCCGGCCACGGGGTGCGGCCGTCGGTCATCGCGATGATCAGGTCCGGCGGCGGTCGCCGGGACAGGGCGGCGGCGAACCCGGCACGCAGGTCGGTGCCCCCGCCGCCGGTGAGCCGCAGGTCGGAGACGCGGTCGAGGACCTGCGGCGGGTAGGCCCGCGCGTCGGAGGTGATCACCGTGAGCAGCCGCCGCCCGGCTCCCACGGCCCGCAACACCCCGGCCACCTCGGCCGACGCCCGCGCCAGCATGCCCTCCGTGACCGAGCCCGAGGTGTCGATCAGCACCGTCACGCGGGGCAGGGGACGGCGCAGGCTCGGCAGGACGACTCCGGGCAGCGCGGCGGCCCTGCGCGACGGCCTGCGGTAGGTGTGGTCCACCCGGCCCGCCGCCTGGGCCAGGCCGCGGCGCACCTCGGCGGACAGGTGGCGGCGCCAGTTCACGGAGGGTTCGAGCACCTGGCCGGCCCAGCGACGCCAGCCGGCCGGCACGTCGTCCTGGGCGTTCAGGCGCTCGCGGATCCGGCGCGCGGTGTCGAGCGCGGTCAGGCGGGCTGTGGCAGGGGAGAGGCCGGGCAGGTCGCGGTCCCAGAGGCGGGGCAGGCCGTCGCACCCGCTGCCGCAGTCGCCCTCCGGCGCCGGGGCGTTCTCGGGCAGGGCGTGCCAGTACTGCTCGGCGGTCCAGCCGTCCGGCAGGCCGAGGCAGGCGGGGGTGGTCGCGTCGGCGGGGAGCGGGGACGTCTCCGGGAGGAGGTCGTCGTCGAGTTCGGCGTCGGCGGCCAGGTTCCACCGGCGCTGGTCCTGGGCGCGTGTCAGCATCGTGCTGCCCGGATAGCGCCGGGCGTGCTCGCGGAGGAGATGCGTCACCTGGTGGACGAGCCAGAAGCCGACCTCCGGCACGCTCTGCCGGTCCAGCTCCCCGGCCCCGACGTAGACGTGCCAGCCCGGGTCGGCCGGGAAGCGCCGCAGGTCGGCGGCGGAGCCGGGGACCACGACGGGGTCGAGGGCGAGCAGCGCGCCGGCCAGGTAGGGCGCCTGGTGGGCGGCCCGGACGCGGGCCGCCGACCACTTCTGCCACAGCTCGGGACCGATCACGGGAGCAGCCCCGCCGCGCGCAGGATCGGGGTCAGCTCCAGCAGCGCGGACGGGATCGCGGCTCCGCGCGGCCGGCGTCCGGCGAGGGTGCGGGCCGCGAGGGTGGCCACGTCCGGCGCGGTGCGGGCGGCCCTGGCGATCACCCGCCAGGCGGCGTCCCAGCTCGTCACGTCACCGGCGGCCACCGCGACGGCCACCACCGAGGTGAGTACGGCGAAGGCCCGGTCGCCGCGCCTGGGCAGCTCGAACCCGTCCGGGTCCGCGAGCACCGCCACCGGGTCCGGCAGGTCCAGGTGCTCCCGCCAGGACAGGAACTCCAGCGCGGCCCCCTCCCCGACGGCCCCGGTCACGAGCGCGGCCAGCACGTCGTCCGAGGAGCCGGCGGCCTCGCACGCGGCCGCCAGCGTGGCCGTCGCCTCCCACGACCGAGGGCTCGGCCACCCCTGGCCCCCGCCCGACGGAACCTGGAGTGCCAGCACCGGCCTGACCTCCAGGAACGCCGCCACGGTCGCCCGCGCCCGCACCACCTGCTCGCGGGACGGCGGCCGGGCGAAGGCGGACAGCGGCGGAGCGGGGAACCCCACCGCCAGGCCGCGCGCGATGCGCCTGCCGTCCACCGGCCAGTTGAGGTGCACGAACCGGTTGGCCAGCGGCGGCGTCAGGTCCCAGCCGTCGGCGGCCTCCTCGGGCGGGTTGGCGGCGGCGACCACCTGCACCTTGTCCGGCAGTCGCACGTCGCCCACCACGCGCTCCAGCACCACCCGGAGCATCGCGGCCTGCACCGCCGGAGGAGCCGTGGTCAGCTCGTCCAGGAAGAGCAGCCCGTGACCGGCCGCGGCCAGCCGCTGGGCCCAGGCCGGTGGGGCCAGCCGGACCGCGCCGTCGGCGACCACCGGCAGGCCGGCGAAGTCGCTCGGCTCCCTGATCGAGCCGACGACCACCTCGACGGGCCAGTTCAGGGCCTCGGCGAGGGCCACCACGACCGAGGTCTTGCCGGTGCCGGGGCTGCCCCACAACACCGTCGGCACGCCCGCCGACACGGCGACGGCCAGCGCCTCCGACACCACGTCGCCGCCGTCCACGCTCACTTCCCCGCCGACGGGCCGGGGCCCGCCAGTAGGGAGACGAGGCCGGGTATGCCGAGTTGCCGGGTCAGCAGCGCCAGTTCGTGCTCCGGGAACTCCCCGCGTACGGTCGCGGCGTTGTCCGCCAGGGGGGTGGCCGTCAGCCGTACCCGCCGTACGGCCTGCTGGAACGCCTCCGGATCCCACGGCTGCGAGGCCACCGCGCCCGAGGCGATCCGCGTGACGTCCTCCGGCGCGGGGGACGACGCGATGCCCAGCCGGGTCGTGAGCCGGTCGCCGACCAGGAGCCCGGCCAGGTAGCTCCGGCTCGCCGCGAGGGTGCGCCGGGGCCGGGGGTCGTCGCCGTGGACCCAGGCGGTGACGATCTCGGCGACCAGGCGGGCCGCCGCGTGGCTGGGCCGGTCGGACAGCCCGAAGTCGCCCAGGTCGAACTGGTTGGCGGCGACGACCAGCGCCACCCGGTCCTCGGTCCACCCGCGCGTGAAGTGGCACCAGCCCCACGGGTACTCGCCGCCGTGCCCGACGTACGGGTGCTCGCCGCCGAAGACGTTGAACACCAGGCCGACGGACAGGTCGGGACGCGGCCCCGCGAGGGTGCCGCCGCTCGCCTGGGCCGTGATCATCCGCGTGGCCATGGCGGGGGACAGGATCCGGCCGGAGCCCAGCGCCCCGCCGTTGAGCAGCGCGAGCACGAACCTGGCGTGGTCGGAGGGTGTGCTCAGCGCGGAGCCCGCCGGGTAGTCCCCGGGGTAGAGCGTGGGCAGCGGCAGGTGGAGGCCGGGCAGGGTCGCGTACCCGGTGGAGCGGCGGGCCAGCAGCCCGGCCGGCACGAAGTCGGGATGCTGGGCCCGGGGGAACACGGTCGAGCCCATCCCCAGCGGCTCGAACACCTCCCGCGCCACCCGCTCGGAGAAGCCGGCCCCGTCGGGGTCGAGCAGTTCGACGAGGTGCCCGGCCAGGGCGATCCCGACGTTGCTGTACTGGTAGCCGGCTCCCACGGGGCCGGTCCAGAACGGCGCCAGCGTGCCGCCGTAGGCGTCGGACCGGCCCGCGTCGAGCACCCGCCGCAGGTGCTCACCCAGCGGCGGGGGCGGCACCCGGTCGAAGTCGCCCATGCCGGGGCCCAGTCCGCTGCGGTGGGTGAGCAGGTCCCGCAGCGTGATCGGCCGCCGCCCGTACGGATTGACGACCCGTACGTGACGGTCGATCGGATCGTCGAGCCCGATCACGCCGCGTTCCACCAGCCGCAGGGCGGCGACGCCGGTGTACGGCTTGCAGTCCGAACCCGTGGGGCCGACGGTGTCCACCGTCATCGGGCGGCCGGTGGCCAGGTCCGCGTGCCCGTACGCGGCGGCGATCGCCACCTCCGTGCCCACGCCCACCGCGATCGACAGCCCCGGCGTCCCGCAGACCCGCATGATCTCCGGCACGTACGCGTCGAGCGCCTCTTGCAGCGCGCTGATGTCCATGTGTCAACGCTCGCATTGACACTTCGAATATGTCAAGGAGAGCATTGACAGTCATAATGGTGGGGTGCCAGAGCTACCCGACCTCGCCGAACTGCTGTCGATCGTCGAAGCCCGCAGCGCCGACGACACCGACGCCCTGACCCGCCTCACCGTGGCCGAAGGCGTGCTGTCCGACCAGCGGAACATCGGCGACCGCCTGCTCGGCTACCTCGTCGAACTGGCGCGGGCCGAGGGCTGCTCATGGGCCGACATCGGCGACCACCTGGGCATCAGCCGCCAGGCGGCCCAGCAGCGTTACGGGCGGCGCTGGTCCAGCCTCACCATCGCCGACCTGGCGCGGTCGGGGGCGTTCGAGCGCTACACCGGCCGCGCCAGGCAGACCCTCGACCGGGCCGAGGCGCACGTCCGCCGCCTGGGCGGCTCCGCCATCGAGGCCGGTCACCTGCTGCTCGGCATCCTCGACGACCCGAACACGCTGGCCGTCCAGGCGATCGCCGCCCAGGACGTCGATCCCGCCCTGCTCCGCGAGGCGCTGGAAGGCCGGCTGCCCACCGGCTCCGGCTCGCCCGCCGCGCTCTCGGTCGGGGCCGGCGCCCGTCGAGCCCTCACGGCCGCGCTCACCGAGACGGCCGAGCTCCGGCACAACTACATCGGCACCGAGCACATGCTGCTCGGCCTGCTGCACGACAAGTCAGGCACGGCGGGCAAACTCCTCTGGGAGCACGGGGTCGCGCTGGAACCCACCCGGGCCGCCGTACGGGCCGCGCTGGAGGCGTTCCTTCGCTCCCGGGAGCCGTGACACCCCCGACGACCTGCGGCGCGGCGGGGGCGTAGGGGCAGGTTCGTGAAGGGCGGACGGTAGGGCAGGCCCTACCATGATCTGTCCCGTGTACGGGATCGTCGCCACCCCCTGACGGTCCGTAGTTTTGACGCATGATCGCAACGAGCTTCCAGCGCTGGACCGGCGCCTCCGCCCTCGCCCTCGCCGTCGTCTGCGGCACCGCCACCCAGGCCGCCGCCACCCAGACCACCGCTTCGGCCTCCCCCGCCGTCCAGGCGAACCTGATGGAGCTCGTGCTCAAGGACGGTTTCCCCGCCGCGCTCGCCTCCGTGCGGTCGCGCGACGGCCGGATGCGCGACTACACCGCCGGGCTGAAGGAGCAGCCGCCGGCCGACGGGTACGTCCGGATCGGCAGCAACACCAAGACCTTCACCGCCGTCACCGTCCTGCAGCTCGTCGGCGAGGGCAAGGTCAAGCTGGACGCCCCGGTCGAGACCTACCTGCCCGGCCTGCTGCGCGGCGACGGCATCGACGGCCGCCGCATCACCGTGCGCCAGCTCCTGCAGCACACCAGCGGCCTGCCCGAGTACACCGACTTCCTGGCCAAGGGCATCCTGCCCTACCAGCACACCCACTTCGAGCCCCGGCGGCTCCTCGACATGGCGCTGGCGAAGAAGGCGCAGTTCGCCCCCGGCGCGAAGTGGCAGTACACCAACACGAACTACATCGTCGCGGGCCTGCTCATCGAGAAGGTCACCGGCCGCCCGGCCGGCGAGGAGATCACCAGGCGCACGGTCAAGAAGCTCGGCCTCACCCGTACCTACTTCCCGCGCAGCGGCGACCAGGAGATCCGCACCCCGCACCCCACCGGCTACCACCGGGACGACCCCAAGCGGCCGATGACCGACGTCAGCTCCTTCGATCCGTCGCAGGCGTGGACCGCCGGGCAGATGATCTCCACCCCCAGCGACCTGAACCGCTTCTTCACCGCGCTCATCGACGGCAAGCTGCTCAAGCCCGCGCAGCTCAAGGAGATGCGCACCACCGTCAAGGCCCCGATGCTCGGCCCCAACGCCCAGTACGGCCTGGGCCTGAGCAGCGTGAAGCTGTCGTGCGGTGTCACGGCCTGGGGCCACGGCGGCTCCATCCCCGGCTTCTCCACCACCAACGCCGCCACCGAGGACGGCCGCGCCGCCGCCGTCGCCGTCACCCACCTGCCGACCACGGCCGCCGGCCTGAAGCACGTCGAGGCCGCGCTGGACACCGCCATCTGCGCCCAGTTCTGATCCGCCCGATGGACGGCTCCCCGGTGACCCCGCCCCGCCCCGGCCACGACGACCGGGCGAGCGGCTCACCCCGCCAGCTCCTCCCCTTCCACCAGCGGCGGCACCCGCCGGGGCAGCAGGGTGCTCCGGCCGGTCAGCCAGTCGGCCAGCCGATCGCGCTCGACGAGCAGCAGCGGCTGCCGGGCGTCGAGCGCCTCCGCACGGGCTTGCCGGGTCAGGCGGCCCGAGGTGACCAGGACGCCGGTGTACCCGTCGAAGGCGTTGGCCAGCGCCCCCAGGAAGTTGCGCACCTCGGGCGCGCCGACGGACCGGCTGTAGCGCTTGCACTGCACGGCGTACGGGACGCCGCCGGGCGCCACGGCGGTGACGTCGACGCCGCCGTCACCACTGCGCCCCCGTTCGACGACCCGGCGGAAACCTTCGGCGATCATCAACTCGGCGACGAGGTGCTCGAATTGCGGGCCGGTCATGAGATCGACCTTCGCCAATTCCGCGTTGGCCGCGAGAAATTGCCGGCGCTGGGCCTGGATGACCCGATATCGAATGAAAAGCGCGGCACAGCACGCGGCGGCCAGCAGCATGGCCACGCCTATCGCCGGCACCGGATTCTCGATGGCGAATTTCGCGAAAAGGGCGACCGCAATGCCTGCCACCAGCAGGCTGAGCAGCCACAACTGCTGCCTGCCGCTTGACTTGGACCGCTTCCTGCGGTGTCCGGAACGCCTCGCCATCGTTTTCCTCCCGAAAGGCCGGTGCTGACGGTGAGTATGAACGGTGACACCGACAGAATGGGCGGCCGAACTTTCGGTGACGGCCCGATGGACATGCGGCGAACCCGCTTCTTCCCCATAAAACCGGACTGTTAGCGTCCGGGCATGTCGGCACCGATCTCACCGCAGGCCACGAAGGAGATCAGCGTGCCCGGCCCGTTTGGCGCACCGCCCCGCCGCTCCACCCTCGCGAGGTGAGCGCACCTGGCAGCGAGGCGACCGCGCGCCGGTGCGGCCGTCAGAGGAAGGCGCTGACCTGGTCGGCGAACTCCTCCGGGCTGACGACGCGCACGCCCAGAGTCTCGGCCTTGGCCCGCTTCGAGCCCGCCTTCTCACCCGCGACCAGCAGCGCCGTCTTGGCGGAGACGCTGGAGGACGACTTGCCGCCCGCCCGCTCGATCAGCTCGTTGACCTCGTTGCGCGACAGCGCGGCCAGCGGGCCCGTCATCGTGCCGGTGACCACCACCGACATCGAGGCGAGCGGCAGCTCCTGCCCCGGGGCCACGGGCTCGGCGGACGGCGGGGTGGCGCCGGGCTCGATCATGTTGACCCCGGCGCGGACGAGCTTGTCGATCAGCGGGGCCAGCTCGGCCAGCTCGGCCACCACGAGCGGCGCCTTCTCCGGCCCCATGCCCTCGACCCGCTGGATCGCCTCGGCGTCGGCCGCGCGGACCTCGTCCATCGTGGCGAAGTGACGGGCGATGCGGCGGCTCATCGCGCGGCCGGTGCCGCGCACCCCGAGCGCCGCGAAGACCCTGCTGAGCGGGCGGGTCTTGGCCTGCTCGATGGCCGCGAGCAGGTTGTCGGTGCTGGTCTCGCCCATCCGCTCGAGCCCGAGGAGCTGCTCGCGGGTGAGGAAGAACAGGTCGGCGAAGTCGGCGATCAGCCCGGTGTCGAACATCTGCTTGACGCGGCTGGCCGCCAGGCCCTCGATGTCGAGGGTGTCGCGCTCGACCGCGTAGATGATGGAGGCGATCGCCTGGCAGTTGCGCCCGCGCACGCAGCGCCAGCGCTCCTGGGAGCGGTCGATCGCGTCGCCGCACTGCGGGCAGAGCTCCGGGATCGGGATCGGCTGCTCGTCGCCGGTGCGCAGGTGCACCACCGGCGCCTCGACGCGGGGGATCACGTCGCCCGCCTTGTAGACGGTCACGCTGTCGCCCAGCATCAGGCCACGCCGGGTGATGTCGGCGACGTTGTGCAGGGTGGCGTACGTGACGACGCTGCCGTCGAGCTTGACCGGCTCCAGCACGGCGCGCGGGGCGATGATGCCGGTGCGCCCGGTGTTCCACTCCACCCGGAGCAGCTTGGTGATCTTCTCGGTGGCGGGCAGCTTGTACGCCACCGCCCAGCGCGGCGCCCGCGAGCTGAACCCGGCCTCGGCCTGGTCGCCCGCCAGATCACACTTGATCACGATGCCGTCGATGCCGAACGGCAGCTCGGCCCGCGCCGCCGCGATCTCCTCGACCCGGGCTTGCACCTGGTCGAGGGTCTCGGCCAGGATGCCGGCCACCGGCGTGGCGGCCGTGGTCTGCACGCCCTGCGCCGCGACCCAGCCCATGACCTGGCTGTGCGGCAGCCCCCGCAGCCGGACGGCGAACTCGGAGTCGTCGTCGGGCGGCGGCAGCACGCCGTAGCCGAAGAACGTCAGCTCGCACACGTAGGGCCGGTCCTGGGCGCGCAGCGTGCCCGCGGCGGCGCTGCGCGGATTGGCGAACGTGGTGCCGTCGTGCGCCTCCCGCTTGGCGCACGCCTGCTCGAACTGGGAGGCCGTCATCATGACCTCGCCCCGCAGCTCCACCGTCACGGCGTCGGCGAGCCGGTCGGGCAGGCCGACGATGGTGCCGATGGCGTGCGAGACGTCTTCGCCCGCGGTGCCGTCGCCGCGCGTGACGAGCTGCGCCAGCCGGCCGTGCCGGTAGCGGGCCGAGATCGCCAGACCGTCGAGCTTGGGCTCCACGCTCCACGCGGTGACGGGCCGTCCGAGCCGGCGCTCCAGCCCGGCCGCCCAGTCGGCGAGCTGCTCGGGCCCGAAGACGTTGTCGAGGCTGAGCATCGGCACCGTGTGCGGCACGTCGCCCACCACGGCGCCGCCGGCCACCTTGCCGGTCGGCGACGACGGCAGCACCGACTCGGGGTGCTTCTCCTCATAGGCCGTGATGCCGCGGACGAGCTGGTCGTAGGCGTCGTCGTCGAGCGTCGAGGTGCCGTCGGCGTAGTAGGCCGCGGCGGAGTCGACGGCGAGCTGCACGGCTTCGGCGTAGGCCGTGTCGTCGAGCAGGACGGTGATGGGCGGCGTCTCGGTCATGGGTCAATCATCGTCTCCGGCACTGACAATTCCGCCCGCGGGAGTGCTCCGGGCCGGCAGCGGCTGACAGGGATCCGGCAGCGCCGCCTGGCACGGTCGGGTCATGACCGAGAACACCACAGACGTGCTCGTCGTCGGCGCCGGACCCACCGGCCTGACCCTCGCCGTGGACCTGGCCAGACGCGGCGTGCGCTGCCGCGTCGTCGAGCGGGCGGCCGGGCCGGCGAACGGCTCCAAGGGCAAGGGGCTCCAGCCCCGCACACAGGAGGTCTTCGACGACCTGGGGGTGGTGGACCGGATCCTGGCGAGCGCCGCGCCGTACCCGCCGGTGCTGGTCAGGGTCGGCCCGGTGCCCGTCTGGCGGATGCGCATGCACAAGCCGGCCCGGCCCACCGACGCCGTGCCGTACCCGATGGTGGTGATGCACCCGCAGTGGCGCACCGAGGCGGTGCTGCGGGAGCGGCTGGCGGAGCTGGGCGGGCGGGTGGACCAGGACGCCGAGCTGACCGCGTTCGAGCAGGACGCGGACGGGGTGACCGCCCGGCTGGGCGGCGGGCGGAGCGTGCGGGCGCGCTACCTGGTCGCGGCGGACGGCGGCAGGAGCAAGGTGCGCAAGGCCCTCGGCATCGGCTTCACCGGCGAGACCCGCGAGGAGGAGCGGATGGCCCTGGCCGACGTGCGGGCCGAGGGCCTGGCCAGGGACCGCATCCACATGTGGGCCCGCCCCGGCAAGGGCATGGTGGCGCTGTACCCCATGGCCGGCACCGGGTCCTTCCAGGTGCTCGCCTCGCTGAAGCCGGGTGACGTGCCGCTGGACACGGTGGAGTGGTTCCAGCGGCTGATCGCGGAGCGGTCGATGACGCGCGGCGTGCGGGTCACCGAGCTGCTGTGGTCGTCGCTCTACCGGGTCAACATCCGCCTCGCCGACCGCTTCCGCGCCGGCCGGGTCTTCCTGGCCGGGGACGCCGCCCACGTGCACCCGCCGTCGGGCGGGCAGGGGCTCAACACCGGCGTCCAGGACGCCTACAACCTGGGCTGGAAGCTCGCCCGGGTGCTGGCGGGCGCGCCGGACGCGCTGCTGGACACCTACGAGGAGGAACGCCGCCCGATCGCCGCCCACGTGCTCGGCCTCAGCTCGGAGCTGTACGGGAAGAAGACCGTCCGGCGCGACGAGGAGACCTACCAGCTCACGCTGAGCTACCGGGGCGGCTCGCTGGCCGGGAACGGCGGCGACCGCGTGCCGGACGGGCCCGTCGAGCTGGCCGGGGGGAGCCGGGCGCGGATGTTCGACCTGCTGCGCGGGCCGCACTTCACGCTGCTGTCACCCGACCCCGCCCCCCGCGTGCCCGGCGGTCCCGAGGTGCGCGCGTACGTCCCCGCGCGGCCGTACGGCGGGGCCCGGCACACGCTCGTCCGGCCGGACGGGTACGTCGGGATCGCCACCTCCTCGGCCGAGGAGCTGGCCGGCTACCTGGCCATGGTGTGAGCGGCGGAGCTCACTGGTCGGCGGCCAGGCGGGCGGGGAAGCCGCCGGTCGCGACGGGGCCCCAGCGGTCGATGTGGATGCGGATCAGCGACTTGTCCTGGCGGCGCATGGCCTCGCGGTAGTCGTCCCAGTCGGGGTGCTCGCCGGCGATGCACCGGAAGTACTCGACGAGCGGCTCCAGCGCCGCGGGCATGTCCAGCACCTCGGCCCGGCCGTCCACCTGCACGTACGGGCCGTTCCAGTCGTCGGACAGCACGCACATCGACACGCGCTCGTCACGGCGGGCGTTGACCGCCTTGGCGCGGTCGGGATAGGTGGAGACCACGATCCTGCCGCCCTCGTCGACGCCGCAGGAGACGGGCGAGAGCTGGGGCCGGCCGTCCGCGCGGGTGGTGGACAGCAGGCCGTGGTGCCGGGGCCGCAGGAAGTCGAGCAGTTCGGGCAGTTCGACGCGGCGCGCGGTGGCGATGTTCGGAGCCATCTCGGGAACCTTTCAGATCAGAGCGACATCCGATCCTTTCATCCGCGCGCTCACAGACCCGTCAGGCCGATCCCGACCAGGACCAGGGCCACCGCCGACGCCACCGTGCGCGCGGCGTTCGCGGCGGCCCAGCGCGGCGCGAACCGCCGCCACTCCATGGTCCCGGCGTCGAGCGCGTTGTTCATCGGCACGTTGATCACCATGGTGAACAGGAACGAGCCGACGAAGCTGACCCCGGCGGCGGCGAAGAACCAGGCGGACGCCGGGGCGTCGGCGAGGAACCCGGTGACCAGCGCCGCCGCCGGCGAGCCCAGGAACACGAGGAAGAGCCACGGGTTGAGGATCTTCCTGTTGACGCTGCGCATGGCCTCCTCGGCCCGGCGGGGGTCGATGGCGTTCAGGGCGGGGACGACCGACATGGAGAAGGCGTAGAACAGGCCCGTGAGGGCGCCGTGCAGCACGAGTGTGAGGAGAGCCAGAGCAAGCATGGACCTATGGTGCCGCGATGGAGATGAGACGGTCCATGGCAGGCACGCTCATCTCCATACGCGTACGTCTCAGCGGTATCCGTGCTCGACGATCTGGGCGGCGCGCCGCTCGTACACGGCGGGGTCGGCGGGCACGCTCGTGCCCAGGCCGTCCACGTACCGGTTGAACATGCAGAACGCGGCGGCGATCAGCACCGTGTCGTGGATCTCCACGTCGTCGGCCCCGGCCTTCCTGGCCGCCGCGACGTCGTCGGCCGTGACCGAGCCGCCGCCGCGCTGGACGGCCGCCGCGACCCGCAGCAGGGCGCGCAGCTTCTCGGAGATCGGCGCGGTGTCGGGTGCCGCGCAGACGGCGGACACCAGCTCCATGCCCTCAGGGAGCTGCGCCGCGGCGAAAGCGCTGTGGGAGCCCGCGCAGAAGCGGCACTCGTTGAGCGTGGAGACGTAAGAGGCGATCAGCTCGCGCTCGCCGCGCGACAGCGTGTTGTCGCCCCGTAACAGCACCTCGGCCAGCTCGCTCAGCGCCCTGCCGGTCTCGGGACGGTACCGCAGCAGCCCGGTGATCCCCGGGTCGTCGTTGTTCAGCTCGATGTGCGCCATGAAGCACTCTCCGTTCTCAGCGGCAGCCGTGGTCGGGGCGCTCGGGCCGATGCCCTTCGCACCTGGTGACGCACGGTGTTCTCATGGAGGACAAGCTCGCCGGCCACCCACAGTGGGCCCCGGAACAGGCCGGCGAGATCCGAGCGTACGCGGCGCCGTGCCGCCCGTCATGCCCGCCGGGCGCCGTGATCGTGTCGAGGCTTGCCAGGCGGGCGCGCTCGGGAGACCGTGGCGGCGTGCGCGACATTCCCGGACCACCCGACCGGCCGGACAGTGGGCTGAGTGCCATCACGGCCGCCGGCGGCCTGCACGCCTACCAGCTCCGGCTGCACGAACGGTACGGCCCGCTGGTGCGCTTCCAGCTCCCCGGCGCGCCCTCGGCCGTCTCGGTGGCCGACCCCGTGCTCCTGGAGGCCACGGCCGCGATCGACAACCGTCCTGAGAGGCTCTTCGAGTTCCTCGCCCCGTTGTGCGAGGCGGGCAACCTGCAGACGCTCCCCGCCCATGAGCACACCCCGTTCCGTCGCGCGCTGCTGTCGGTGCTGGCCGGCCGCCGCTCCCACGAGGCCCACTTCGCCGCCTTCACCGCCCTCGCCACCGACCTGGCCGACCGCTGGGCGGCCACCGGCGAGGTGACGCTGCAACAGGACCTGAGCGCGTTGTCCCTGCGCATGATCTGCCAGTACGCCCTCGGCGGCGACATCGACGATCCCGCAGGGGTGGTGCGCGCCTTCGAGACCGTGCTGACCGTCCACCTGGGCCGCGGCCCCCAGAGCGACGACGACCTGACGCGGGCCGGGCTGGCGCTGGCCCACCTGCGCGGGGTCGTGGACGGCGTGCTGGCCGCCGGCGGCAGCGACCTCGTCGCCGCCCTCGACGAGGCCGGGCTGAGCGCCGCCCGCATCCGCGACAGCGTCCTCATGATCATGCTGGCCGCGCACCACACCACCGGCGTGGCCGTCTCCTGGACCCTCCACCTGCTGTCGCGCCACCCGGAGCCCGCCGCGCGGGTGGCCGCGGAGCTGGACGCCGTCCTCGGCGACCGGCCGGCCCCGTCGTACGCCGACCTCAGGCGGCTGCCGTACCTGGAAAGGTGCCTCAAGGAGTCGATGCGCCTCTTCCCGCCGGGCCCGTACGGCGCCCGCGAGACCATCGGGGAACTCGCCCTCGGCCCCCACATCGTCCCCGCGGGCACCACGATCTTCTACCCGTTCTGGGCCGTGCACCTGAACCCCGAGCACTGGCCGGACCCGGAGACGTTCGACCCCGACCGGTTCACCCCCGAGGCGTCGGCGCGCCGCCACCGGTACGCCTACCTCCCCTTCGGGCTGGGGCCGCGTGCCTGCGAGGGCGCGAGCCTGGCCATGGTGGAGGCCGAACTCGTGCTGGCCGTGCTGCTCAGGAGGTTCCGCCTCGAGCCGGTCGAGGAGCACCCCGTGGTGCCCGTGGAACGGTTCGTGCTGTGGGCCGAGCACGACATCAGGATGCGCCTGACCACGCGCTTCCGGCCTCCTGCCGAACCTTGAACCCGGCATTGCCCGCGCTTCCGCCTGAGCGCCGGGCGGCCGGGCGAAGCTGTCCATGACAGCTTCCCGGCAGCAGGAGAAGAAGCAGCTCTGATGGTTGGATCGTCGCTCGCCGCCCTCGTCCTGATCACCGCGCTCCCGGCCCCGGCCGTGACGCTGGAGCAGCAGCTCAGCGCGCTCTCGGCGCTCACCCAGCCCACCGCCGACAGCGCCGCCGCCTGGCGCGCGGCCAGGCAGGACCCCTCGTCCTGGACGTCCTACGCCTTCGACTGGACCACGGACCTGTGCTCCGGCAGCCCCGACCAGCCCCTCGGCTTCGACTTCCGGACGCCGTGCATGCGCCACGACTTCGGCTACCGCAACTACCGGGCGGTCGACCGCTTCCCGGAGAACAAGGAACACGTCGACAGCGCCTTCCTGTACGACCTGCGCCAGGTCTGCGCCGCCTACGCCGACCTGCGCAGGTCCGCGTGCGAGCGGCTGGCCCGCTCCTACCACCGGGCGGTCGAGCGGCTGGGCGCGTACACCGGCTAGAGCACGAGGCGGCGGCCGGGACGTGACTCACGGAGACCTTGGGGACCGTGCGCCGTACCGGCCCACCTGCTCCCTGTGAAGCCCGCTGAAGATCATGTACGGTGAGCCCAGCGTATCCCCCAACGGCCTGGAGCCCGCCGTGCCGTACATGTCCCGCCGCCAGGTTCTCTCCCTGCTCCCCGCCGCCGGCCTGCTCACCGTCGTCCCCTCGCCCGCGCGCGCCGCGGCGGTCGATCACCCGAGGTTGCTCGCCAACACCGTCGCCATGCTCGCCGGGACCCCCGACGTCAACGCCCGTCCCGAGGTGGCGGGCAAGCTCGCGGCGATCCTCGGCACCGCCAGGCAGCGGCTGACGGCCATGGACCGGGCGAGCGGCGGCGAACTGTTCGCCGGCCTGCCGCTCGGCACCGACGACGCCAACCTCCGGCTGGCCTACCAGTACCTGTACGAGATCGTCCTCGCCACCCGCGCCCCCGGCAGCGCGCTCCTCGACGACGCCGCCGCCCAGCAGCGCGTCACCGACGGCCTGCGCCTGCTGCACGAGCGGTACTTCGGCGACCAGGCCGCGGGCTACTACGGCAACTGGCACAACTGGGAGATCGGCATCCCCACCCACGTCAGCCGGACCCTCGCCCTGCTGCCCGAGGCGTCCCGCGGCGAGCTGACCGGCACGTACCTCGCCTCCATGGACGCCTACCTGCGCAACGGCGAGAACGGCGACGTCGACCTCGACTCCCGCTTCCACACCGGTGCGAACCTGGCCGACATCACCGCCAACCGGCTCCTCCAGGGCGCGCTCACCGCCGACGACGCCCGCGTCACCAAGGCCATCTCCGACCAGGCCACCGTCTTCGCCACCATCGACCCGTACCGGCTGGAGCACGGCGTCACCGACGGCTACTACCAGGACGGCTCGTTCATCCAGCACCACTCGGTCGCCTACACCGGCTCGTACGGCCGGATCCTGCTGACCCGCGTCGTGCAGACGCTCAAGATGCTCGAAGGGGTCGGCGGCGGCGTCGCCGGGCTGCCGGGCGTGGTGCAGCGGTGGATCACCGACGGGTTCGCCCCGCTGATCTTCGAGGGCTGGCTGATGGAGATCGTCAAGGGACGGGCGGTCTCGCGCACCGCCACCGGGTACGCCGACATCGGCGTGATCGTGGAGGCCATCGCCGATCTGGCCGACCACGTCGAGGACGCGCTGCCGCTGAAGAAGTACCTGAGGTTCCTGCCCGCCGCCGACCCGGCCGCGTTCCTGTCCCCGGTGAGCATCGCCCGCTACGCCGCCATCCGCGCCGACGCCGCCGTCCCGGCCGCCGACCTGAACCCGCCCGAGCGGTGCGTGGCCTTCAACGCCATGGACCGCACCGTCCACCGGCGTCCCGGCTACGCCTTCGCGCTGGCGCGCAGTTCGGAGCGGATCAGCAAGTACGAGTACATGAACGGCGAGAACCTGATGCCCTGGTTCCAGGGTGACGGGGCCTACCACCTGTATCTCGCGGGCGAGGACCAGAGCCAGGTCTTCGGCGCCGACCACTACACGGTCGTCTCGCCGTACCGGCTGGCCGGGGTGACCGCGCCGGTGGAGGAGCGGCGCACGGTGCCCGACCTGTACGGCCGCTTCTGGTACGAGAACCCCGGGCATCCGCTGAACTTCACCTCCTCCTCGGAGTCCCAGAACACCTACGTGTACTTCCCGCGCGCCGGCAACGCCTTCTCCGGCGGCGCGACGCTCGGCGCGTACGGCGCGGCCGGGATGGTCCAGACGGACGACGCCGCCTACACCGCCAAGCAGGCGGGCCTGCTGCCGGACGACTTCGTCGGGTACCGGAACGCGCGCGCGACCAAGTCGTGGTTCATGTTCGACGACGAGGTGGTGGTGCTGGCCGCGGACGTGTCCGGCCAGGGCGGTCGCGACGCGGTCAGCACCGTGGACAGCCGCGTCGCCGCGCCGCAGGACGCCGTCGCGGTCACGGGGGAGCGGTGGGACGGCCGCCCCTGGGAGCCGGGCTCCGGCGACGTGCCCGTACGGTGGCTGCGCTACGCCAACGGCACCCGGGGCACCGCCGTCGGGTACGCCTTCCTCAGCAGGCAGCCCGTCTCGGCGGGGCTGGAGACGGTCACCCGCAGCCGCCGGGTCGTCCGGGTGTCCAATCCCGACACGAGCGTCACCAAGTCCGTCTTCACCGCCTCGGTCACCCATCCCGCCGGCGGGTCCCTGACGGCGCTCGCCTACGCCCTGGTCCCGAACGCCACCGAGGCGGGCCTGCGCGCCTATGCGAAGGGGCCGATCACCGTCCTGGAGAACGACCGGCACGTCCAGGCCGTCCGGCACCAGGGCCTCGGCATCGTCGCCTGCAACGTCTTCTCCGACGGCCCGCCGCGCCGGGTCGAGCACCTGCTCGTGGACGGCCCCGCCTCGGTGATCGTCCGCTCGGACGGCGGGCGCACGGTCGTCGCCCTGGCCGACCCCACGATGAAGCGCGACCACGTCTCCGTCGTCCTGCGGGGGGCGCGGTTGCGGCCGTCGTCGTCCGACGAGGGGGTGACGGTGCGCCGGGTGCCGGGCGGGACCCTCGTCCAGGCGACCACCCGTCACGCCTACGGCCGGACCTTCACCGCCGTCCTCGACTGAACCGCGTTCCTCGCGGCGGATTTGTTCGGAAAAGTAGTCATTCGGTGAGCACTTTCGGGGCTGATGATGGTCACCTGCCGAGCACGACCCCGTGAGAGGAACCGCAATGCTCCGAGGACTGACCACCGTGTCCTTCTACTCGCCCGACTTCGAGGCCACCAAGCGCTGGTACACCGAGCTGTTCGGGATCCCGCCGTACATGGACACCCCGGCGTACATGGAGTGGCGGATCGGCGACTACCGGCACGAGTTCGGCGTCATCCACAGTCAGTACGCCGGCTCGCCGCTGGCCATGACCCCCGACCCCGCCACCGTCGGCGGCCCTGCGGGGGCCCTGGTCTACTGGCACGTGGACGACGTCCCCGAGACGCTGGCCCGGCTGGTGGCGATGGGGGCGAAGGAGCACGACGCGCCGCGCGACCGGGGCACCGGGTTCGTCACCGCCTCGGTCATCGACCCCTGGGGGAACGTCCTGGGCCTGATGTACAACCCGCACTACCTGGACGTCCTCGGCCAGGCGGGGTGACGGGGCCGGGGTTCTGCCCGAGCCGGTCGGCCTGGAGTCCGGACCGGACGAGCGTCCCGTCCAGTCGCGGCCCTGCCGCCCGGCCGCCGAGGTCTACGGCTCGTACCTGCGCAGGAGCTGGTCGAGCTTGAACTCCAGGCTGTGCATCCCCGTGCGGATGTCGTCCAGTTGCTCCTGCACCTGGGTGTGGGTCGCGGTGTGGTACTCCCGGACCTGCCAGCGCAGGCCGCCGATCTCCACGTTGAGGGCCTCCAGGTCGTCGGTGACCCGGCCGCCGGAGACCGCGGTCTGGACGGGGGCGCGGCCGTTCGCCGCCGTGACGTGCTCCTCGTCGCCGGGACGCGTGAGCTGCTCGATCGCCTGCATGCGCAGCTTCAAACCGAGGATCTCTTCCTCAAGGTCCACGAACCCTGCCTCGTGCATCGTGGGGGGATAGGGGAAGGAACCCGGTCGCGCCGGCGAACCAGGGTTCCTGAGCGCCAATGCTTTCAGGTCCCGGGCGCGCTCGGTAGCCGGATCACTGCTTTCGGTGAGGATTTATCCGGCGCCGGCTCGGGCGCCGCGCTCGAAGGGGACGTACCAGGGCGGTCTCGTGCGAGTCTGTTCGCGGGTGGCCGGACCGGTCGCCCAGGATTTCGGACAACTCACCCGGACGCGCTGGGCCCCGGCCGCGACGACCGGCGAAGGTCGAGGTCATGGCAGACGCTTCCCCCGCACCGGCAGACGCACCGGCAGACGCGCCGGCACAACCGGGCCGCTCCCCGGCCTCCCGGGCGGCGGCCTTCCTCGTGCACCGCTGGCCGACCCTGGCCGGCCTGCTCACGACGGCCCTGCTCGTCCTGGACGACCAGGACGGCCGCGGTCATGCCCCCATCGTGTTCCTGGCCGCCCTCATCTACCTGGCCACGGCGGTGCTGGACCGGCCGGGCGTGGTCTGGATCCTGTTCGGCGCGTCCGTGGCAGGAGTGGGCGCGCTGCGGCTGATCGGCGCCGACCTGTGGACGGCGCTCGTCGCGGCCGGGGTGTCCGTCACGGTGCTCAGCCTGGTGAGCGACCTGCCACGGCGTCCTCGGCCGGCCGCCCTGCAGATCCCGCTCATGCTGGTCTTCGGCACGGCCGCCTTCGCCGGCGCGTTCCTGGCCCCGGCGCTCGGCGCGTACGCCGTCGCCGCGGCCCTCATCGGGCACGCCGTCCAGGACGTGATCATCTGGCGGGCGAACAAGGTGGTGCTGCGCTCGCTCGCCGAGTTCTGCGCCGTCCTCGACCTCACCCTCGGGGTCGCGATCATCGTCCTGCAGGTCACCTGACGGAGGGCGGTCAGCCGGTCGTCCCGTCCGTCTCGCGCGCGTGGACGTGCCCCGCCACCAGCCGGTACACCTCGGCGGGCGTACGCTCCACGACGGCCTGCGGCGGGACGCCCGACGCGTTCAGCAGCAACGCCTGCACGGGGAAGTCGTACTCGTCGGGCAGCCACAGCCGCTCGTCCGCCGGGGCGACGGCCGTCTCCAGGTCCCAGACGCTGGCCCGCAGCGCCAGCTCGTCCATCATCCACAGCGGGCCCGGATGCGCGGCCAGGTGCTCGACGTAGTGGCCGAGCACGTCCAGCACCACCGTCTCGGCGGGGCCGGCCGACGGCACGATGCCCTCGGCGTGCTCGCCGGGAGCGGGTTGCCAGCCGTCGGTGTACAGCTCGGCGTATTCCACCAGGTAGGCGAAGCGGCGGCGGACGCCGGTGTGGCCGGGCTCGCCGGGCCGGTCGGCCGCCAGGGCCGAGAGCCGGGCCCAGGCGGCGATCTTGGCGTACAGGGTTGCCTGCGGGAGTGCGTCGAGGAGGCCGTCCGTCTCCTGGAGCGGCACGCTGAGCATGGCCGCCACCTGAAGGAGGCGGTCAGGGGTGACCAGGCGGTCGCCGACCTCGGCGGGATCGTACGTCACGCCTCCCATTGTCGGACGACTGGCACCGCCGGTCAGGTGGACGACGGAATGAAGCGGGAATTCTCTTCAGCCGCGGCGATTTCCGGCGACGATTCGGCGTACCCGGGCCGGGTGAGCGCCTGCACCGCGTGCGGCGGGACGCCGTGCGCCTTCAGCGTCCTCGCGTGCTCCGACAGGTCGGACTGCTGGGGCGCGCGCGGCTCGCCGGTGATTTCCAGGTCCCAGACGCAGACCCGCAGCGCCGGTGCCCGCGCCGGGTCGGGGCACCGGCCGGCCAGCCGGGCGACGTGGTGGCCGAGCAGGGACGCCGCGACGGCCTGGGGCGCGTCCGGCGAGAGCGTGAGGCCCTCGGTGTCCGCGCCGGGCAGGTGCAACCAGCCGTCGAGATGGGGGCCGGAGTACTCGACCAGGTAGGCGAAGCGGCGGCGGGCGGCCGTGGCGTCCGGCGCGCCGGGCCGTCCGGCCGCCTGGGCCGCCAGCCGGGTCCAGTCGGCGATGCGGGCGTACAGGGCCCGGCGCTGTTCGGACGGCGTGGCGTGATCGTCGTGCAGCGGCGGCATGTTGAGCAGGGCCGCCACGAAGCGGAGCTCGTCGGGGGAGAGCAGGCGGTCGCGGGCGCGCAGGAGATCGTTCGTCACGGGCGTCAAGTCTGCGGCGGGCCGCGCGGCCGGGCGGGCGGAAGACCGAAAAACTCTCACGAGTGACGGCCGGTTCAGGCGCGGGTGAGCGCCCGGGTGGAGACCTCGAGGATGTCGCCCAGCGCGGTGCGGGCTCGGGTGAGGTCGGCTATGCGGGAGTCCAGCTCGGCGTACTGGGTTCTGAGATGGTCGAGGACGCAGGACTGGAGTTCGGCCCCGTCGCCGGCGAAGCAGGGCATCAGCTCGCGGATGACCTTGGTGGGCAGCCCGGCGGCGAGCAGGGTGCGGATGCGGGCGACGGTGGCGGGCGCCCCGGGGTCGTAATGGCGGTGGCCGCCCTCGCTGCGGTGGGAGGTGAGCAGCCCCTGGGCCTCGTAGTAGCGGAGGAGGCGGACGGCCACGCCGGTTTCGCGGGATAGCTCCCCGATCTTCATGTGACCCACCTCATAGCGCAGCGGCTTGAATCTGACACCGATGTCACATCCTAGCGTTGGCCCCATGACGATGACTTCGACCCCGGTGCCCGTATCGCTCTACGGATTCCTGACCCCCAAGACCGGACACGCCGCCGCGTTCAGGAAGCTCCTGATGGACCTCGTCGAGCCGTCCCGGGGGCACGAGGGCAGCCTGCAGTACCACCTCCACGAGCAGGAGGACGGCCGGTTCTTCCTCTACGAGGTCTGGCGTTCGCAGGAGGACCTCGACCGGCACAACGCGACCCCGCTGCTGCGCGCCTTCCTGGCCGAACTGCCCGAGCACCTCGAAGGAGCGCCCGAGGTCCACACCGGCGTGCTGAGGAGTGCCCACCCGGCCGGTGCCGGTAGCTGATGCCGCAGGTCAGGCCGAGGGCGTCAGCGGATGCTTTTGTGCTCCAGTTGGCCCCCACTGGAGCGCCCTCAGGGTAACGACAGTCCTGACAATTTGTCTAGGTTTATGGTTATCTGCCGTTGACCGGCTCCGCCGCTCAGGGCGCGCTGAGCTGACGGTGCAGGCTGCGGGCCGCGTGGAGCACCAGACTGGAGCCCTTGCGGGCGGCCAGCTCCGCCAGCCCCGGCAGCTCGCCCCGCGCGTCCGCGAGACCGGCCGCCCGGACGGCGACGGCCAGCAGGTCGCCCAGCCCCGTCCTGACCCGCTCCCCGGGCTCCGGCCGCAGCAGCGGGACCGCCTCGGCGAGGGTGGCCCACACCTGCCGGTGCGCCCCCGCCGACGTCACCTCGTTCAGCACGCCGGTGATCCGGTTGAGCTTGACCTGGTCGGTGCGTACGAGCCGGGCCAGGGCGCGGCCCAGGTCGGCGGCCGGGAGCTGGTCGCGCGCCGCCAGCGTGAGCAGGGCGTCGGCGGCGCAGGCCCGCTGGGCGGGCACCCGGTGGCCCATGCCGACGGCGATCGCGCCCGCCGTCGCCGCGCCCGCCGGGCCGTCGCCGTGCACCAGGGCCGCCACCACCTCGGCCCCGCCGTCCGTGCTGTCGATGCGCGCGTGCAGGCACTTCAGCAGGTGCGCCGCGGCCACCTCCCGATGGGCGGGCAGGACGACCGGCCACCAGTCCAGGTCGCGCGAGTAGCGCGGATATCTCGTCCTGGCCGTCACCGTGAACAGCTCGCGCAGGCTCTCGGACAGGTGCGGGCTCTCCGGCGGCACGACCTCGGCGTACGCCGCCGTGGAGCCGCCGCGGTAAGGGGCCAGTGTGTCTTCCACGTGCCATCGCACGTCGGGCTCGGGCAGGCCCCCGTCACGCAGCCAGGTCGCCAGCCGGGCCCCCGCCTGCGCGGGCAGCTTCTCCGCCCGCTCGATCACGGCCGGGTCGGTGTGCCGCGGCAGCCGGAGCAGCGCCTGCTCGAGGTCGGCCACCGGCGGCTCGTGCGCGCCGAACCGTTCCATCCGCTCGACCAGGGTCTGCGCGTCCACGTGCCCGGTCGGCGCGGTCGGGGTGGACAGCAGCGCGGGGAGCGTCTCGCCGCGTTCGAAGTGCGCGATGAGCTCGCGGAAGCGCCGCGCGACGAACCTCTGGGGAGGAGCCAGGGGGGTGTGGTGGTGGCTCTCGCGGGCCAGGTCGGCCGCCTTGGACAGGTCCCGGCTCGCGCCGGGATCGATGATCGCCAGGGCGCAGTGGGCCAGCAGGGTGTGGACGTCCCCGTCGGGCTCGCCGTAGGCGTAGGTGTGGCGGTAGGGAAGCCAGAATCCGTCCCGCCACCCGCTCAACGCCTTCGCCAGGCCGTCGCGGTCATGGTGGGAGAGGGCGACCAGGCCGGCCAGGAGGCGTTCGGACTCCTGCCAGCGCAGCGGCCAGCCCATCGCCTCCAGCTCCGCGGCCAGCTCGCCCGCCGAGTCGATCTCCGGCGGCAGGCTGGGGAGCGGGACCACGCTCAGCACCGGCACCACCACCGGCTCCTCCTCTGCCGCGACCTCGCCGAAGGCGCCGGCCAGCAGCGCACGCAGGTCGCCGGGCAGCCGGGTGGCCGCTTCGCGGACGTCGCCCACGCCGTCCGCGTCGAGGTGCGGGGCGAGTTCGACCGCCAGCCGCACCGCCCGTCCGCGCAGCGCCGGAGCGCCTCCGTCGAAGATCGCCGCGAGCGCCGCGCCCACCCCTCCCGCTCGTACGGGCGGCGCCTCGGCGATCCAGCGCACCGCGACGGTCAGGTGCTTGCGCTCCGGCCGGAACGCCAGCGCCTGCACCGCCTCGGCGAACAGCTCCGCGTCCAGCGCCCCCGCCGCGTCGGCCCGGCGCAGCTCCGCCGTGGCCAGGTCCACGACCGCGGACGACGCCGACGGCAGCAGCCGGACGAAGTCGACCACCGGGATCTCCGCCGGGGTCGGCCGCAGCTCGCGCCACAACGTCACGAACGGGCCGGCCTCCTTGGTGTCGCCCCCGGCCAGGAACCAGCGGGCGCAGCCGTCGAGCAGCGTCTCCCGTGGCACGCGGCCCTGCGCCGCCAGCCCGGCCAGCTCGCCGACGATCGTCTTGTCGCGGGCGGCGATCTGGTCCCAGGCCAGCGTCGCGCTCACGCCCTGAGCCTGGAACAGGTGCGGGAGCAGGCCGTCGAGCAGCGGGTCGTTCGCGAGGAGCGGCCGGGCGCGGTCGTCGCGCTGATTGCGCCAGACCAGCCGGACCACCCACCCGGAGACGAACGCGTCGTCGCCCGGCGGCTCCATGCCCGTGTCGAGCACCAGCGCGGCGGCCAGGTCCCAGGCGGGCATGCGCGCCTGTGACCACACCAATCCGCGCTCCGGCCGCAGCCGTTTGATGAGGCGGGCGGCGAGATCCCTGCGCCACTCCGGCGGGCGGCGGCGCAGCACGGACATGAGCGCGGCGGTGTCGTCCTCCGGCTCGTCCACGCGGCGCAGCTCGCGCCGGTTGAGCCAGACCGCCACCTGTTCGGCCCCGGCCAGGCAGGCCGCCCCGGCCAGCCGGTAGCCCCGCGCCCGCCGCCTGACCTGCCGGCTCGCCTCGAAATCGGCCTTGACCTGCTCGGCCAGGTGGGCGGACAGCAGCTTGGCGACCGCCCGCCTGGCGGGGTCGTCGAGGGTCCGCAGGACCCGCGTCAGGCCGGGGTCGTCGCCGGCCCGGATGCGGCCGAGGATCTCCTGCCACGAGCCGGGCTCCGTCACGTCCTTGATCATGGCCGGGATCCTAGGGAGGCCCGCCGACAATTCCGCCCCGTCCGGGCAGGCGGGTGGAAAACCGCAGGTCCGGATTATCGCGTCCGGTCTCGCGGCGGCACCCGGCGGGCGGAACAGGTTTTCTCGCTGAGAAACGGCGAATGAAGGTCTTTGTCAAGCGATCATCTGCTTCGGCATGATATGCCGGTACGAATGGCCGAGCAGAAAGGGTAGCGATGAACCGACGCCCCGTGATGGTGAAGGTCGAAGAAGCCCGGCTACAGGTCGGCGCGGTGACCGCGTCGAACTCCCACGGAAACTGAAACCACAGCTCGGGTAGCGCCCGGTGGGTGAAGCACGTCCCGCTTCACCCACATCCTGAGGAGGCATGTCGTGGCGGACCTCGCTGCGCGTCCGCGGCTGCGCGACAGCGTCATCGTGCAGGCGGACGGCGGCACACTGCTGTTCCTGTGCCTGGCCGACCGGACCGTGAAGAAATTCACCTGCGACGAATTCGTGAAAGACGTCGTGGGCCTT
Organism: Nonomuraea sp. MG754425; assembly: GCF_021699195.1. Taxonomy (GTDB): domain Bacteria; phylum Actinomycetota; class Actinomycetes; order Streptosporangiales; family Streptosporangiaceae; genus Nonomuraea. The sequence goes on along the minus strand of NZ_SSXE01000019.1, from coordinate 2,144 downwards.
CTCGACGGCACCCGGACGATCGACGAGATCGGGGCGCTGGCCTGCGGCGGCGGCCGGAACGCGCGGGCGCGGGTGACGGAAGTCGTGGAAATCCTGGCGGGCGAGCGGCTGTTGAGCCACTCCGCCGCCCCGGAGCGGGAATTCCGTCTTTTGGGTGAGGCGCGCGCCGAATTCTACGATCGGCAACTGCGGCTGCTCCAGGACTTCTGCGACGAGGGATTGTCGCCGGAAACGAGCGGCGCCGGCCTGCAGCGCCGGCTCGGCAACTCGACCGCCGTCGTCTGCGGGATCGGCGGGCTCGGCGGCTGGGTGGCGCTCGCGCTGGCCACGGCCGGCGTCGGGCGGATCAGGGTGTGCGACTTCGACCGGGTCGAAGCCTCCAACCTCACCCGGCAGGTGCTGTTCAGGACGGCCGACCTGGGCTCGTCCAAGGTCGCCGCGGCGGCCGTGCGGCTGCGCGAGGCCAACCCGTTCATCGAGGTCGAGGCCGTGGACCGGCGGATCAGCGGCGCGGGCGACCTCGCGGACGTCGTGGCGGGGGCCGACATCGTCGTCAACGCGGCCGACCTGCCCACCCCCAACGACATGGCCGCCTGGGTGAGCGAGGCGTGCTGGCCGGACATCCCACACATCATGGGCACGGGTTACGCCTACCACATCGGCGTCCTGGGCACGTCGATCATCCCCGGCCGGACCGCCTGCTGGTCCTGCGTCCGCGCCGAGACGTTCGCCGACCACGGACGGGACGGCATGGAGACGGTCGTGGGCCGGAGGGAGAAGGCGGGCGCGATGGGGGCGCTGTCCGGGCTCGTCGGCAACATCGTGGCCTGGGAGGCGATCCGCATCCTGACGGGGCTCGAACCGGCGCTCGGCGACCGGTGGAGCGAGGTGGACTTCTGGCCGCTGGAGATCCGGTCGCGGGCCGTTCCTCAGCGTCCGGACTGCCCGACCTGCGGCCGGTGACCGCGCGCCGTCATGCGGACTCGCGCCACAACATGCGCGGACGGACCGTGCGCCGCATCGGCGGCAGCACGCCGAAGTCCGCCTCGGCCAGCACGTCGGCGAGGTCGAGCGCCTCGCGGACCAGCGCGTGCCGGTCGAGCGAGACCGAGGTCAGCGCCGGGTGCACGGCCTCGCCCAGGGTCAGGCCGTCGAAGCCGCAGATCCGCACCCGGCCCGGGACGTCGATGCCGAGCGCGTTCGAGGCCTGCACCGCGCCGAGTGCCATGAGGTCGTTGAAGACCAGCACCGCGTCCACCTCGGGGTGCGCGCCGACCAGGTCGGTGAAGGCCCGGCCGCCGCCGGTGATCGACTCGTCGCCGGCGACGACCATGCCCGCCGACCCCGCTCCCGCGAACTCCTCGAAGTAGCCGCGCCGCGACGACGGCACATAGCCGGGCCCGCTCCCCGCGGAGTCGATCATGCCGATGCGCCGGGCGCCCCTGTCCCGCAGCGCCGAGACCGCGACCCGGACGCCCTCGCGGATGTCGACCTCGACACTGTGCAGGCCGGGACGCTCGCCCGCCCGCTCCAGCAGCACGACCGGCAGCCCCCGGGCGGCCCGCGCGAGGTCGTCGTCCGCCAGCCACAGATGCCCGACGAACAGATCGACCTGCCCCGACAACATGTCGAGGGCGGCGGCCTCGTCCTCCGTCTCGGTGGAGGCCATCAGCACGTGCCAGCCCCGCTCGGCCGCGCTGTTGAGCAGGTCGCCCGCGATCTCGGTGTAGTACGGGTTCCGGAACGAGGCGACCAGCAGGCCCATGGCCCGGGACTTCTTGCGCACGACCAGGTTGCGGGCGAACCGGCTGGGCCGGTAGCCGAGCCGCTCGCAGGCTTCCAGCACCCGCTGCTTGGTCTGCTCGTTGATCTCTCCCATGTTGTTGATCGCCCGGGTGACCGTCTGCCGTGAGACGCCGGCGGCCCGCGCCACGTCGTTGATCGTCACACGCTTCGCCATCGCCGTCCTAGCTTCGCTGCCCGGACCTGATCGTACTGACGGGGCCGTGCGGCGGCGTCCCCAGCATGCGGCGTCCCCAGCATCACGCGCGGGGCGCGGGCGGATGGCAAAGGCTGGCTGCGGGTTGTCTTCGGAACGCGTCACGGGAAGGGGGCGTGAATGGGGGGTGTGATGTGCTCGGGGA
>NZ_SSXE01000180.1 GCF_021699195.1 Nonomuraea sp. MG754425 | reverse complement strand
GGGTGGGGCGGACCACGACGGCGCAGGCCACGCAGGACAGGGCGTCCACGACGAAGAGCCAGCGCAGGTCCCACCGGCCCAGCCCGGCCGCGATCAGGCCCGCGCCCATGCCGCCCACCGCCAGAGCCGTGTTGAACAGGCTGAACGCCTGCGCCTGCTGGGCGGGCCGGACGGCGTCGGCGATCATCGCCTGGGACGGCGGCTCGTAGATCTCGAAGACCAGCCCGAGCAGGACGGCGAACACGGCGATCATCGCCACGGACCCGGAGACCGCGATGCCCGCCTGCGCCACCGCGCACCCGGCCAGCCCGGCGACGATGGTGCGGCGGCGGCCGAACCGGTCGGCCAGGGCGCCGCCCAGCAGCCGCGAGGGGATCGTGGCCAGGCCGAACGCGGCGGAGATCAGGCCGGCGGCGACCATGCCCGTGCCGAACTCGGTGGTGACCAGGACGGTGAGGAAGGCGACGGAGAAGGCCCCCAGCCGGTTGACGGCCCGCGCCAGGACGAGCCACCACACCGTGCGCGGCAGGCGGTCCGCACGTCCCGGCACCGGCATGCCCGCCTCCCATGTGACCAGCGAAACTGATAACGTCAGTCACGGACCTTAAGACGCGAGGAGTGACCAGTCAAGTGTTGTTCGATAGTCACGTGGCGATCCTGCTCGACACCGCGGTGTCGCTCGTGAACGTCCTGACCGACGGCGGCGACCGCGGCAAGCCCTACGTCGCCCCCAAGGGCGAGACGCTGCCGGACATGATCCGCGCCGTGCTGCCCGGGAACGTGACGGTGTCGATGGAGGAGGCCCTGTACCTGGCCGGGACCACGCTGAAGGTCCGGCGCGTCTTCGAGGCCATGGACGCCGGCCGCGACGACGACGCCGCCACGGTCGTCAACGCGCTCGTCATCAGCACGGGGGCGCGCCCGCAGCTCGACCGCGCGCCCGGCGAGCCGTGGCAGGTGCACTTCCACGGCGCGGACGACAGCCTGGCCGTGGGCTGGAGCGCCGGCATCGCCTCCGCGCTGACGCTGGCCATCGGCAGCGACCTCGGCGGGCGGCTCGGCCTCTGCCAGGCCAGGCAGTGCGACCGCGTCTACGTGGACGCCTCCCGCAACGGCGTCCGCCAGTTCTGCTCCCGTTCGTGCCAGAGCAGGATGAAGGCCGCCGCCTTCCGCGCCCGCTCGACCGCCCGCCACCGCCCCTGACGGCCCGACCGGCTCCGGGGGGTCGGGGCGGAGGGCGGAGGCGGCCGATTTCCCGACCGGGCCGATCGATCCGGCCCTCGCCCTCGCCACCCGGCCCGGCCCATCCGGCGCTCGCCCTCGCCACCGGGCCCGACCCGCAGGGGGTCCCCGCCGGATCCAATCCGCCGGGGGTCCGCCGGGCCCGGCCCGCCGGGTGGGCGCTTTCTTCGGGATGGCCGATGCGTCAGCATGCGTAGTGCGGAGTCACTGCCAGGCGCGGAGGAGATCGCGGATGTTGTCGTACGAGCCCCTGACCCCCACCGGCTTCCTCGAACGATCCGCCACCGTCTTCGGCCACCGGCTCGCGGTCGTGGACGGCGGCCTGGAGCTCACGTACGCCGAGCTGTGGGAGCGCGTCCAGCGGCTGGCGGGCGCGCTGGCCGCGGCCGGGGTGCGGCCGGGGGACCGGGTGGCGGTCCTCGGGGCCAACGGGCACCTGCTGCTGGAGGCCACGTTCGGCGTGCCGGCGGCGGGCGCGGTCATGGTGCCGATGAACATCCGCCTGTCGGCCGCCGAACTCGCCTACATCCTCGGCCACGCGGAGGTGTCGGTGCTCCTGCACGACGACGACCTCACCGGCCTGGCCACGGCGGCGGCCGGGGCCGCGGGGCGGCCCGTCCGGCTGATCCCCGCCGCCGAGTACGAGCCGCTCGTGGCCGCCGCCGACCCGCTGCTGGTCAGAGTCGAGGACGAGCTGGCCCCGCTGTCGATCAACTACACCAGCGGCACCACGGGACGTCCCAAAGGAGTCGTCTACCACCACCGCGGCGCCTACCTCCAGTCGCTGGCCATGGCGCTGCACACCAGGCTGGACACCGCCGGCGCCTACCTGTGGACGCTGCCGATGTTCCACTGTCACGGCTGGTGCTTCCCCTGGGCGGTCACGCTGGCCGGGGCCCGGCACGTCTGCCTGCCCAAGGTCGAGCCGGCCGCGGCGTGGCGGCTGATCCGCGCCCACCGCGTCACCCACCTGTGCGGCGCGCCGACCGTGCTCACCGCGCTGCTGGCCTCCGAGCACGCCCCGCAGGCCGCCCTCGAACCGCGCCTGCTCGCCTGCGTGGGCGGCGCGCCCCCGAGCCCCGCGCTGCTGGGCCGGGCGCTGCGGGCCGGCATCGACGTGATCCACCTGTACGGCCTGACCGAGACGTACGGGCCCGCCGTCATCTGCCAGCCCCAGCCGGAGTGGCCGGGACTGCCGGTCGAGGAGTCGGCCACGCTCACCGCCCGCCAGGGCGTCGGCAACGTGGTCGCCCAGCGGGTCCGGGTCGTCGGCGGCGACGGCCGCGACGTGCCCGCCGACGCCGTCACGGTCGGCGAGATCGCGATACGCGGCAACAACGTCATGACCGGCTACCACCGCGACCCGGACGCCACGGCGACGGCCGCGCACGACGGCTGGTTCCGCACCGGTGACCTCGGCGTGGTGCACCCCGACGGGTACGCGCGGATCGTGGACCGGGCCAAGGACGTCATCATCTCCGGCGGCGAGAACATCGCCTCGGTCGAGGTGGAGAACACCCTGCTCAGCCATCCCGGGGTGCAGGAGGCCGCGGTGGTGGCCCGCCCCGACCCGCACTGGGGCGAGGTGCCCGTCGCGTACGTGACCCTGGCCGCCGCCGCGCGGGCCACCGAGGCCCAGCTCATCGAGCACGTACGCGCCCGGCTGGCGCACTTCAAGGCCCCCAAGGCGGTGATCTTCGGCGAGCTGCCCAAGACCTCCACCGGCAAGATCCAAAAGAACGTTCTCAGGCAGCGCGCCTCAGGTTAGCCCGCACCGGGGCGGGAAGATCGCATCCCGGGGAACCGATCGGGCAGTGGGGGCGTCATGGTCACGTCGCGCAGCGTCTTCAGGCGCAAACCGGTGGCGCAGATCGCCACCGAGCACGAGGGTGAGCTGTCCAGGTCGCTCGGCCTGTGGCAGCTCACGGCCATCGGCGTCGGCGGCATCATCGGCGCGGGCATCTTCGCCCTGGCCGGCGCGGTCGCGAACGAGACGGCGGGCCCGGCCGTGCTCGTGTCGTTCCTCATCGCGGGCGTCGCCAGCGCCGCCGCCGCGCTCTCCTACGCCGAGTTCGCCGGCCTGATCCCGAAGGCGGGCTCGGCCTACACCTACGGCTACGCGGTCCTGGGGGAGATCGTCGGCTGGTTCATCGGCTGGGACCTGCTGCTGGAGTACACCGCGATCGTCGCGGTCGTGGCCATCGGCATCTCCGGCTACTTCGGCTTCCTCGTTCAGCAGTTCGGCGTCGGGCTGCCCGCCTGGTCGCTCGGCGCGCCCGGCACCGGCCCCGGGCACGTGGTGGACCTGTTCGCGGCGCTGCTGTGCCTGCTCATCGCGGCCCTGCTGAACCTCGGCATCCGCGCCGCGGCCAGGTTCGAGACGTTCGTGGTGGCGCTCAAGGTCGCCGTCGTGCTGCTGGTGATCGTGGTCGGCTTCTTCTTCGTCGACACCGCGAACTACACGCCGTTCTTCCCGTACGGGGTGGGCGGGGCCGTCACCGGGGCCGCCACTGTGTTCTTCGCGGTGTTCGGCTACGACGCGATGAGCACCGCGGCCGAGGAGTCGCGCGACGCGCGGCGGCACATGCCCAGGGCGATCGTCTACTCCCTGCTCATCTCCATGATCCTGTACGTGCTGGCCACGCTCGTCCTGACCGGCATGCAGAACTACCGGGAGATCGACCCGGAGAGCGGCTTCTCCTCGGCGTTCGCCTCCGTCGGGCTGTCGCGGCTGGCGTCGGTCATCGCGGTCGGCGCCATCGTCGGCATCCTCACCGTCATGTTCACGTTCATGCTCGGCGTCACCCGGGTCTGGTTCTCGATGAGCCGCGACGGGCTGCTGCCCGCCTGGTTCGCCAGGCTGCACCCGGTACGGCGGGTGCCGTCGAGGGTCACGTGGATCGTGGGCGTCGCCTCGGCGCTGATCGCGGGCTTCCTGCCGATCAAGGAGGCGGCCGAGCTGACGAACATCGGGATCCTGCTGGCGTTCGTGGTCGTGTGCGTCGCGGTGATCGTGCTGCGCTACCGGCAGCCGCACCTGCCGCGCTCGTTCCGCACGCCGTGGATGCCCGTGGTGCCGGGCGCCGGGGTGCTGTTCTCGCTGTGGCTGATCACCTACCTCGACCCGGTGACGTGGCTGCGCTTCGCCGTCTGGTTCCTGCTCGGCCTGGTCGTCTACTTCGCCTACAGCAGGCGGCACTCGGTGCTGAACTGACGCGCCGTGTCACACCGGTCCGTCCGCCCGCGTCAATGTGGTGACGCACCGAGACAGCGAGATGGGGCCCCGATGAACGAGCGCGAATTCCTGGCCGGCCGGTTCGAGGCCCATCGGGGGCGGCTGCAGGCGGTGGCGTACCGGATGCTGGGCTCGCACAGCGAGGCCGAGGACGCCGTGCAGGAGGCGTGGCTGCGGCTGAGCCGCGCCGACCCCGGCGACGTGCGGAACCTGGCCGGCTGGCTGACCACGGTCGTCGGCCGGGTCTGCCTGGACATGCTGCGCAGCCGCGGTTCGCGCCGCGAGGAGCCGCTGGAGGCGCGCCTGCCCGACCCGGTGGTCAGCCCCCTGGACGGCCGGGGGGCGCCGCCGGACCCCGAGCAGGCCGCGCTGGTCGCCGACTCCGTCGGGCTGGCGCTGCTGGTGGTGCTGGAGTCGCTCACCCCGGCCGAGCGGCTGGCGTTCGTGCTGCACGACATGTTCGCGGTGCCGTACGAGGAGATCGCGCCGCTCCTGGGGCGCTCGACGGCGGCGGCCAGGCAGCTCGCCAGCCGGGCCCGGCGGCGGGTGCGCGGCTGCGCGCCGTCGCCCGATCGCGACATGGCCAGGCAGCGGGAGGTCGTCGAGGCGTTCGTCGCCGCCGCGCACGAGGGGGACTTCGCCGCGCTGGTGGCCGTGCTCGACCCCGACGTGGTGCTGCGCGCCGAGGCCGGCGCCCTGGTCGGGGGCGGCTGGGCCGAGGTCAGGGGCGCGCGGAACGTGGCCCGCCAGGCGCTCGCCTTCCGCCGCGCCTCGCCGTCCACCGGGCGGCTCGCACTGGTCAACGGCATGGTCGGGGTGGTCAACACGGTGCACGGCCGGCCGTCGGCGGTCATGAGCTTCACGGTGAGCGGCGGCCGGGTCGCCGGGATCGACATCCTCGCCGACCCGGACCGGCTGGCCGGCCTCGACCTGGCCGCCTTCGAGGGCTGAGCGGTCACCTGGGGGCGGGACGGGCCCGTACGTGCATGCGCTCGCCCTGCGGCCCGAACAGGGCCAGCACCTCGGTGGGCTCGTCGCCGGGGTTGATGAACGCGTGCGGCGTCCGGGTGTCGAACTCGGCGGCCTCGCCCGCGGTGAGCGTCGTGTCGTGCCGGCCGAGCAGCAGCCGCAGCCGCCCGGACAGCACGTACAGCCATTCGTAGCCCTCGTGGACCTGCTGCTCCGGTTCGTAGCCCGGCCAGCGCGGCGGGTAGATCTGCTTGAACGCCTGCAGCCCGCCGGGCCGGCGGCTCAGCGGGATGTAGGTCATGCCGAACCGCTTGACCGGCCGCAGGTGCACGCGCGGGTCGCCGGTCACGGGGGCGTCGATCAGCTCGTCGATCTGCACCTGGTAGGCCCCGGCCAGCAGCAGCAACAGCTCCAGCGTGGGCTTGCGCCCGCCGGACTCCAGCCGCGACAGGGTGCTGACCGAGATGCCGGTGCTCCTGGACAGCTCCGCCAGCGTGGTGCCCCGCTCCTGGCGCAGCGCCCGCAGCCGGGGACCCACGGCCTGCAGCACGTCGTCGACTTCCATGCGTCCAGATTGCCATTTCGGCAACGAAGTTTGTCAAATCCCGGGCGGATCGCGGACAGTGTCGCAGCAGTGAACGAGTGAGAGGAGCCGCGGATGGACGCGACGTACGACGTGGTGGTGATCGGCGGCGGGGCCGCCGGGCTGAGCGGGGCGCTGGCCCTGTCCCGGGCGCGGCGCAAGGTGCTGGTGATCGACGCGGGACAGCCCAGGAACGCCCCGGCCGAGGGCGTGCACGTGTTCCTCGGCCACGACGGCCGCCCGCCCGGCGACCTGCTGGCCGCCGGCCGCGCGGAGGTCACCGGGTACGGCGGCCGGATCGTGACCGGCGTCGTCACGGCGGCCGAGCGGCTCGGCGACGGGCGCTTCCGCCTCACTCTGGCGGACGGCTCCACCACCGAGGCGGCCCGGCTGCTGGTGGCCACCGGCCTGGTGGACGAGCTGCCGCCGGTGCCCGGCCTGGCCGAGCGGTGGGGGCGCGAGGTGCTGCACTGCCCGTACTGCCACGGGTGGGAGGTGCGCGACCAGGCCATCGGGATCATCGGCGGCAGCCCGCTCGCCGTGCACCAGGCCCTGCTGTGGCGGCAGTGGAGCGACGACGTGGTCCTCTTCCCGCACACGGGTCCCGAACTGGGGGAGCAGGCCCGCGAGGAGCTGGCCGCCAGGGGCGTGCGCGTCGTCGAGGGCGAGGTGGGCGAGATCGCGGCCGGCGCCGGACGGGCGGTCGTCGTGCGGCTGGCCGACGGCCGGGAGGTGCCGCGACAGGCGCTGGCCGTGGGCACCCGCGTGAACGCCCGGCTGGACGGCCTGGCGGGGCTCGGGCTGGAGACGGCCGAGCAGGAGATGAACGGCTTCGTCATCGGCACGTACATTCCGGCCGACCCCATGGGCGGGACCGGCGTGCCCGGCGTGTGGGTGGCGGGCAACGTGAGCAACGTCGCCGACCAGGTCGTCAGCGCCGCCGCGGCGGGCGTGCGGGCCGGGGCCGCCGTCAACGCCGACCTGATCGCGGAGGAGACGCGGGCCGCCGTCGCCGCCCGCCGCGCCGCGATCGCGCAGGCCCCTCCCGGGCACATCCCCGCCGAGGTGACCGGCGAGGAGTTCTGGGACGGCCGCTACCGCCAGAGCGAGCGGATCTGGAGCGGCGACCCGAACGCCGTGCTCGTCCGCGAACTGGCCGACCTGCCGCCGGGCACCGCGCTCGACCTGGGCAGCGGCGAGGGCGGCGACGCCCTCTGGCTGGCCGGGAAGGGCTGGCGGGTCACCGCCGCCGACATCTCGGGCGTCGCCCTGCGCCGCGCCGCCCGGCACGCGGACGAGGCCGGGGTGGGCGCGCGCATCGACTGGCAGCGGCACGACCTCGGGCAGTCCTTCCCCGAGGGCGTCTACGACCTGGTCACCGCCTGCTACCTGCACTCCGGCGGCGACATGCCACGCGAGAAGATCCTGCGGCGGGCCGCCGAGGCGGTCGCGCCCGGCGGCGTGCTGCTGGTGGCCGGGCACGCCGGGTGGCCGGCCTGGCAGCGGCACGACCACGCCGACGTGCACATGCCGACGCCCCAGGAGGTGCTGGAGTCCCTGGAGCCGGCGGAGGGGGAGTGGGAGGTGCTGCGCTGCGCGGAGTTCGAACGCGTCCAGGACGGCCCCGACGGGCAGCCGACGACCCGTACGGACAACGTGCTCAAGCTCCGCCGCCTGCGGTGAGCGCGGCCGGGCGGTCCCCGGACGGGGTCTGGCTGCGGTAGGAGTGGCCGAGCTGGGGGCCGAGGCCGAAGTAGTGGCGGAAGTTGTAGATCAGCGGGCTCCAGGCGGCCGGGTCCACGTGCTGGGTGCCCGTCACGACGAGGCGTGGGTCGGCGTGCACCCGGCTCACCCCGGCCTCGACGATGACGAAGCCGCCGCAGGCGCTGCGGCGCACGTCGAGCGCCCGCGCCTCGAACTGCAGGGGGCACCCGGCCACCCGCGGCGGGCGCACCCCGGCGGACGGCTCGGGCCGCAGGCCGGCGGCGCCGAACTTGTCCGGCTCGAAGCGGCACCCGTCCGGCTTCGAGGCCGGTACGGGATCGCGCCCGGTCAGGGGCGCGAGCCGCTCCACCGCCTCCCACTGGTGCGGCGCGGGCAGGCTGAGCACCAGGTCGGGACGGTCGGCGAGGTTGCGGGCGGTCTGCCCCTCCTTGCCCAGCCCGAGCACGATCACCTTGCCCAGCGCCCAGGCCGACGACATGGGCGCGAGGTTGAACGAGCCGTCCGGGTTCTCGGTCGAGAGCAGGACGACCGGGGTGCCGAAGTACAGGATGCTCGGCTCGATGGTCAGGTGGTCCGTCATGGACGGGAGCCTACGGACGGGACGTTCAACGGGCGGCCGAAGTGTCCCGGCCGGAAATCTACAATGTAAAGGCGCCGGGCCGGGCCAGGTACGCCAGTCCCTTGCCGGAAAGGCGCGGCGACGGGGCGGCGGCCGGGATGAAGGCCGACTGCCCGGGGAGCAGCGTCAGGTCGTCCCCGAGGCGGGCCTCGCCCTCGGCGCAGAGCACGATCCCCGGCACGCCGCCGGGCAGGGCGTGGCTCCCGGCCCCGGACAGCTCGTAGCCGGTGAGGGCGAACTCGGGCGCGGGCGGCCGGTAGTCGCGCACGCCCGCCTCACCGGTCACCGGCTCGACGAGGTGCGGGCCCGCCGGGGTGAAGTCCACGACGCGCATCAGCTCGGGCACGTCCACGTGCTTGGAGGTGAGCCCGCAGCGCAGCACGTTGTCGGAGTTGGCCATGATCTCGACCCCGACGCCGCCGAGGTAGGCGTGCGGCACGCCGGCGCCGAGGTAGAGGGCCTCGCCCGGTGACAGCGTGACATGGTGCAGCAGGAGGGCGGCCACGACCCCGGGATCGCCGGGGCAGGCGCGGGCGATCCCGGCGTACGGGGCCAGCGCGGGGTCGGCCGAGGCCGTCAGCGCGGCCTCGGCCTGGGCGCGCAGGGGGCGGGCGGCGTCGTCCAGCATGTCTTCGAACACCGTGCGCAGCGCCCGGCCCGGCTCGTCGTCCCGCAGCGTCTCGATCCAGGGCCGCAGGCCGGGCACGCCGAGGCGGTCGAGGAGGCCGGCGGTGGCGGCGGGCGCGCGGAAGCCGCACAGCCCGTGGAAGGGGGTGAGCGCGCAGACCATCTCGGGCTTGTGCGAGGCGTCCTTGTAGGTGCGGGCGCGGTCGTCGAGGGGGATCCCGCGGGCGTTCTCGCGGGCGAACCCGGCCGCGGCCTGCTCGGTCGTGGGGTGCACCTGGAGGGAGAGCGGCCGCTCGATCGCCAGGACCTTGAGCAGGTACGGCAGCGCGGGGCCGAACCGCCCGGCGCAGCGCTCGCCGAGTGTGCCGGCCGGGTCGCGGGCGATGAGCTGGTCGAGCGGCACGCCGCCGGCGGTCGAGGGCGCGCCGGGGTGGGCGCCCATCCAGAGCTCGGCCTGCGGCTCCCCGGTCGGCTCCGTGCCGAACAGCTCGGGCAGCGCGGTGGTCGAGCCCCAGTCGTAGGGGCGGATCGTGGTGGCCAGGCGCATGGGCGCGGCGTGTGGCACGGCGTGGGCTCCAATCGTCGTCTCGTGGAGCCTAGAACGCGTGGGTGACGAGCGGGTGACGGGCGGCTGGACTGGCCCGCGCGCTGACCGGGCCGCCGTTCCCCGGTGAGAGGCCGGCGCGGCCCGTTTCGGTGCCGCGCCGGCTCGTGCCGGTCAGCGGGCGCGGGGCCCGAGGACGACCGGCATCGTCCGCGTGCTGTTGCCCAGCAGCGTGTCCAGCGGCGGCAGCTCCTCCACCGGCTGGGCCAGCTTCATGCCGGGGAACGCCTCGAACAGCGCCTGGATCGCGATCTCCCCTTCCAGCCGGGCCAGCGGCGCGCCCAGGCAGAAGTGCGGCCCGTGCCCGAAGGCCAGGTGGGTGAACTGCATCCGGGTGAGGTCGAAGCGGTGGGCGTCGTCGCCGTACTGCTCCGGGTCGCGTCCGGCGGAGGCGAAGCAGGCCAGCACCGGCTCGCCGGTCCGCAGGCGCACGCCGTCGATCTCGACGTCGCGGACGGCGTACCGCATCGGGAAGTACGCGATCGGCGAGTCCCAGCGCAGCGTCTCCTCCACGGCCGAGCTGTAGGGACACTTGCCCGTGCGCAGCAGGCCGAGCTGGCCCGGCTCGCTGAGCAGCGCGCCGATGGCGTTGGTGATCAGGTTGACGGTCGTCACGTGCCCGGCGATGAAGAGCAGTTCGATGGTGGCGAACAGCTCCTCCTCCGACAGCCGTCCGCCGTCCCGCTCGTGCAGCGCGAACAGGTCGGTGATGAGGTCCTCGCCGGGCGTGTCGCGGCGCTCCTCGATGACCTGGTCGAGCAGGTCGCGCAGGTCCCGGCGCAGTTGCGGCGAGTCCTCCAGGCCGCCGACCTGGGCGACGGCGTCGGTGAGGCGGTGCAACTCGTCCTGGTGCGCGGCCGGGATGCCGATCAGCTCGGAGATCACCTCGCGCGGCAGCGGGTAGGCGAACTCCAGCCGCAGGTCCACGGGCCGGTCGGGCGGCAGTTGGGCGAGCCGGTCGATCAGCCGGTCGGTGAGCTCCTCGATCCGCGGGCGCAGCCCGTTCAGCCGCCGCTGCGAGAAGGCGGTGGTCAGCGGCATGCGCAGCCGGCGGTGCCGCTCGCCCTCGGCGTTGAGCAGGGACGTGTCGGTGACGATGCGGTCGATGGCGCTGCCGCGCGGCATGGCGTCCTGGCCGCTCCAGTGGCGCAGCTCCCTGGACAGGTCCGGATGAGTCAGGACGTTCAGCAGGGACGCGTACCGGGTGGCGGCCCAGGCGGGCACGCCTTCGGCGGTGACGGGCACGAGCGGGCCGGCCTTGCGGAGCTGCTCGTTGTCCCCGTGCATGTCGGCGGTGGCCGGGTCCAGCACGAAGCGGTCCCCGAGCGCGGGGCTGTGGTCGGTCATCGGTGTCATCCCGTCCGTTGTGGGCGGCCGACCGCCAGCGCGGTCACGTCCATGCCCGGGTCCTGGTCGAGGTAGAGGTCGCGGACCAGCTCGCCGGCGGCCGGCGCGTTGCACAGGCCGTGGCCGGAGAAGCCGGCGGCGTACAGGAAGGCCGGCGGGCCCGGCTGGTGGCCGATGAAGGCGGTCTTGTCGGGGCTGGCGTCGCGCAGCCCGGTGACGGCGGTGTGCAGGCCGATCCCGGCCAGGCTCGGGTACGTCTCGGCGAGCCGCGTGGCCACCTCCGCGCGCCAGGACTCGCGGTCCGGGCCTGGATAGCCCATGCCGATGAGCAGCCGGTCGTCGCGGTTGCGGATCAGCAGGCCGCTGGCGGCGTGCAGGGTGACCGGCACCTCGGGCGTCCCGACCGGCAGCGGGTCGGTGGTGAGCAGTTCCTGCTCGATCGGCTCGGTGAGCGGCAGGTCCACGCCCGCGCAGCGGACGAGCGAGGCCGACCACGCGCCCGCGGCGCAGACGATGGCGTCGGCGGACAGCTCCCCGTCGGGGGTCTGCACGCGCCCGGCCTCCGGGTCGATGGCGGTGACCGGGCATCCGGTGCGCAGTGCCGCGCCCGCGTGCTCGGCCGCCCGCGCGTACGCGGCGACGATCGCGGAGGTGTCGGAGATGTAGGCGTCCGGCGAGTACGCGGCGGCCAGCAGCGGCAGGTCCCCGATGAGCGGGTTGTGCTCCCTGGCCTCGGCGGCGCCGATCAGCTCGACGTCCACGCCGGCGGCGCGCTGGGCGGGCAGGTCGGCGTTGAAGGCGGCCACCTGGGCGGGCTCGGTGAACAGCACCAGGTAGCCGACCCGCCGCAGCGGCAGCTCGCTGCCCGGCCGGGCCGGGAAGGCGTGGTAGGCCTCCAGGCTGCGCACGGCCAGCGACGAGCTGAGCGGGTTGCCGGCGAAGTAGGAGCGGACCACGTCGGCGGTGGCGCGGGAGGCGCCCGAGCCGAGCGTGCCGCGCTCCAGCAGCGTCACGTCCAGCCCGGCCTCGGCCAGGTGGAAGGTGATCGACAGCCCGATGACGCCGCCGCCGATCACCACCACCCGCGAGCCCGCGCTCATGTCACCGCCTGTGCTCTGCGCAGGTGCGCGCCGGCCTGCCACGGGAACAGGTGCAGGTTCCAGCCGCCCAGGCAGTTGCAGTAGAGGGCCATGTGGGCCATGACCGCGACGAAGTCCTCGTGGCTGTCGAGCCGCTCCAGGCCCGACAGCAGCCGCTGGGTGAACTCCCACAGCCGGTCCAGGCCGCAGTAGCCGAGGAACTCGGCGGGCGTGTGGGCGAGCTGCCTGGTCATCTGCCGCAGCCACGGCATCGGCATGCCGTCGAGGGCGGCGCGGACGAGGCCGCCGTAGCAGCTATAGCCGAGCGGGCGGGTCTCGCCGTTGACGAACAGCAGGGTGGTCAGGACCGTCTCGTAGCTGCCCGCGCCGGAGGGGATGCGGCCTTCGTGCAGGTCGAGCAGTTCCTGCGGCGGGTTGAGCCAGATGCGCTCGGTCTCGGCGTGCACCTCGGTGACCAGCCGGTTGAGGTCGGGGTCGCCGATGGGCAGGCGGGGCAGCACGTGGCCGCCCGACTCGCCGGCGCGGCGCACCTCGGCGACGATGGGCTGCTTGGTCTCGTAGACCGAGCGCCACACGTCGCGGCCGGCCTGGGCCAGGGCCTCGAGGTCGGCGTCGGCGACCTTGCCGATCGGGGTGGCGGTCATGGGCTCCGTCAGCTCGCCGTACTTGATGCCGAGGTGCTGCAGACGGGAGCAGAACAGGGTGCCGTCGGGCACCGTGCGCCGGTCCACCTTGTACTCGGCGGGAGTGTGCAGGAGCGAGTGGATCGGGGCGAGGTGGTAGAGGTGATACCCGGCGACCAGGGCGTGGCCCTGCAGGCTGCGGTACGGCAGGCCGTCCCAGAGGGCTTGGACCAGGGACGGGTTGCGCTGGTCGAGCTCGGCGGAGACGGTGATGCCGATGCTGGGCCAGGTGATCTCTACATGCTTGGTCTCGTTCACAGTAAGTCACTCTAACGTCACGATTTGTGGCGAAAGAGGGCGGGGATGTGCTTATTACCGGGAGATGACCTCCTCCAGCAGGAGCGCCCGGCTGCGCTCGTCACCCCAGATCGAGGCGGTGTCGAGGTAGGGCCGGATCAGCTCAGTGAGCTCGGGATCGCCCCGCCCGGTGAGCTGGTCCAGCGCGACCTTGCGGGCCACGCCCGCCATCACGTCGGCGACCTGCACCCGGTCGTCGAACTCCGAGTGGACCAGCCGCAGACCGGCCATCCGGCCGCCCAGGATCTCCCGCAACTGCGCGATGCGCTCGTCGGTCAGCGTGGTCTGCCGGTCGTGCACCAGCGTGACCGGCTCGCCCGTGCCCCAGAACCGCACCGCCCGGACGATCGCCGGGATGAGCGGGTCGAGGGCCGGGAAGACGTACGGGTCGTCGAGCAGCCGCTCGCGGAAGGCCGCCACCCGCGGCCTGGCCCGCCACAGCTCCTCCATGACCTCGCCCGCCGGCCCGCCGGCCCCGCGCAACGTGCCGACCAGGGCGAACACCTCGTCGACCGACGTGGTGACCCCCTGGCCGTTCTTGGCCCGCAGCAGGTAGTTGAAGGACTCGAGCAGGGCCGACCACCGCTCCTGCCCGAACGCCCGCGGCCCCTCCCGGTACAGCGCGGCGGCCGTGGCCCCGGCCCGCGGGTCGAGGCCGATGCGCGGCTCGTGGTCCTCCTGGAGCAGCCCGGCGACCTTGCCCGCCACGTAGAAGAGCTTGTCGGTGAGGAAGACGCGCACGTTGCCGAGCACCGGGCCGCCGGCGCCGAGCAGCCACAACAGCCCGGCCCGGTGCTTGCCGCGCAGCACGTGACCCGCGCGGTACTCGGTGGCGGGCGTGGGCGCCCGCACCCGCAACTCGGCCACGCAGGCGGCCGCGGTCTCGGCGTCCATCAGCACGCTGGCGTGCGCGAAGACGTCGCTGTTGCCGCCGACGAGCTTCTCGCCCTCCGCGCCGGACTCGTCGCACGCGATCTCGAGGGTTTCGGGCACATCAGCGAATCTAGCCGGGACCGCCGCCCGCCCGCGAGGCGATTTCTCCGCGAGCCGCCCTCACAGGGAGGTGCGGGTGAACTGCTGGTTCTGCCCGCCGTTGCACGGATACTGCTTGAACTGCACGTCGTTGGCCGTGGACGAGCTCGGCAGGTCCGCGCACTTGCCCGAGTGCCTGGCCACCAGCCGCAGATAGCCGCCGCCGGCGTCCTGGAGGGTCCACTGCTGGTTGGTCCCGGTGCCGCAGCCGTACTGCTGCAGGGCGGCGCCGTCGGCGGTGCTGACGCCGTTCACGTCGAGGCACTTGGCCGAGTTGCGGGCGACGACCTGCACGTAGCCGCCGCTGATGGACTGGATCCGCCACTGCTGGTTGGCGCCGCCGTTGCAGTCGTACTGGATGATCGCCGCCAGGTTGGCGGTGGAGCCGTTGCGCACGTCGGCGCACTTGCCCGAGTGCCGCACCGCCAGGCGGTCGTAGCCGGAGCCGGTCGTGGCGATCGTGCCGGCGGCGGCGTCCACGGTGAGCTGGCGCGCGTACGACAGGCTCATGCTGGTGCCGCTGGGGAACTGGACCGGCAGCCACACGTAGCGCGAGTCGTTGACCGGGCCGCCCCACGCGCCGGCCCACCGGTCGCCCAGATACAGGTACGACGTGCCGGACGTGCCCTGCACCGGCAGCACGTACGCCGGCTGGGAGCCGAAGGTGAGCGCGTCGCCCGCGTTCTGCCAGGCGCTCCACGGGCCGGCGAGGCTGGTGGCGGTGGCGTACTGGGCCTGGTTGGGCTGCCAGCCGGTCGCGCCCGAGGTGAGCATGAAGTACACCCCGCCGCGTTTGAACAGGGCCGGAGCCTCCCGGTGGTCGCCGTCCCACATGCGCACCAGCGTGGACACGTCGGTGAAGTCGGCGTTCAGCCGGTAGACGTGCAGGTCGTAGTTCTCGTTGGCGGCCGAGACCATGTAGCCGGCGCCGTCGGTGTCGACGAACGCGGTGATGTCGCGCGACATGTGCCCGAGCGGGCGGAAGCTGCGCAGGTAGGTGTAGTCGCCGTCCACCGTGCTGGAGACGGCCACGGCCGCCCGCGCCTCGCCGTAGTCGCTGCCGTTCTCCTTGTGCATCCACATGACGAACTGGCCGGTGGCCGGGTTGAGGATCACCTTGGGCCGCTCGATGTTGGCGACCTGCAACTCGGCGGCGCTGGACTGGGTCAGCACGTGCCGGCGGAACTCCCACGTGCGCAGGTCCGCCGAGCGGTAGGCGGAGACGTAGCGGAAGGTGCCGTCGGCGTTGCGGTTCTCCCCGAACCAGTAGTAGTAGGACCCGACCTTCAGCACGCCGCCGCCGTGGGCGTGCAGCAGGTTGCCCGAGGTGTCGGTGAACTGGGCCCCGACCGGCACCGTCACCGGAGCCGCCCGGGCGGGCAGCGCGGGTAACAGGGCGAGGACGAGCGCGGCGAGCAGGGGGAGGACGCGGGACATGGGGGTGCTCCTTCCGGAGGTGATCAGCCCTTGATGCCGGACAGCAGGACGCCCCTGACGATCCACCGCTGCGCGATGAGGAAGAGGGCGACCAGCGGCAGGATGGCCACGAGCGCGCCGGCGAACAGCGCCGGCAGGTTGACCGCCTGCTGGTTGAGGTTGGTCGACAGCGCCACCTGCACCGTCCAGAACTCCGGGTCCTGGCCGATGACCAGCGGCCACAGGAACGCGTTCCAGTGCTCGATGAAGGACAGGATGCCGAGGGAGGCGAACAGCGCGCCCGAGTTCGGCAGCGCCAGCCGCGCGTACAGGCCGAGGTGGCCCAGGCCGTCCACCCGGCCGGCGTCCTCCAGTTCACGGGGGAAGCGCAGGTAGAAGCCGCGGAACAGGAGCACCGCGAACGCGCTGAACAGGCCGGGGGCGATCAGCCCCCACATCGTGTTCACCCCGCCCAGCGAGCCCACCACCACGAACGTCGGGATGAACGTGGCCGCGCCCGGCACCATCATCGTGGCGATGATGAAGAAGAACACCGGCTTCGCGGCGGCCACGGGGATGCGGGCCAGCGCGTACCCGGCCATGGACGCCAGCAGCGTCGACAGCGGCGCGGAGATCGTCGAGATCAGCGTCGAGTTCCACAGCGCGTGCGCCAGCGGCACCGCCTCGTTGCCGAAGGCGTCGGCGAAACCCTGGAAGCTGATCGTCTCCGGCCACCAGTGCCAGTCCAGCGAGCCCAGCTCCCGCCTGCTCATCAGCGCGTTGCGGACCAGCAGGTAGAACGGCAGCAGGAACGGCACCGCGAAGACGATCACCGCCGCGTACGAGCCGAGACGCCGTCCCCTCATCAGCTCTCCTCCTCTGCGGTCCTGCCGAACCCGGCGATCCGGCCCTGCAGCAGCGTGAACACCACGATCAGCACGGTGACGACGAACGCGCCCGCCGATCCCGCGCCGTAGTTCTGCTCGCCGAGCGCCGTCTGGAACAGGTAGATCAGCGGCGTGCGGCCGTCCGCGCCGCCCAGCCCCGACAGGTTGGAGGCCAGGATGTTGTAGAACTCGTCGAACGCCTGGAACGCGTTGATGATCAGCAGCAGCACCACCGCCACCGACGTGTTGCGCAGCATCGGCCAGGTGATGTGCCGGAACAGCCGGGCCTCCGACTCCGCGCCGTCCACCCGGGCCGCCTCGTAGAGCTGGGCGGGGATCTGCTGGATCCCGGCCAGGAACAGGATCATGTAGAAGCCGGTCTGCAGCCACAGCCGCACGGTGACCAGCACGATCCAGTACAGCGGCGGGTCCACGGTGGCCACCCACCCGATCGACTCCTCGTAGCCGAGCAGATAGGCCAGGCTGTTGGCCACCCCGGACGGCGTGCCGCTGAACAGGCTCATCTTCCACACCAGCGCGCCCACCACGTACGAGACGGCCGCCGGGATGAAGAACGTGGTGCGGAACAGCGCCCGGCCGCCGCGCAGCCGGTTCACCAGCACCGCCAGGCCCAGCGCCAGCGCGAACGTCACCGGCACGATGAACAGCGTGAACAGCAGGATCGTGACCAGCGACCTGGTGAAGGCCGGATCGCCCAGCAGCCGCCGGTAGTTGTCCAGGCCGTTCCAGTCGCCGAGCGCGATCGTGCCGCGGGCGTCGTTGAAGCTCAGCAGCAGGCCCCAGCCGATCGCGACGTACTTGAACACGAACAGCCCGGCCACCATCGGCAGCGTGAGCAGCAGGAACGCGCGCCAGGCCGGCCGGCGCGCGGCCCGCCGCCCCCCGGGGCCGGGGCGGGCGGGGGCGGCGGTCGTCGTCATAGCACCGGCACCTGGTCCAGGATGTCCTGGGAGCGCTTGGCCGCCGCCGCCAGGGTCTTGCCGGGGTCGGCGCCCTTCTTGACGATCGCGGTGACCGCGTCGGTGTAGGGCTGGCGCACCTCGGCCGTCCACAGCGCGGGCTGCTTGACGCCGTGGGCGGCCACGGCGTCCATGACGGTCTTGGCCGGGCCGGTGTTCAGCTTGCCGGCCTGGGCGGCGGCGCTGTTGCGGGGCGGGATGTGGAAGCCGTAGCCGAGGTTCCAGTCCGTCTGGGCGGCGGTGTTCTGCACCCACAGCCAGCGCACGTACTTCCTGGCCGCCTCCAGGTTGCGGCTCTTGCCGTTGACCACCTGCACCCAGCCGCCCATGTTCACCACGGCCTGCCCGCCGGGGCCGAACGGCGGCAGCGCGAAGGCGTCGAAGTCGTCGCCGAGCGCCTCGGTCAGGCCGGGCACCGCCCACATGCCGACCCACTGCATGGCCGCCGCGCCGTTGATCAGCGCGCCCGGGTCCCACCAGTCGGTCGAGTAGCCCTGCAGCATGGCCTTGGCGTCGTACAGGTCCTTGACCGCGCTCAGCGCCTCGATCACCTTGGGGTCGTCATAGATGATCTCGCGGTCGTCGATCAGCAGGTTGCCGTTCGACCACGGCACCATCTGGTTCAGCGGCCCGATGCCGTCGTTGCCGACGAACAGGCCCTTCTGCTTGCCGCGCGTGAGCTTCACCGCCGCCGCCGCGAACTCCGCGAAGCTGGTGGGCACGCTGACGCCGGCCTCGGCGAACAGCGACTTGCGGTAGAAGACCAGCATCGGGTCCACGACCATGGGCACCGCGTACACGTGGCCGCCCCACGTGTACGGCTCCAGCACCTTGGCGTTGAAGTCGGACTTCTCCGCGCCCAGCACGTCGTCGAGCGGGGTGACCTGGCCGGCCTTGACCATGTTCGGGCTGACGTCGTTGACCTCGTACACGTCCGGGCCCTCGGGGGTCAGCACGGCGGCCGTCCACTTGGTGGCGTAGTCGCCGGGGATCCAGGAGACCTTGACCGCGATGTCCGGGTTGGCCGTGGTGAAGTCGGCGGCGTACTTCATCGCCGCCTGCTGCGTGCCCTCCTCGCCGTACTCGTGGTACCAGTGCGTCAAGGTGACCTGCGCCGCGCTGCCTGACGGCGCGGCGCCGCCCTTGGCCAGCGGGTCCCCGGTGGAGCACGCGGAGACGGCGGCGCCGGCGACGAAGAGCGCGGAGCCCTTCAGCAGTCCGCGCCGGGTGAGTGGCCGGGTGAGTGGTCTGTCCATCGGAGCCACCTCTCTGGGGGGTATGAGTCGGGGCCGATGTCAGGTAACCGGTTACTTCAGACGTCGTGAGCCGGACGCTAGACGCGTCTCTCCGGTGACGTCAACACGCTGTTAACTTTTCGTTACAAACGTGCTGGGGATGGGCTTGACGGGTCGGATGGCATCTCCTAGCGTCCTGGGCATCGCTCAAGTAACCGATTACCTGATCTTGTGATCCGGTGTCCGGCTCGACGGGGAGACCGCCATGACCACACCCAAACGCGTCACCATCAGGGACGTGGCCCGGCGGGCCGGAGTCTCGGTCGCCACCGTCTCGCGCGTGCTGGGCGGCGACTACCCGGTCCTCGCGGCCACCCGCAACAAGGTCACCCGCGCCGTGCGCGAGCTCGACTACGTGCCCAACGCCCACGCCAGGGCGCTGTCCGCGGACCGTCCCGGCGCGATCGCCATCGTCGTCAACAGCGTCGCGGTGCCGTACTACGCGCTGATCGCCCAGGGCGTCGAGGAGCAGGCCGCGCAGGAGGGCAGGCTGTCGCTGATCTGCACGACCGGCGGCGACACCGCCCGCGAGCTGTCCATCGTGCAACTCCTGCGCGAGCAGCGGGCCGAGGCCGTCATCCTGGTCGGCAGCGTGATCGTGGACGAGGAGTACCGCACCCGCATGACCGAGTACGCGCACGCCCTGGCCGCGGCCGGCTCCCGCCTCGTCCTGTGCGGCCGGCCGCCGCTGGGGGAGGGGGCGCCCGCCCTGGTGGTCGGCTTCGACAACACCGGCGGCGCGCACGCCGTGACCGCCCACCTGCTGTCGGCCGGGCACCGCCGCATCCTCTACCTCGGGCTGCGTCCCGGCCACAGCACCTCCGACAGCCGGGTGGCCGGATACCGCAGCGCCCTGGCCGAGTACGGCGTGCCCGGCGACCCGTCCCTGGAGGTCGAGGCGGAGTTCGACCGCGACGCCGGGTACGCCGCGATGAACCGCCGCCTGGCCGCGGGCCCGCCCGACTTCACCGCCGTCTTCGCCGGCAACGACCTGCTCGCCGCGGGAGCGGTCCAGTCGCTGCGCGAGCACGGGCTGCGCGTGCCCGCCGAGGTGTCGATCGTCGGCTACGACGATGTGCCGCCCGCCCAGGACCTGGGCCTGACCACCGTCCATCTGCCGCACGACGAGCTCGGCCGGGCCGCCGTGCGGCTCGCCCTCGGCCGGCTGACCTCCAGCCCGATGACGCTCGGCACCCACATCGTGGTCCGCGACTCGGTCCGGTCGCTCGGGCCGCGACGATCCGGCTCGTGACCCCGCTCGTCGCGTTCGCGATGCGGCCGCCGCTGCTGCCCGAACTGTTTCCCCTCGACCTGCTGCGCCGCCTGTCCCTCGTCGGACGGGTGCGCGAGCGGGTGATCGACGCCTTCGACGGGCCGCTCGACGCCGAGATCCTCATCACCGGGTGGGGCTGCCCGCGCATCGACGCCGGCGTGCTGGCCGCCGCGCCCCGGCTGCGGGCCGTCGTGCACGCGGCGGGCAGCGTCAAAGGGCACGTGACCGAGGCGGTGTTCGAGCGGGGCATCGCGGTGTCCTCGGCGGCACAGGCCAACGCGGTGCCGGTGGCCGAGTTCACCCTCGCCATGCTGGTGCTGGCCGCCAAGCAGGCGTTCACCAGGGCGCGGGCGTACTCGGCGGGGGCCTGGTCGGGCGACGTGCCGCCGGGCGTGGCCACCCCCGGCGAGCGCGGCGGGCTGGGCGGCGCGGTCGTCGGGGTGATCGGGGCCTCGCGGGTGGGGCGG
>NZ_SSXE01000179.1 GCF_021699195.1 Nonomuraea sp. MG754425 | reverse complement strand
TCCCCGGCCCCCAGCAGCCCTCCGAACAGCGCCAGACGGGCTCCTTCCCCGCCGTGCCCGCCGAGGGCGCGCCGGGGCCGCGCGAGACGGGGGCGTTCGCGGCGCAGAGCGGCTCCTTCCCCGCACAGCCGCAGAGCGGCGCGTTCCCCGCACAGCCGCAGGGCGGCGGGCCGCGTCAGGGCCTGGCCGGCGAGGGCGGCCTGCCGCAGCGGCCGGTCCCCGGGCAGCAGGAACGCCTTCCGCAGCGCCCCACAGGCGCGCAGCCGGGCCGACAGGACCCCGGCGCCCTCCCGTCCCGGCCGGGCACGCCGGGGGCCGCAGGCTCCGTCCCCGCGCCCGGGACCGCCCCCGGCGCTCCTGGCGGCCCCGCCCCGGCGTCCGGCGGCCCGCACACCGGCCCGCATACCGGCTCGATGCCGGCCGTGCCCGCCGCTGCGCCTGCTGACGGGGCCCCGGCCTACCCGGCCGCCGCGCCCACGGAGGCCGACCACGCGATGGTCCGGGTCGTGGACAACCTCTTCCGCAGCCTGGACAAGCTGGAGCTGGCGGTGGCCGTGCACCGGCTGTTCGCCGAGGACCCGGTCAGCCTGCGCACGCTCGCCCACAAGATGCTGGTGGAACGGGACGCGCTCTCCCAGGCCCAGCGCACCGCCGAGGAGCGCGTGCTGCACTGGCTGCGCTCGTCCGAGTCCGCCCCGGTCACGGGACACATGTTCCGGCTGACCGAGTGGCTGGGCGCGGCGGCCACCGAGGACCAGCTCATCGGCGCCGACCCGGCCCACCCGGTCATGGTCCCGTCGCTGCGCACGCCGCTCTGGCGGGTGCTGGTCACGCTGATGCCCGATCGCCGCTTCCAGGACGGCTGGCTGGTCGTGGGCGACATCCACGGCCTGCAGGCCCGTACCCGGCAGCTCCTGGCCGCCAGCCCGCCCGACGCCGACCTCGTGGGGCTCATGGGCGAGCTGGGCATCCGCACCCACTCGGCCAAGGCGTGGCTCGACGGCCTGCCGCCCGAGGCGGCCCCGGACTCGGTCGCCGCCGCGCCGTCGCCGGCCCAGCCCCTGCCCCGCCGCACCCCCGGCGCCAACGGCCACCACCACCGGGGCGGCCAGCCCATCCCGGCCGCGACGGCCGGATCCATCGACCCGTCCGCCGCGCTCGCCACGCTGTCGGCGCTGTCGGGAGGCCGGGCGGCGATGATCCCGACCGGCGGCCTGGCGGGCGCGCCGGCCACGCCTCCGCCGCCGCTCCCGAGCCCGTCGTCGGACCCGCGCCGCTGGCAGCGCATCGAGGTCACGCCCGACCACCTCAGAGGCGGCCCGGTGGCGGTGCCCGAGGGGTACGCGGCACAGCTCGGCATGCGTCCCGGCACGCTGCTGTCGGTGACGGGGCCCGGCGACAACGCGATCGTCCTGGTCTGGCAGGGCCACCAGCCGGTCTTCGACTCCCTCCAGCCCGTGCTGATGCGGCTCAACGCCCGCCCGGGCGACCAGGTGTACGTCACGGTGGACGGCTACCGCCTCGAGGCCCAGCTCACCGGCTGACCCCGGGCGGCGCGGTCAGTCGAACAGGCGCAGCCGGTGGGCGGTGGCCGCGGCCTCGCCCCGCGTGGCCACCCCCAGCTTGGCCAGGATGTTGGACACGTGCACGCTCACCGTCTTGATCGAGATGACGAGTGTCTCGGCGATCTCCCGGTTGCTACGGCCGTTCGTCACCTCGCGCAGCACCTCCAGCTCGCGTGCCGTGAGCCCGAGCGGCTGGCCGTCGGGGCCCTCCGGCGTGCCGCCGCCGATCCTGGCCCGCCGCCCGAAGACGTCGAGCTGCTCCAGCAGCGGTGTGGCGCCGAGTTCGCGGGCCAGGTCGCGGGCGCGGGTCAGCCGGGCCGCCGCCCCCTGGCGGTCGCCCGCCGCGAACGCCGCCTGCGCCGCCGGCACCAGGCACTGCGCCTCCGCGTACGGCTCCCGCAGCGCCTCCCATGCCCCGGCCGCGAGGTCGGACGCCTTGACCCGCCAGGCGACCGCCTCGCCGTCCGGCTCCGGCGCTGCGGCCGCGGCCGTGGACCCGGCCGTGGACCCGGCCGTGGACCCGGCGAGCGGGCCGGTCAGGGCGGTGAACATGAGCCGGTGCGCCTGCTGCAGCTCGCCGTCGGCCACCAGCTC
Organism: Nonomuraea sp. MG754425; assembly: GCF_021699195.1. Taxonomy (GTDB): domain Bacteria; phylum Actinomycetota; class Actinomycetes; order Streptosporangiales; family Streptosporangiaceae; genus Nonomuraea. The sequence continues at coordinate 21,868 of NZ_SSXE01000179.1, read as the reverse complement.
CTGCCCGAACGCCCGCAGCCGCGGCAGCAGCGACAGCGCCAGCCGGGCGAGCGGCCCGGCCGCCCCCTGGCCGCCCTCACCCGGCAGCGGCCGCCCCGCCGGCACCACGGCCGAGACGAGCTGCGCGATCGTCACCAGCACCGGCCAGGCGTAGCGCGAGCTGCTCGCCAGGTCGTGCTCCTCCAGCGCCCGCGCCGCCGTCTCCACCGCCTGCTCCAGTTGCCCGCACGCCTGCGGCAACCGGATCTCCCTGCACAGGTGGGGCAGCGTCGTCTGGTCGCGGAACGAGCCGCGTGACAACACCGAGCGCGAGGCCGCCAGCAGCCGCTCCGCCCGGTCGAACTGGCCCCGCGCCAGCGCGATGTCGGCGGCGAACCCCTGCAGGCTGGCCCGGTAGGGGGCGGGCGGCGCGAGGTCGAGGGCGTGCTCGATGACCTGGAGGGCCTCGTCCCAGCGGCCGAGCGACACCAGGGGCTCGGCCAGGTTGATCGCCAGGAACGTGCCGGAGGTGCGGGCCAGGCCGTACTGCCTGGCCCCTTCGGCCCCCTCGCGGGCGACCTGGGCCGCCCGCTCGTGCCGGCCGGCGCCTTCGAGCGCGTCGGACTCGGAGATCGCGCAGCGCATCAGCGCGTTGTAGGCGTCGCCGCCGTGGGCGATCCGGCGCGCCCGCGCGAACGACTCGAGCTGGGTGTCCATGTCGCTGTAGCGGGCGTGCCCCCAGGTGTAGGTGATGAGCGCGTGGGTCTCGACGTTGATGTCGCCCACCTCGTGGCCGATCTCCATGGCGAGCCGGGCCGTGGCCTGCCGCTCCGGCTGGTCCTCGGGCCGGTGGAGCATGCGTGACAGGCTCTCCAGCACCTGGCCGCGCAGCTTGGGCTGGTCGGCGGGCACGAGGGCGGCGGCCCTGCGCAGGTCTTCGACGTGGCCGGGGCGGCTGAGGTCGTAGCGGGTCAGGCCGCGCTGGCGCAGCAGGGTGGCCGACCTGATCGGGTCGGCGTCGTGGTCGAGGTCGGCGAGGGCGGCGGTGGCCATGGCGATGCTGCGCTCGTACTCGCCGGCCAGGTGGGCGACGGTGGCGGTCTGCCTGAGCACGTCGATGCGGTCGCCGCCGATGCGCTCGGCCGCGTCGGGCACCTGGTCCCACAGCTCCAGCACCCTGGACAGCATGCGGAGCTGCTCGTCGTAGGCGGTGGACTTGCGGGCGGCGGAGGCGGCGTGCCAGGCGCTGGCCAGCGCCCAGGTGGAGTCGTGGGCGGAGTGCCAGTGGTGGGCCAGCTCGATCGCGCCGCGCGGGGCGGGCAGGATCGTCAGGTCGCGCTCCAGCGCCTCGGCGTAGCGGGTGTGCAGGCGGATGTGCTCGCCGGGCAGCAGGTCGTCGTGGAGCGCCTCGCGGATGAGCGCGTGGCGGAAGCTGTAGCCCTCGCCGTCGACGACGAGCACGTTGCCGGCCACCGCGGGCCGCAGCGCGCGCGACAGCGCGTTCTCGTCGAGCCCGGCGACGGCGCTGAGCAGGGCGTGCTCGATGCGCTGGCCGCCGGCGCTGGCCACCCGCAGCAGCTCCTGGGTCTCCTCGGGCAGCCGTTCGACGCCCGCCAGCAGCAGGTCGCGCAGCGACTCGGGCAGCGCCTCGTCGCCGCCGGACTCGCTGAGCAGCGCCTCGACGAACAGCGGGTTGCCCTCGCTGCGCGCGTAGATCAGGTCCATGGTGGCGGCGGCCGGCTCGTGCCGCAGGATGCCGGCCGCCAGGGCGACGGCCTCCCGCCGGGTGAGCCGGCGCAACTCGGCCCTGGTGACCCACTCGACCCGGCCCAGCTCGGCGAGCAGCGGCCGCAGCGGGTGGTTGCGGTGCAGCTCGTCGGTACGGTAGGTGACCGCGATGAGCAGGCGGGCCGCGGTGCGCTGGTAGCGGATGAGGAACGTCAGCAGGTCGCGGGTGGAGCGGTCGGCCCAGTGGGCGTCCTCGACGATCAGCACCACGGGCCGTTCCTCGGCCAGCCGCTCCAGCAGCCCGAGCATCTGCTCGAACAACCGCGCCCTGGCCTCGGGCCCGTCTTTGCCCGGCTCGCCGAACTCGGGCAGCAGCCGCGCCAGCGCGCGGGCGTTCCCGCCCGGGACGAGCTCCGCCACGGCGTCGCGGCCCAGCTCGCGCACCAGCCCGCGCAGCACGGCGGTGAACGGCGCGAACGGCAGGCCCTCGGTGCCCAGTTCGAGGCAGCCGCCGACGAGCACGCGCGTGTCGGCGGCCCCGTGGCCGGTGAACTCCCTGATCAGCCGGGTCTTGCCGACGCCCGCCTCGCCGCCGACGAGCACGGTGGAGGATGACCCGGCGCGCGATCGGGCCAGTGCGTCGCCGAGAGTGGCGAGCTCGCGGGCCCGCCCGACGAACAGGGGGCTCACGGCGTGGATACTCACGCCCCCAAGAATGCCATCCGCCACCGACACAAACCGCCCAGGGGCGGTTCAGGGGTTCAGCGCAGGACCTTGCGGAAGAACGTGGCCGACGCCTCGTAACCCAGCGCGTGGTAGAACTCGGGCGCCCGCCGCGTCGCCATCGCCACGTAGCCGGCCTCGCGGGTACGGGCCCACCGCTCGAACTCCTCCAGCAGCGCCCGCCCGAGCCCCTGGCGGCGCGAGCCCGACTGGACCATGGCCTCCTCGACCCAGGCGACCGGCCCGTTGGCGAACAGCGTCAGGTGCACGAAGCCCAGCAGGTAGCCCCGCACCCGCCCGCCGACCACGGCCGTGACCAGCAGGGCGTCCTGGTTGGCCAGCAGGGTGGGCAGGGCGGCGTCGAAGGCGGCGCGCTCCGGCCTGAACGTCAGGCCGAACTCGCGGGCCAGCGCGAACAGTTCGTCCGCGTCCGACTTCTCCGCTCTCCTGATGAGAAGATCGTCAGCCGTCATGACCAACGACCCTAGATCGCCGCCCGCGTTTCACGCAAACACCTGTTCACAGATCGGGGTTCACAGGTCCCCGAGACCGAGCTGCCGGGCGATGAGCATGCGCTGCACCTCGCTGGTGCCCTCGCCGATCTCCAGGATCTTGGCGTCGCGGTAGAAGCGGCCCACGGGGAACTCGTTCATGAACCCGTATCCGCCGAAGACCTGGGTCGCCTCCCGCGCGTTGTCCATCGCCGCGTTCGACGAGACCAGCTTGGCGATCGCGGCCTCCTTCTTGAACGGCAGCCCGGCCAGCATCTTCTCGGCCGCGTGGTAGTAGGCCAGGCGGGCGGTGTGCGCGCGGGCCTCCATGTCGGCGATCTTGAACTGGATGGCCTGGTAGTGGCCGATCGGGTGGCCGAAGGCCCGGCGCTCCCTGACGTACTTCAGGCACTCGTCCACGCAACCCTGCGCCAGCCCCACGCCGATCGCCGCGATCGCGACGCGGCCCTCGTCGAGGGTCTGCAGGAACTGGGCGTAGCCCCGGCCGCGCTCGCCGAGCAGGTTCGCGGCGGGCACGCGGCAGCCGGCGAACGACAGCTCCCGCGTGTCGGAGGCGTTCCAGCCGACCTTGGAGTACTTCTTCGACACCGTGAACCCGGGCGTGCCGCTGGGCACCAGGATGGTGGAGATCTCCCGCTCTCCGGTGAGCGCGGCGACGCCGACGACGCCGGTCAGGTCGGTGCCGGAGTTCGTGATGAACGCCTTCGTCCCGTTGATCACCCATTCGTCGCCGTCGAGCACGGCCGTGGTGCGCATCCCGCCCGGCACGTCGGAGCCGCCGCCCGGCTCGGTGAGCCCGAACGCGCCCAGCATCTCGCCCGTGGCCAGCCTGGGCAGCCAGGCACGGCGCTGCTCGTCGTCGCCGAAGCGGAAGATCGGCATCGCGCCCAGCGACACCGCCGCCTCGACCGTGATCGCCACGCTGGAGTCGACCCTGGCCAGCTCCTCCAGGGCCAGGCAGAGCGCGAAGTAGTCGCCGCCCATCCCGCCGTACTCCTCGGGGATCGGCAGGCCGAACAGCCCCATCGCGCCCATCTGGCGCACGATGTCGTACGGGAACTCCTCCCGCTCGTAGAAGTCGCCGATGACCGGCGCGACCACCTCGCGGGCGAACGCCTCGACCGTCTTGCGGAGCTCTTCGTACTCGTCCTTGAGCATCTCTCAGCCTTTCGAAAGCGCCTGTACGACGCGGGAGGGGCTGGGCCGACCGAGCAGCTCCGCCAGCCAGACGCTGGTGGAGACGAGCTTGCCCAGGTCGAGGCCGGTGTCGATGCCGAGCCCGCGCAACATCCAGACCAGGTCCTCGGTGGCCAGGTTGCCGGTGGCGGACTCGGCGTACGGGCAGCCGCCGATGCCGCCCGTGGAGGCGTCGACAGTGGTGACGCCCGCTCTCAGCGCGGCCAGGGTGTTGGCCAGCGCCTGTCCGTAGGTGTCGTGGAAGTGCACGGCCAGCCGCTCCGGCGTGCGGAAGGCGTTGATCAGCGCGGTGACGTGGCCCGGGGTGCCGACGCCGGTGGTGTCGCCGAGCGACAGCTCGTGGCAGCCGAGCCCGAGCAGCCGCTCGCCGACCGTGACGACCTGCGCGATCGGCGTCGGGCCCTCCCAGGGGTCGCCGAAGCACATCGACACGTACGCCCGCACCCGCAGGCCGCCGTCCAGCGCCCTGGCCACGACCGGCTCGAACATCTCGAACTGGCTCTCCAGGCTGCGGTTCAGGTTCTTGGCGGCGAACGTCTCGGTGGCGCTGGCGAAGATCGCGATCTCGGCCACGCCCAGGTCGAGGGCGCGGTCGAGGCCGCGCTGGTTCGGCACGAGCACGGGGTAGCGCACGCCCGGCCGCCTGCGCAGCCGCCGCAGCAGCTCGTCGGCGTCGGCGAGCTGCGGCACCCACCTGGGGTGCACGAAGCTGGTCGCCTCGATCACCTTGTGCCCGGCGTCCGCCAGCCGGTCGATGAACTCGGCCTTGACCTCGACGGGCACGACCGAGGGCTCGTTCTGCAGCCCGTCGCGCGGCCCGACCTCGTAGACCGTGACCTGCTTCGGAAGACCTTCCACGGGGTACGGCATCACGCCTCCTCGGCGGTGACCACGGCCAGCACGGCGTCCATGTCGACCGGCTGGCCGGCCTGCACGGGCAGTTCGGCGACGACGCCGTCGCGGGGGGCGGTGACGGTGTGCTCCATCTTCATGGCCTCCACGATGACCAGCGGCTGCCCCTCGGCCACCCGCTCGCCCGGCTGCGCCTTGACGACCAGGACGGTGCCCGGCATGGGGCTCCTGACCACGCCGTCGGCCGCCTGCGCGGCGCCCGCGCGGTCGCCGGGGTCGCCGATGAGGTGGCGGGTGAACGGCCAGGCCGCACCGTCGCGGCCCAGCCAGAGGGTGTCGCCGTCGCGTGCGCAGAGGTAGCGCGTGCTGCGCCCGCCGAGCGTGACGGCCAGCCGTCGCTGGTCGAGCCGGATTCGCGCGGGCACCGCTTCATCATCGATCCGGACCTCGGCCGCTTGTTCGGGCAGGTTGCGCACCTGGACGGCGTGCACCCCGCCCCGGGGCTCCAGCCGCCACGTCGTCCAGGCCCGTTCCCCGATCCGCCACCCGTCGGTGACCTCCCACGGGTCGTCGCCCTGCGGCAGGGCGTGGAAGACGAGCGCCGCCGCGGCGACCGCGTCGTCCGGCGGCGGGCCGTCGAGCGGCAGCTCGGGCAGCACCCGTTCGACCAGCCCGGTGTCCAGTTCGCCCGCCGCGACGGACGGGTGCGCGGCCAGCGCCCGCAGGAACGGGATGTTGGTCACCACGCCGAGCACGGCCGTGCCGGCCAGCGCCCGGTCCAGCGCCCGGAACGCCGCCGCCCGGTCGGGGCCCCAGGCGACGACCTTCGACAGCATGGGGTCGAACTCGCTGCCGACGACGCCGCCCTCGACCAGCCCGGAGTCGACCCGGACGATCGTGCCGTCCTGGCCGGCGGGCTCGCTGAGGGCCAGGACCCGGCCGCCGGTCGGCAGGAAGCCGCGCGCCGGGTCCTCGGCGTAGACCCGGGCCTCCACCGCGTGCCCGTCGAGCCGCACCTCGTGCTGCCCGAACGGCAGCGGCTCCCCCGCCGCCACCCGCAGTTGCAGCTCCACCAGGTCCAGGCCGGTCACCAGCTCGGTGACGGGGTGCTCGACCTGCAGCCGGGTGTTCATCTCCATGAAGTGGTAGGCCCCGCCGGCTCCGTCCACGATGAACTCGACGGTGCCCGCCCCGACGTATCCGACCGCGCGGGCGGCCTCCACCGCCGCCGCTCCCATGCGGGCGCGCGTCTCGGGGCCGACGAAGGGCGACGGGGCCTCCTCGATGATCTTCTGGTGCCGGCGCTGGAGGCTGCATTCGCGCTCGCCGAGGTGGACGACGTTGCCGTGGGTGTCGGCCAGGACCTGGATCTCGATGTGACGGGGGTTGTCGACGTAGCGCTCGATGAGCAGCGTGCCGTCGCCGAACGCGGCCCGTGCCGTGCGCCGCGCCGAGTCGAGGGCGTCGGGCAGTTCGGCGGCGGACCGGACCAGCACCATGCCCTTGCCGCCACCGCCCGCGGACGGCTTGATCAGGGCGGGGAAGTCACGCCAGCCCTCCAGCCCCGGCCCCTGCGGCCCCTGCTCGGCCGCGCCCGGCACCACGGGCACGCCGGCGGCGGCCACGGTGGCCTTGGCGCGGATCTTGTCGCCCATCGCGTCGATGGCCTCGGCCGGCGGCCCGACGAACACCAGCCCGGCCTCGGCGCAGCGCCGCGCGAACGCGGCGTTCTCGGCGAGGAACCCGTAGCCCGGGTGCACCGCCCGCGCCCCGGAGGCCAGCGCCGCCCCGGCGATCGCCTCGGCGTCCAGGTAGCTCGGCACCTCGATGGCGACGTCGGCCTCGAGCACGTGCCTGGCCCCCGCCTCGGACGGCGTGTGCACGGCCACGGACGTGATGCCGAGCCGGCGCAGCGTGCGGGCCACGCGGACGGCGATCTCGCCCCTGTTGGCGATCAGAACACGGTCGAACAACATGCGTCACATCCGGAAGACGCCGTAACCGGCGGGCTCGAGCGGCGCGTTGGCCGCCGCGGACAACGCCAGGCCCAGGACCGTTCGGGTGTCGAGCGGGTCGATCACGCCGTCGTCCCAGAGCCGGGCCGTGGAGTAGTAGGGATTGCCCTGATGCTCGTACTGGGCCCGGATCGCCTCGGGGTCGGCGTCGCCGACGGTGGTCAGGACGTTCGCCGCCTGCTCGCCGCCCATGACCGAGATGCGGGCGTTCGGCCACATCCACAGGAACCTCGGCGAGTACGCCCGGCCGGCCATCGCGTAGTTCCCCGCGCCGAACGAGCCGCCGATCACCACCGTGAACTTCGGCACCCGGGCGCACGCCACCGCGGTCACCATCTTGGCCCCGTGCTTGGCGATGCCGCCCGCCTCGTACGCCTTGCCGACCATGAAGCCGCTGATGTTCTGCAGGAACAGCAGGGGGATCCGGCGCTGGTCGCACAGCTCGATGAAGTGCGCCCCCTTCATCGCCGACTCGCCGAACAGGATGCCGTTGTTGGCCAGGATGCCCACCGGGTGCCCGTGGACGTGGGCGAAGCCGGTGACGAGCGTCGAGCCGTACTCGGCCTTGAACTCCAGGAAGCGTGACCCGTCCACGAGCCTGGCGATCACCTCGTGCACGTCGTACGGCTGGCGGGTGTCGGCGGGCACGATGCCGTACAGGTCGCGGGGGTCGTGGCGGGGCGGCTCGGGCGCGATCGTCTCCCAGGGCCTCGGGGCGCGCGGGGCCAGCGTGGAGACGATGTCGCGGACGATGGCCAGGGCGTGCGCGTCGTCCTCGGCCAGGTGGTCGGTGACGCCGCTGACGCGGGCGTGCAGGTCGCCGCCGCCCAGTTCCTCGGCCGTGACCTCCTCGCCGGTGGCCGCCTTCACCAGGGGCGGGCCGCCCAGGAAGATCGTGCCCTGGCCGCGTACGATGACCGCCTCATCGCTCATGGCGGGCACGTACGCGCCTCCGGCCGTGCACGAGCCGAGCACGGCGGCGATCTGCGCGATGCCGCGCGCGGACATCGTGGCCTGGTTGTAGAAGATGCGCCCGAAGTGCTCGCGGTCGGGGAACACCTCGTCCTGCCTGGGCAGGAAGGCTCCGCCCGAGTCGACGAGGTAGACGCAGGGCAGCCGGTTGTGCAGCGCCACCTCCTGCGCGCGCAGGTGCTTCTTGACCGTGACCGGGTAGTACGTGCCGCCCTTCACGGTGGCGTCGTTGGCCACGATCACGCACTCGCGGCCCGAGACCCGGCCGACGCCGGTGATGAGGCCCGCGGCCGGGGCCTGGTCGTCGTAGAGGCCGTTCGCGGCCAGCGGCGACAGCTCCAGGAAGCGGGAGCCGGGGTCGAGCAGGCCGTCCACGCGGTCGCGCGGCAGCAGCTTGCCGCGTTCGACGTGCCGCCGCCGCGACCGCTCGGGGCCGCCGAGCGCGGCGGTCGCGAGGCGTTCGAGCAACTCCGTGGCGAGCCGCTCGTTGAGCTCGGCGTTGCGCTTGTACGCCTCGCTCGCGGGCTCCGCGGCCGATTTCAGCACCGGCCATTGGCTGCTCATGAATCCCCTCCCATGCCACGAATGTTAGTCATCATTAACGTCATCGTCTAGCATGTGAGACGTGACCACCGCCTCGGACACCCCTACCCGCAGCCGGCGCAACAGGCGCGCGGAGATCCTGGAGGCCGCCGCCCGGCTGTTCGCGGCCCGCGGTTTCCACGGCGTGTCGATCGAGGACATCGGCGGCGCGGTCGGCGTCTCCGGCCCGGCCCTCTACCGCCACTTCGACGGCAAGGAGGCGCTGCTGGCGGAGCTGCTGCTCGACGTCAGCTCGCGGCTGCGTGAGTCGGCCGCCCGGGTCGTCACCGTCGCCGCCGGTCCCGACGAGACCCTCGACGCGCTGCTCGACGTGCAGATCGCGTTCACGACGGAGCAGCCGGCGCTGATCACCGTGCACGACAGGGAGCTCGGCAACGTGCCGGAACCCGCGCGCCGGCAGATCAGGCGGCTGCAGCGGCTCTACGTCGAGGAGTGGGTGACGGTGCTGGCCGAGCTGCATCCCGCCTGCCCGGCGGCGCGGCTGCGCGCGGCCACGCACGCGGTGTTCGGCCTGCTCAACTCGACCCCGCACAGCGCGGGCGAACTGCCGGCGCAGGACATGCGCCCGATGCTGCACGCGATGGCGCGCGCGGCCATCGCCGCGTCCGTCCGCTGAGGCGCGTTAAGGATCGCTAACTTTCCGCCCGAGCGGCGGGAGGTGTGCGAAGGGCGAGGCCCGGGGCGGACGTCCGCCCCGGGCCTCGGTCCGGTGTTCAGGTGATCAGGTGGTCAGCGCTTCACGCGGACGAGGTCCGAACGGCTGCCGGAGCCGTAGGCGTCGTCGTCACCGCGGAAGGTGAACTTCCACCGCCCCGACTTCCACGCCTTGGCCTTGGTGTAGAGCCGCCCGCTGCCAGTGGACCAGGTGGACTTCACGTACTGCCACTTCTTCGAGCCCAGCGGCTTGAAGTACAGCCGCGCCCTGCCCTGGTAGCCCGCCCAGGAGCCTTCGTCGTCGATCTGCAGCACTCCCCTGAACCTCAGGTAGCCGCCGCGATTGACCGGCTCCGGGTAGGCGTTGAACTTGATCAGCCGCGTGTCCGCCTTGTCCGCCGGGGGCGGCGGCGGGGGCTGGTCGACCCGCACCCAGTCGGCGACGCCGGTCGAGCCGCTGATCCCGCGGGAGCCGCGGAACTCGGCGCGCCACCAGCCGGAGGCGACGGCCTCGGCGGAGGCGTGGAAGCGGCCGTGGCGGCCGGTCACGTCGCTGGTGACGTACTCCCAGCGGCGCGCGCCGTCGGCCTTGAAGAAGATCGACACACGCTCGCCGGCCAGGCCGCCGCGGCCCTCGACCCGCAGCGCGCCGGTGAAGGAGAGCCGGTCGCCCTGGTCGACCGGCTCGGGACTGGCGTCGAAGCCGGCGATGCTGCTGCCCAGGTCGCGGCGCCGGACGTCCACCCTGTCGCTGTCGCTGACGGAGGCCCTGGCGGTGGCGGTGGCCGCGAAGGAGGCGCGCCACCAGCCGGTGGCCCTGGCCTCGACGCGGGCGTCGAACCGGCCGTCGCGGCCGGTCGTCACCTTGACGACCTCGCGGTGGTCGTCGGAACCGCGCTCGCGGAAGGTGAGGGAGACGGACTGGCCGTCGTAGCCCCTGCCGTCGGCGAGCAGGCGGCCGGAGACGCGGATGGTCTCGCCCCTGTCGACCAGGTCGGGGCCGGCGTCGAAGTCGACGATCTTGGTGGTGAGGGCCTTGACGACGTCGAACGAGCCGGACTGGGTGACCTCCCCGCCGTCCCCGCGCGCGGTGGCGGCGTAGTCCCACTTGCCGGCCGCGCCGGGGCCGAAGGACTTGGTGCCCGTCCACTTCAGCCCGCCGTCGACGGGCGACGACGTGACGGTGACGGTTTCCCCGTTGAGCTTGAGCCCGGCCGTGGCGGCGTTCGTCGTGGTGAAGGTGAACGTGACGGCGACGTCGGCGTCGAAGACCACGACGGGCGCGGCCGGGCTGAGCCCGACCCTGGTGACGGTGGGTGCGGGAGCCGCCGACGCGGCCGGCGTGACCAGGGCGATCGCCCCGGAGACGGCCAGCACGAAGGCGAGGGCGGCGACACGGATGCGTTGTAACATGCGGGTTCCTTCCTGGAGACCCCAGTGGTTCAACGCGGCATTGAGGGTGCCACGTGTGCACTACCAGTAGACGTGCCCGCCACCGATAAAGTTCTGAATACTGACAAACAGTTACCAGCCGGGGTCAAACGGGCCGCTCCTCCCAACATGTCGCCGGCGTCCGGCAGACGTCAGGGCCGATCAAGGACATAATCGATGCTGTGGCGCGCGACACGGTTGAGACGCATTTCATCGAGACGGTTTCGACGCTGGAGGCGGGCCCCCCACGAGATCCGGGGCTACCGATCCGCGAAGGAACGTCCCTGACCGGGGAACAGTGCAGGTCGCTGTTCCGCAGCCAGCTCGACAGCCGGCTGCTCGACATCGCGGCCCGCTGGCTGCGCGAGCGGGACGAAGGCTTCTACACGATCGGCTCGGCCGGTCACGAGGGCAACGCGGCCGTCGCCGCCGCCCTGCGGGCCACCGACCCCGCGCTGCTCCACTACCGCTCCGGAGCCTTCTACCTGGCCAGGTCCGAGCAGGCCGGCCGGCTGCCCGAGCAGGGCCTGCGCGACGTGCTGAAGGGCCTGACCGCCGCCGCCGACGAGCCCATCGCGGGCGGGCGGCACAAGGTGTTCGGCCACCCCGACCTCGCCGTCATCCCACAGACCTCGACCATCGCCAGCCACCTGCCCCGGGCGGTCGGCGTGGCCTTCGCCATCGAGCGGGCACGGGCGCTCGACGTCCGGAGCGCCTGGCCCGAGGACGCGGTCGCGGTGTGCAGCTTCGGCGACGCCTCGATCAACCACGCCAGCGCCCTGTCCGGCCTCAACACCGCGTCCTACGCCACCTACCAGGGCCAGCCGCTGCCGCTGCTGTTCGTGTGCGAGGACAACGGCATCGGCATCAGCGTGCGCACCCCGAAGGGCTGGGTCGAGGCGGTCTCCCGGCGGCCCGGCATCGAGTACTTCGCCGCCGACGGCTGCGACCTGCCCGCCGCCTACGACGCCGCCGTCCGGGCCGCCGAGCACGTACGCGAGCGGCGCTCGCCCGCGTTCCTGCACCTGTCCACGGTGCGGCTCATGGGGCACGCCGGGTCCGACGTCGAGTCCGCGTACCGCACGCACCGCGAGATCAAGGCCGACCTGGAGCGCGACCCGCTGGTCCGCACGGCCACCCTGCTCGTCGAGGCCGGGCTGGTCCGGCCCGGCGAACTGCTCAAGATGTACGAGTCGGCGCGCGAGCACGTCCTGAAGATCGCCGAGGAGACGGCGCGCAGCCCGCGGCTCGGCTCGGCCAAGGAGATCATGGAGCCGATCGCGCCGCGCCGGCCCGAGCTGATCGCCAAGATCGGCCCGATGGCGGCCCCGGCCACGGCCAGGGAGAAGGCGTTCGCCGGCGCGCTGCCGGAGAACGACAAGCCGCAGACGCTCTCGCAGGCCATCAACCGCACCCTCGCCGACGCGCTGGCCGTCTACCCGGAGATGACGGTCTTCGGCGAGGACGTCGCCAAGAAGGGCGGCGTGTACGGCGTGACCCGCGGGCTGCAGAAGCGCTTCGGCGCGGCGAAGGTGTTCGACACGCTGCTCGACGAGCAGGCCGTCCTGGGGCTGGCGCTCGGGTCGGGCGTGTCGCAACTGCTGCCGGTGCCCGAGATCCAGTACCTCGCCTACCTGCACAACGCGCTCGACCAGATCCGGGGCGAGGCGGCCACGCTGTCGTTCTTCTCGCGCGGCGCCTACACGAACCCGATGGTGGTGCGGGTGGCCGCGTACGCCTACCAGAAGGGGTTCGGCGGGCACTTCCACAACGACAACGCGGTGGCGGCGCTGCGTGACATCCCCGGGCTGGTCATCGCCTCGCCGGCGCGGCCCGACGACGCCGCGGCGATGCTGCGCACCTGCCTGGCGGCGGCCCGTACGGCGGGCTCGGTCTGCGTGTTCCTGGAGCCGATCGCGCTCTACCACACGCGCGACCTGTTCGACGGGGGCGACGGCGGCTGGCTGGCGCCGTACGCGCCGCCCTCGCGCTGGGCGGAGACGCACGTGCCCATCGGGCGGGCCCGCTCCTACGGCGACGGGCGCGACCTGACGATCGTGACGTTCGGCAACGGGGTGCGGATGAGCCTGCGCGCGGCGGTCCGGCTGACCCAGGAGGGTTACGGCTGCCGGGTGCTCGACCTGCGCTGGCTCGCGCCGCTGCCGACCGAAGACCTGCTGCGGGCCGCCGAGCTGACCGGGAACGTGCTGATCGCCGACGAGACCCGGCACAGCGGCGGGGTCTCGGAGGGGATCGTGGCCGAACTGCTCGACGCCGGGTTCACCGGACGGCTCGCCCGGGTGACCTCGTCCGACAGCTTCATCCCGCTCGGCAGGGCGGCCGATCACGTGCTGCTGTCGGAGGAGGAGATCGAGCAGGCGGCCCGCAAGCTGCTGGGCTGATCCTCGGCTTACCGAGCCGGTTTCGCCACCGCGCCCCTGATGCAGGCCGGCTTGGACCAGGCGACCGTGGAGGTCTCCGAGATGGCCAGCGGCACGCCCACCAGGAAGCAGTAGCCGCTGTCCGGGTCCAGGCCGGCGACCCGGGTGGAGGTGGCGCCCTGCGTCAGCGGGGTGATGGCCTGCCCGCCCTGCTCCACCGGGGAGCGCTGGACGACCACGGGGTACTTCCGCGCGCCCGCCGGGAGCGACCAGCGCAGTTCCACCAGCTCGCCCTGGTCGGCGGTCACCTTGACCTGGCGGGGCGCCAGGGCGGCCACCTGCCGCTCGTCGATGGGGCCCGGTTCGCCGGTGCCCGACGGTTCGGCGGTGGACTTCGCGGGCGGTGTGGTGGCGGGCGGTGTGGTGGCGGGCGTCCGGGTCGAGAGGTGGACGGCCAGGGCCGTGCCGGCGACGACCACGGCCGCCGACGCGCCGCCGATCAGGACCATCCTCCCGGCGAAGGAGGCGCCACCGGGCCGGCGTCCGGACGGGGGCATCGTCGAGGCGAGCGGGGCGGCCTCACCGGTCGGCCGGTTCCCCGGAGAGGCGGCCGGCCGGTAGCCGTGCCCCGAATAGGCGAACGGAGCGTCCGCACCGGACGGCTGGTAGCCGTGCCCCGGATAGACGATCGGGGCGGCCTCGGCGGTCGGCTGGCTCCCGTGCTCCGGGTAGGCGGTGGGCGGGTGCGGGCCGCCCGTCCAGCCGGTCCCCTGCGGGTCCGGGGGCGGCGGCTCGGGGTCGCGGTGGCCGGACGGGCCCGGCCAGGGCGGCGGCAGGCGGTGGCCGGTGCTCGGGAACCCGCCGCCCGCCGGCGCGGACAGGTGCGCGGCGGGGTCCTGGAGCGAGGCGGCGGGCAGTGCCGAATCCAGGGCCGGATCCACGGTCGAATCGGCGGTCGAATCGGCGGCCGGCGGGGCGGCGTCCTGGCCCACCAGGTCCGTGACCGGCAGGCCCAGCTCCGCCTGGAGCGCCTGGAGGTGCCGGGCCAGCTCGCGCGCGGACCCGTACCGGCTGTCGGGGTGTTTGGACATCGCCCGCGCGATCGTCTCCGACACCGCCGCCGGCAGGTCCGGCCGGTCGATCGGCGGCGGCTCGACGCTCAGCACCCGGTACATCAGCGGCGCGATCGACGGGTCGGACGGGTTGTGGAAGGCGGGCCGGCCGGCCAGCAGGTGGTAGAGGGTCGAGCCGAGCGAGTAGATGTCGGTGGCGGCCGAGTGGGGTTGGCCGGTCAGCACTTCGGGGGCCGCGTGCAGCGGGGTGAACGCCTGCGAGGTGATCGAGATCTCCGAGGAGTCCACGACCCGGGCCACACCGAAGTCGGCGATCGCGGGCTCGCCGTAGCGGGAGATGAGGATGTTCTGCGGTTTGATGTCGCCGTGCAGGACGCCCGCCTCGTGCACGGCGGCCAGCGCGCCGGCCAGCTTGACGCCCGCCCGCAGCACCTCGGGCAGCGGCAGCGGCCCCTCCTTGCGGACCTTGTCGCGCAGGGAGCCGTTCTCGAAGAAGTCCATCGCGATGTACGGCTTGCCGGAGCGCGTCACGCCGGTGTCGAAGACGGTCACGACGTTCGGGTGGCCGGTGAGGCGGCCGGTGAGCTGCAGCTCGCGCTGGAACCTGCGCATCGTGCGCTGGTCCACGCGGTCCACCGACAGCACCTTCAGCGCCACGACGCGGTCGAGGCGCTCCTGGTAGGCGCGGTACACGACGGCGAATCCGCCCTGGCCCGCCTGGTCGAGCACCCGGTAGCCGGGCGCGTCCTCGGCTGGCAGCACTGCACTCTCCCCCTGTTGCTGAGGAGTTTAGTGCGAAATAACGGGACTAGAGCGGGTTCATCAGGTAGGCGCCGAACGCCACCGAGACCAGCGCCACCAGCATGAAGAAGAACACGTAGAACCCGCCGGGCAGGACCGTCAGCCTGGCGAGCTGGTCGGCGTCGGAGTCCCTGGCCTGCCTGCGGCTGCGCTTGCGCTGCAGCTCGACGATCGGCCGGACCCCGCCGAACAGCAGGAACCACGCCGAGACCAGGGCCACGACCTGCTGCACGTCCGCGGGGGCGTACATGACCAGGGCGAACACCGCGCCGCCGGTGACCAGCAGGATCAGCGCGCCGTACAGGTTGCGGATCAGCAGCAGCATGCAGACCAGGAGCAGCAGCACGCCCCAGATCAGCAGCGTGATCAGCCCCTGCTCGGTCAGCCAGGCCGCGCCCAGGCCGAGCAGCGAGGGCGCGAGGTAGCCCGCGAGCGCGGTCAGGACCATGCCGGGGCCGGTGGGCCGGCCCCTGGTCAGGGTCACGCCGGAGGTGTCGGAGTGCAGGCGGATGCCTTCGAGCTTGCGCCGGGTGAGCAGCGCCATCACCGCGTGCCCGCCTTCGTGGGCGATCGTGATCAGCCCTCTGGACACCTGCCAGGGCATCCGGAACGAGACGATCACCAGCGCGGCGAGAGCCGAGACCGCCACGACCCAGGGGTCGGGGTCAGGCTGAACCTTGATCAGGTGGGCCCAGAACTTGTCCATCGAGGAGAAACACTAACCGGTCGGCTTACCCCGCGGCGCCGGGAAAATCAGGGTTGTTCCGGTGCGGCCAGGCCCGGTGCCGGCTCGGGCCGGGGGCGCAGGCCGTCGAGTGCCATGGTCAGCACGCGTTCGAACTGCCCGGGATCGGCGAAGCTGATCACCGTCAGACCGGCCACCAGCCGCAGGACGTCGTCGAAGGCCGCGTCCGGCCGGGCGGCCCCGGCCGCCTGGGCGCGCCGCAGCAGCGGCTCCCCGGCCGCCTGGATCGCCGCGCGCCCGCCGCGGAAGAGCTCGGCGTCGTGGCTGGGCGCCTCGGCCAGGGCGCGCTTGGCGGCGAAGAGGGACGCACTACCGGCTCGGCCGCACGCTCAACTCCCCGCAGAGCCTCAGCCGGCCGCACCCGAAGATCATGGTCGGCGGCTCCGGCGAGCGCAAGACGCTGCGGCTGGTGGCCCGGTACGCCGACGCCTGCAACCTCCTGGGCGGCCTGGACGGGCCCGAGATCACCCGCAAGCTCGACGTGCTGCGCGAGCACTGCGAGCGGGAGAAGCGCGACTACGACGAGATCGAGAAGACCACGGTGCTCGTCCTCGACCCGTCCGCCGACGAGCCCGGCGGCGTGCTGGAGCGGCTGCGCGTCCTGCACGAGCACGGCTTCACCGCCGTGTACGTGACGGTGCTCGCAGGGGACCCGTTCGCGGCCCTCGACCTGCTCGGCACGCACGTGATCCCGGAGACCTCCGCCTGGCGGTGACCCGGCAGCGGCGCGCGGGCCGATCCGCGTCACGTTCTCGCAGGTGGGCGTGGTCTCATAGGAGGGTGAACGATCGGCACGTGGCGCTCATCAACGCCTTCCACGACGCTCTCGGCGAGGCCGACCTCGCCGCCATGGAGCGCTGTTACCACCCCCAGGTCAGCTTCGGCGACCCCATCTTCCAGGAGGTCGAGGGCCGCGACCGGGTGATGCGGATGTGGCGGCTGCAACTCGGCCTGCGCGACCGGCCGAGGTCGGGCTACCGCGACGTCACGGCCGACGACTTCACCGCCACGGCCCACTCGACCACCCGCTACGTCTTCAACCACACGGGCCGCGAGGTCGCCGTCGAGACCGACTCGCTGTTCAGGTTCGAGGACGAGCTGATCGTCCGCCACCACGACACGTTCGACTTCAGAAGATGGTCGAAAATGGCACTTGGCAGACCACATGGGGTGCTGTTCGGATGGACCCCGACGTGGCGCAAGACCATCAGGGACCGCGCGACGCAGCGGCTCGACGAGGCGAGCCCGACGTAGCCGACGTCAGGAGGGGCGATGGCCAGGGTGAAGGGGTTCAGGCGCGGCGGCGACACGCGCGAGGAGGCGCCCGAGCACTCCATGGACCCGCGCGCCGCCGAGGAGCTCCCCTACCGGCCCACGGTCATCGACAACGCGATCTACCACGACGGCGAGCGGGTCGACAACCCCGGCTCGCTCGCCGACGCCTTCGAACGGCTCAAGCACACTCCTGACGCCATGGCCTGGATCGGGCTGTACCGGCCGAAGGAATGGGAGCTGGTCAAGCTCGGCGAGGAGTTCGAGCTGCACGAGCTGGCGCTGGAGGACGCGATCGTCGGCTCCCAGCGCCCCAAGGCCGACCGGTACGGCGACACCCTGTTCGTGGTGCTGCGGGCCGCGCGTTACCTGGACGACGTGGAGGAGGTCGCCTTCGGCGAGCTGCACGTCTTCGTCGGCCCCAACTTCGTGATCACCGTCCGCCACGCCGAGGCCCCCGACCTCCAGGGCGTGCGCAAGCGCATGGAGTCCGACCCCGAGCTGCTGCGGCAGGGCCCGCAGGCCGTCCTGTACGCCATCCTCGACGCCGTCGTGGACGGCTACGCCCCGGTGGTGGGCGGGCTGCAGAAGGACATCGAGGAGATCGAGGCCCAGGTCTTCGGCGGCGACCCGTCGGTCTCGCGGCGCGTGTACGAGCTGTCGGGCGAGGTCATCGAGTTCCAGCGGGCCACGGCGCCGCTGATCGGGATGATCCACGGGTTCATCGCGGGGGCGCGCAAGTACGGCGTGACCGACGAGTTGCAGAGCTACCTGCGCGACGTGGCCGACCACGCGATCACCGTGACGGAGCGCATCTCGTCCTTCCGCCAGATGTTGCAGAACATCCTGATCGTCAACTCGACGCTCGTCACGCAGGCCCAGAACGCCGAGATGGCGCGCATGACCGAGGCCAGCATCCAGCAGGGCGAGGAGGTCAAGAAGATCTCCGCGTGGGCCGCCATCCTCTTCGCCCCCACGCTCGTCGGCACCGTCTACGGCATGAACTTCGAGTTCATGCCCGAGACGCACTGGGCGTTCGGGTATCCGTTCGCCATCGTGCTCATGGGGGCCGTGTGCGTGGCGCTCTACACGGTCTTCAAGCGCCGCGGCTGGCTCTGAGCGCCGGCCGGGGTCAGTGCCTGAGCCCGCCGAGGACCAGCCACAACGCGCCGGCCTGGATCAGCCCGGCCACGTCGATGGCCAGGATCCAGCCGATCCCGGTCAGGCCGCTGCGCGAGACGACGTAGCTCAGCGCCGGCGGGGACCGATGTGCTGGGCCGGCCGCTTTCTAGGTGGCGTCGGCGCCGTTCTGGGGGTCGCCGAGACGGACTCCCTGACGGTACGTCCACGCCCACGCCTCACACCCGAACGGCGAGCCGTAGGCGGGGCAGGTGCGGTCGGTCAGGGTGGTGTAGAAGACCTCGTCCACGGCGCTCTTCTTGTCGGGGGTCATGTAGTAGGTGGTGGCCGGGAGCTTGTAGTAGTTCCCGATGACGCCGAAACCGTAGTCGTGCATGTCGCAGGCGACCGCGAAGTTGTAGCCGCCGGGCGCGTCGCCGGTGGGCGAGCTGCAGTGGTCGTAGGTGATGCCGATGACGGTGTGCCCGGTCGGCGTGGTCTTGGCGGACGACGCCTTCCAGCCGTAGTGGGCGACCGGGCTGACCCGGCACTCGCTCTGCGTGTGCCACATCCACTGGGACGCGTTCGGGCAGGTGGACGGGACGTTGAGCAGGCCGATCCCCGGACCGTCCGAGGAGGCGGCCTCGTCCAGGGTGGCCTTCGGCCGGGCGCCGGAGGCGGGGAAGGCGATGTCCCACGTGCCGGCGGCGGGCGAGGCGAGCCGGGCCAGGCGGCCGGCCTGGTCGTAGGAGTAGGTCGTGGTGGCCGTGCTCCGGCCGTCGTCCAGGGTGGCGGAGCGCAGCAGGCCGCTCTCGTCGTAGGCGTAGGCGGCGCGCTTGTGGACGGCGCTCTGCTTCGACTTGCTCTCGGCGGAGGCGAGCAGCCCGGCGAAGTCGCCCGGCTTGCCGGCGGTGGCCGTGGTGGTGCCGGCGTAGGTCAGCGTGAGCGTGGTGTCGAGGTCGGTGACGACGGCCGCGCGGCCCTTGTCGTCGTAGGTGACGGTGGAGGCGCCGTACGCGGCGGTCGCGACGGAGGTGACCCGCCAGTCGCCGGCGACCTGCTCCCAGGTGAGCACCAGGTCGAGGTCGGCGGCCTTGATCGTGGAGCCGGCGGTGACGCCGGTGGCGGTGCCCTGGGCTATGGTCTCCGTCGCCTGGGTGCGGGCCTGGCCGTCGGCGTCCTTGGTGGTGGTGACGGTGAGGGTGGAGCCGGCGGCGGCGTACGTCTGCTCGCCGGCCTTGGCCTGGCCCTGGACGGCGTACCGGATGCTCTCGCCCTCGGCCAGGTCGGTGGCCTGGGCCTGGCCGCCGCTCAGGTCGAGCCGGCGGCTCGTCATGCCGCCGAGGATGTCCGCCTGCCAGCCCGCTCCGAAGACGGACAGGTCGGCGCGTTCCGCGGCCGGCGAGGTCGCTTCGAATCGGCCGTTCTTCTGGCTGGTGATCCGGTAAACGCGGTCGAAAACGCCGGTGAATTCCGCGCGTTCGGGGAGTTCGAAAGTCCGGGTCTGCGGAATGTACAGGCCCGGGCCGGTGATGTTCACGTCTCTGGTGGGCTGCGAGGG
The DNA here is from genome assembly GCF_021699195.1 of Nonomuraea sp. MG754425. Classification (GTDB taxonomy): domain Bacteria; phylum Actinomycetota; class Actinomycetes; order Streptosporangiales; family Streptosporangiaceae; genus Nonomuraea. The sequence goes on along the minus strand of NZ_SSXE01000179.1, from coordinate 2,250 downwards.
CGCCGCCGACGTCTTCTGATCCGCGACGGCCGGGGACAGCGGAGCGGCGAGTGCCGCCGCGCATAACGCGGCGATGAGCGCGACACGCGAAATGCCCATGCGAGGGTACGTCCTTTCGGGAGATCTCGGGCCGGGCGCGCGGAAATCGCCGGATCACCGCCGCTCACGACCCTTTGACGCCCCTCAGTATCGAGGCTGTCGATTGCCTGTCAAGGTATAAAAGAATGGGCGGCATAGCCGGTTATGGGGAGTCCGAAAATTGTTTCGGCAGGTGAGATCAGGTGGAATGGCCGGTATAGGAATGCTCGAGGTCCGCTGTAGCAGGGCGCAGTTCCTCCGCGAGTGCCCCGGTTCCGGCGGGCGGTGCGGGAGGCGTGCCGGGCTCAGCGCAGCAGGAGGCGCTCGCGCAGGCGGGTGGCGAGCGGGGTGCGGGCGCGTACGGCCCGGCGGACGGCGTCGCTGTGCCGCCACGCCTCGGCGGCGTCGGCGTCGGTGACGTCCTCGGGGGCGTACCGCACCACGTTCGAGAGCTCGGCCAGCGGTTCGAGGTGCACGGAGATCTCGCCCGGCCGGCCGGACACCACGTCACCCGCCGTCAGCGCGTGGTCCCGGCCCAGCCCCAGGTCGGCGCAGGTCTGCCGCCACGCGCCGAGCACCCGCCGCCCCGGCTCCGGGGCGCGGCGGCGCTCCCGCCTGCGCCACCACGGCACGGCTGCCGTCGCGCCCGTGTACGCCGCCAGCAGCGCGCCCGCCGCCACCGCGGCGATCACCCACGGACCGGGCCCGTCCGCGGCCTGCTCCCCCTCGTCCGCGGCCGTCTCGGACGCCTTCGGACGCTCGGCGCCGCCCTTGGCGAACTCGCCCTCCAGCTTCTCGCTCTCCTCGATCGCCGAGGAGGCCACCTCGTGGTCGTCCTTGGCCCCGCTGCGGCCCGGCGTGGGGTAGAACGGCCGCCAGCCCAGCCCTTCGAACTTGATCTCCGCCCACGCCATGACATGTCCGGACTTGACGTGGTACACGCCGCCGGACTCCTGGCCCGGCCGGAACCCGACGACCACCCGCGACGGCAGCCCGAGCGTCCTGGCCATGAGCGCGAACGTGGCCGCGAACTGCTCCGACGTCCCCCGGTGCGCGGTCTGCAGGAAGAACTCCAGGCTCTTGAGCGAGTGCCCCGGGGGCGCGGTGACGTCGTAGGCGGCGCTCGCGCGCAGGTGGCTCTGCAGCCGGTACGCCTGCCTGATCGGCTCGTCCGCACCCTCGACGGCCTGCCGGGCGAGCCTGCGGAAGAGCTGCTCCTGAGGGCTGTCGGGGAAGGCGGTCAGGCTCGCGTCGCCGACGGGGACGGCCGCCAGGAGGTCCTCCTTCGAGGGCTTCGGCACGCGGGAGGTCACCTCGTAGCCGAACCCCTTGGCGGGCTTGGCGGCGGCGAGCAGGGAGCCGCTGGCGGGGTCCACGCTCAGGCCGCGCACACCAATCACCTCCTCGGGACGCTCGGCGGCGGGCAGCCAGGTGCCGGGCAGGCCGGTGAGGGTGACCCGCTGGCGCACCACGTCGGCGGCGCCCGTCCACTCGCCCTCCGGGACCCGGCCGCCGGTCGGCCGGAAGCGCGCGCCGGAGGTCCAGCGGACGCCGTCGTAGCGGTCGAGCACGGCCAAGCGCCAGTTCTGCGGCCGGTCGGCTCTGACCGTGAACAGGTCGCGGTCGGGGATCTGCAACCACGCCGAGACCCGGTCGAGCGGGCTGACGCTGTCCACGCGGGCGGGCGGGGGCAGGTCGGCGTCCTGTCTCGGGTTGTACGGCCGGGCCGCGATGGGCAGGACCGGGCCCACGACCAGGGCGAGCACGGCGATCCCGGTCGCGGCGGCGAGCCCGGCCGCCAGCCAGGCCGGCGGGCGGCCGTCGCGGACCAGCGCCAGGGCGGCGACCAGCACGAACAGGGCCGCCGCGACCGGCAGGTTGGAGCCCGCGCCGTCCACGCCCAGGACGAGCGCCAGGCCGAAGACGACCAGGGCGGGCAGGGCGGCGGCGATCCTCGTGCCGGTGCGGGCCAGGATCTCCGCACCCGTGGTGGCCGCCGCCCACACCAGCGTGTGCACGAGGACCAGCAGCTCCGGCTCGGGCTGGGCGGGCAGGAGGGTGGTCAGCAGGGCGTGCCAGGAGTCGACCACGTCGGCGGGGACGGACGGCGACAGCGTCCCGTACAGCGGGACGGTGCCGGCCAGCCAGAGCACCAGGTCCAGGGTGAGGGCC
>NZ_SSXE01000178.1 GCF_021699195.1 Nonomuraea sp. MG754425 | reverse complement strand
GGGCGGGGGAGGAGGCCAGGCTGATGGGGGTGCGACCAGGAGGTCTCTTGGCGAGCGCGCTCTTCCCAGCGATTGGCGAGATCCGCTTGGGCAAGAGTCCCTTACGCCCAAGGCCGCCCGAGAAGAACCCGCTGGTGCGCTTCGCGACAGCGCCGACGGGGCTGCCGCGCGAGCCGCGGTGACCGCCTGCGGACGCGATCTTCTTCTTGTACGCGGCTGTCTTGATCTTCTTGGCGAGCTTGCTCTTGAGGAGCAGGCCGTCCGGGTCGGTGAAGGTGAGCGGGCTGTTGTTCGCGTACGCGTAGCCGTTCATCTGCTGGGGGTCGGCGTAGTCGATGACCGGGTCCACGCTGATGAACCTGCCGAGCGCTGGATCGTACTCCCGCGCCCCGAGCCGGGTCAGCCCGATCGAGGTGTCGGTGACACCGCCGACGAACCCCTTCTCGCCGGGCCAGGTGCCCGCGGGTTCGCCGCGCGGCTGGCCGAACGGCTTGAGGAGGCGCTGTGTGACCTCTTGGGTGGCGGCGTCGATGGCGATCTCACCCGTGCCGTTGTGGTCGGCCCCCAGGAAGTGCACCCCGCTGGGCCGGCGCACCGCGATGGTGGCCGAGTCGTGTGCGTAGTACCTGGTGGCCTCGGCGGAGCCGTTCGTGGTGTCCAGTCGCAGCTCCATGCCGGGCAGGTAGAGGGTGGTGGCGCCGGGCTCGCGGCGGATCAGCCGTTCGCCGTCGGCGTCGTAGACGAAGGAGGTGACCGCCGTGCCCTCGGCGACCTTGGTCAGCAGGCCCTCGGCGTCCCATTCGAGCACCTGTCCGGGGCGGCCGGTCATGTTTCCGGCGGGGTCGTAGGCGTAGGTGTCCGTGCGGTCTGCTTGGGTGACCGACGTGACGCCGTGCGGGTGGGGCCGGCCGGCGGCCGGGTAGGCGTAGGCGCGGACGGTGTCGGCGGCGCCGCCGACGGCGTGCTCGACTTCCTTCGTGCGGTTGCCGGTCAGGTCGTACTCGAACGACTGCCAGTACGGCGCGACCCCGCCCAGCACGGCTGTGCTTGGGGCGTCCGCGCAGGTCTGCGCCTGCTGTGACCACGCCTCGGTCAGGCGGCGCAGGTAGTCGTAGGTGAAGCACTGCGTGTCCGAGGTGCCGTCGGAGATCCGCATGATGTTGCCCGCGGCGTCGTAGGAGTAGGCCGCGTTGCGGTCGGCGTGATCGATGTCCTCGCGGTCCACCCTGGACGACTGGAGCCGCCGCGTGCCGTATTCGTAGGTGTAGGTGAGCCAGGACTTCTTGCCGCCGGTGGACAGTTCGTATTGCTCCGGTTTGCCGGTGAGGCTGTACGTGGAGCGGGTCACGTACGAGGTGAGGTTGGAGCCGGTCGTGGTGGGGCGGCGTAGTGCGTCGTAGGAGTACACGACCGTCTCGGCGGGCAGTCCGCCGGTGGCGGGGAAGCCGGTGGACTGGAGCGTGCCGTCGAGCTTGTAGCGAGTGTCGAACACGTACGCGCCCGCCAGGCCCGTCTCCGTCGCCGGGATGGTGACCGTACTGCGGATCGCGCGGTTCAGCGTGTCGTACGCGTTGACGGCCATCGTGTACGACTGGCCGTTCACGATGCGGGTGGAGCCGGACGGGAGGCCCTTGCGGACCGTGTCATAGGTCCAGGACGAGATGATGGGGCCGGTCACCGAGCCGGCGCGGGTCACGGTCTTGCGGCCGAGGCCGTCGTAGGCGTTGACGATCGTCTCGTCTCGGGAGTCTGTCACGGACACGACCCGGTCGAGGTCGTCGTAGCTGCGCTTGGTCGTGCCGCGGTCGGGGTCGTCGTTCTGGATCTCGCGGCCGCGCAGGTCGTAGCGGTGGGTCCAGATGTTGCCCGCCGGATCCGTGACCATCGCCTGCTCGCCGCGCGGCGTGTAGGCGTAGGTGGTCCTGTCGTAGGCGCCGGTCGGCGCGTCGCCGCGGTACTGGCGCCGCTCCACGACCTGGTCGCGGGCGTCGGTCAGCGTGGTGACCGGCGTGTCCCCGTTCGGCGGGTCCACGCTCACCCGGCCACCGGTATAGGAGGTGACCGTGCGCCACCGCTCGCCGCCGTCGCCCGGGCCGGCCAGGAACCGTTCCACAGTATTACGGCCGCGTCCGTCGTACTCGTACGCCTTGCGTGACTCGACGTTGCCGTCATAGGGGCCGAACAGCGTCGCCGACGGGGCGCCGGTGGAGTAGTAGACGTCGTACTCGCCGGCCAGGTTGCCGCGCGCGTCGTAGAGCCGGTCCGCGATCAGCCGTCCGCCGCCGGGACCGGGCTCCTGGGTCTGGCGTGGCCGCAGGAAACCGTCATAGAGCTGGTACGACGGCACGCTCTGGCCGCCTTCGGCGGTCAGCCGCCTGGTCCCGACGGCCACCATCCTGCCCTCGGCCGTCTGATAGCTGTACTCCAGGTTGGGGTTCTGCCCGGTGTCGCCCGACCGGTCCGGCAGCCACACCTTGGCCAGCCGTCCGAGCGCGTCGTAGGCCAGCATGGTGCGCAGCCCGCCCGCGTCGGTCTGCGTCGTGGGTAGGCCGAACGCCGGATCGAGCTGGTTCACGGTGACGTGCGAGGTGGCCGCGTCGCCCGCCTTGGCCGGTGGGCTGGTGACCGTGACCTGGGTGTTGAGCCCGGCGGTGTCGGTGTAGGCGGTGGTGGTCACGTTGCCGAGAGCGTCCTTGGACGTGAGCTCGCGGCCGTAGGAATCGTAGGTGGACACCTCCTTGGCCAGGTAGGTGGCGTTGGCGCCGTCATGTGCGGCGATTTCCTCTGCCCTGGTCTGGAGCCCTTTGGAGGGCTCCGCCCCGAACGCCCCGTTGTCGTAGAAGGAACGGTTGTCCTCGATGACGTGCTTGCTCCTGTCGGGGGTCGTCGCGCAGCTCACCGCGACGGTCTCCTCCCGGGAGGCGAAGTCGAGCAGCCAGGCGGCTCTGTTCTGCGCGTAGCTCGTCCTGACACATCTGTCGTCGGCGGTGGTGGACACGTCGCCCTTGTCATCGACCTGGGTGGGCAGGCCCGCCGTGGTGTCGTAGGTCGTGGCCGTCTCCGTCTGCCGCCAGGAGCCGCCGTCCATCAGCTCCCACGTACGGCTTTTGCCGACCCCGGTGAGGTCGGCGCTCACCGGGCCCCAGCTTCTGGACCTGCCGGCGGTCTGGTGATGCCACGGGGTGTTGACGGTCTTCACCTCTGCCGTCCCGCCGGGCCGGTCGTACTCGATCTCCTTCAGCAGGAACCCGCGCAGCGAGTCGTGGTCGACGTGGCTGCCGCCCTCGCCGTCGGAGACGCTCACCGCTTTGGTCCCGCCTGAGGCGTTCAGCCGGTCACCGTCCATGCCGCGCAGGTAGAGGCGGTCGGTCTGGGAACGCGGGTCGTTCCAGCCGCCGGTTCTCACACGTACGTGCCCGTAGCCTCGCCATTGCGACCAGGTCTTGTCCTTCTCCCTGGTCAGGCCGTCGTCGTCGTCGAAGTGCCAGGCCGCGCCGCCGAGGTACTCGTAGTCGGTGAGCATGTCGGGCGCGCCGCCGGTCCTGTCCAGGCGTACGACCCTGCTGACCACATACTTGTGGAACCAGTCGGTGATCGGGTCCTCGTAGCCCGGAGGTTCCCATCTGACCGGGAAACATCTACGGGTGTTCGTCTCCGGCGCGGGCAGGCTGTCCAGCGTGCAGTCGGCGCCGGAATAGGTCACGTCGATCTGGCCGCCGGACTCGTCGTAGATCGCGCCCACACGGTATTTCACGAACGGCGCGATGTCGTCGCCCGTCCTGTCCAGACGGTTGGGGAGTTGCACGTGGTTGAACGTCACCGACGGCAGCGTCACGGCCGGCGTGGCGGCCTGGCCCGTGTGCTTGATCTCCTTGACCAGGAGCGCCTGGTCGATGTCGGCGTCGCCCCAACTGTGGCCGATGGTCCACGAGTCCACGTCGCGGTAGCCGCCGTCGGTCTTCAGCACCTGGGTGGAGATCTCGGTGAGCCGCTTGCGCGACCAGAAGCTGGGGGCCACCGTGCCGTGGGTGTCCTTGCACTCGGTCCCGGCCGCGCAGTTGAGGTCGTACGGGACGTCGGGCCACCTGGTCGGGTTGGCGCCGATCTTGCTTTCCGCGCAGTCGAAGTCGCTGGTCGGCAAGCATCGCTCGGAGACGCCGAAGAGCACTCTGGCCGGGGCTTTCGCGGTGAACAGGGTGTCGGAGCGGTGACCGTACTCGATCCTGTCCAGCCAGCCGCCCCTCACGTATGGTGTGCCGTCGGCCGGCTTGAGGTTGCGGCCGTATCGGTTGGATTCCTGCGTGTAGAAGTAGGAGACGGCGTTGCCGAGCGGGTCCACGACGTAGTCCAGGTTCCACTGGTACGCCTGCTGGCACCAGGAGACGGCGAACGTGCTGCCGTGGCACGGCTCGCCCGCGTCATCGCCGAATACCGGGCCGGTCCAGGCGGAACCGGTCTCCGGCTTGCCACTCGTCCAGCCCGGGAGCCGGTTGAGGCCGAAGAAGAACTGCGTGCCGTCGGTGGCGGTCACCTTCCAGTACTCGCCGTCGTCGTCGCCGTTGGCTCTGCCCGTGTCCTTCAGCCTCTCGACTCTGGTGCCGTCGTCGTCCTTGATCCTCCAGGTGCCGTCAGCCGCCTGGATCAGCTCGCCGGCCTTGCCGTTCCAGCTGATGGTGGCGTTGTCGTAGGCCCAGCAGCGGTCGCCGGGGGAGTTGCCCCATTCGTCCTTGGGGCCACCGTCGTCGGAGCACGGCTTGTAGCCACGCTGGATGTGACCCGGCCAGAGCTCGAACCCCTCACCGACCCAGGACGGCTGGTTGTTCGTACTGGAGGTGCGGCCGTCGATCGAGCCCGAAGAGTACGAGATCTCCACCTCCGGGGTCAGGGAGCCGGGGACGGGCGGGACGCGGATCGGGTAAGACCAGGAGAAGTCACCGGACTGCTCGGAGACGTCCCAGGTGGCCGACGCCGCGAGACGGCTCGCCGAGTAGTCGCCGTGGTCCCCCGCTACCCCGGCCACCGCCGCGAGCACGGTCGTGCTGCCTGTGCCCGCGCCGGTCCGGGTGCTCGCCGCAGGCCGGATCCTGGCCGTGAGTGTCCTGCTCTCCGTGTGGTTGCGGGCAGCCAGCGGCGTGCCGGTGCGGCAGGCAGGCACGTCCGGGGTGGTCAGGGCGCAGGAGGGCAGGCGCACGAGGCGTAACCTGCTGCCGAACGAACCTCCGTAGGCAGCGGCCAGGCGGGAGTAGTCAAGCTCGACGTCGGTCTGCGCGGCGGAGCTCACGCTGAACAGCAGGCCCCGGACGCGTGAGCCTCGCTGTTCGATCGTCGTGACCTTCGCGCCACCCGACGCCCTCAGCTCGGCGGCCCCCGGAGCCGGCCAGGTCACCGCCTCCGGCGTCGGGTCGGGCTCTCGTGGCCTGGTGGCCAGTGCCCTGCCCTTGACGATCCGTTCGGCGCTGTTGACCTCGGGCGGTTTCCCCGGCTCTGCCTGCGCGTGCGCCGGCGTCGCCACCAGCGCCCCGGCCGCGACGATCAGAGCCGTGAGCATGACCAGCGGGTTCGTCAACCCCTTCATGGCTTCCTTCCGGACAGCAACGGTTGCTCCCGCTCGATGGACGGCGGATGCGTGGGTGGTGGGCGCCGCCGGCCATGGTGACGGCGCCCATGGGGACGGGCGGGGCTGGTCAGGTATCGGTGTCGAGTTCGGCGCCGCCGGCCAACTGCTGGATCTGCTCCTGCGTGGCGATCCCCTGGAAGGCCCACACGTCGTCGATGACCCCCGGCCAGTACTCGCCCCAGACCCCGCCGCTCTTGGCCCGGCCCAACTGGAGCCCCTTGGTCGCGTCGAAGCCGCGCACGTCGAACCGCCAGGACACGTGCTCCTCGGTCTGCTCCGGCTCCCCGTTGACGTAGAGCCGCATCTCGTCCTGGAAGGCGTCGTACACCAGCGCCACGTGGTCCCAGGAGAACCCGGACTGGAAGGCCGAGTGCCCGGCAGTCGGCCGGGCGGCGCCCGCGGCGTCCGCGTCGGGCATCTCGATCTGGTACGAGCCCGCGTTCGCGGGATCGGCGTCGTCCGGACGGTAGCGCAGCACGAACCCGCTGTTCACGGCCCCCTCCTGGCTGAGGACGGCCGTGGCCCGGTCGGGGCGGCCGGCGGTGGTCACCCAGCCGGCGACGGTGAAGCTCTCGTCGGTGTGCACCACCGGGACCGAGGTCGCCGCGTAGTCGCCGGAGCCGTCGAGCACCAGGCCGCCCGGCGGGTTGCCGACCCAGCCGGCTCCCTGGTCGATGAAGGCGTTGCCGTACAGGGTGATGTGCCGCCCGAGCGGCGTGTCGTCGGCCGCGACGGTCAGGGGCGAGCCGCCGGCCAGCCGCGCGATCTCCGAGTCCGGGACGACCTGGTTGAAGATCCGGACGTCGTCGATGTCGCCCGTGAAGAACTGGCCCGCCGAGCCGTACCAGCCCGCTCCGATCATCGACGGTCCCGTCGCGTTCCACGGTGTGGTGAACGCGGTGGTGGAGTTGAGCTTGCCGTTCACGTACAGCTTGATCTGTTTGGCCGCGGCGTCGTAGACACCGGTCAGGTGGGTCCACACGCCGGTCTGCGGGACGGCGGTGGACTGGGCGCGGATCGCCGCCGCCGAGGCGGTGTCACCGTTGTACCGATTGAAGATCCACCGATCGTACGACGCCGAATAGTAGAGCTCGAAGCCGCTGCGCTGCCCGGCCCCGGCCTGCGTGGCGATCACGGAGGCATGGGTCGGCTTGGTCGCGGGCAGCTTCGCCCAGGCCGTCACCGTGAAGCTCTTCGTGGTGTCCAGTACCGGCTCCGTGGTCCGCAGGTGTCCGTCCACCCCGTCGAGGCGGGCGGACGTGCCGACCTTCCCCGCGCCGCCGAACGCGACGCCACCGGACTTGCCCGCCGGGTACCGACCCAAGGCATCCTCCGCCCGCGTGGCGCCCGCGGCCTCGTCAAGCGTCCAGTGGACCGTGGCCTGGCGGACGGCGGAGGCCGCGTCGTTCAGTTTCCACCGGCCCTTGACCACCGGATGCCGGGTGAACAGCTCACTGGCCTCCTCCTCGGTGACGATGCGGTCGAAGGCCCTGACGTCGTCGATCTCTCCGGAGAAGAACGAGCGGGGCAGCGCGTCATAGGCGCCGGCGCCGATCTGCAGCACGCCGGTCGCGTTCCACGGCGTCGTGAACGGCGTGGCCTGCTGGAGCCTGCCGTTGACGTAGAGCTTGATCTCCTTGGCCACCGCGTCGTACACGCCGACCAGGTGCGCCCACTCGCCGCCCTGCGGCGACGCCGTGCCCGTGGCCCTGGTGATCGTGGCGTCGGCGGTGTTCGAGCTGAACCGGTTGAAGATCCACCGATCGTACGACGCCGAATAGTACAGTTCGAAGGCTGGGCGGACGGCGCCGATCTGGGTGGTGACCACGCCGGCCCTGGCCTGCTTGCCCTCGGGTAGGCGGGCCCATGCCGAGACCGAGAAGCTCTTGGTGGTGTCGAGGACGGGCCCCGCGGTGCTCGCGTACCCGGTCGCACCGTTGACCTGCATCGCGGTGCCGGCGACACCGTCCAGGCCGAGTGTCACGTCGCCGTGCGCCGCGGCTGGGAAGGCGCCGGTGGCTTCCGCGAGCTGGGTGGCGCCCTCCGGATCGTCGAGCGCCCACTCGGCCCTGGCCGGTGAGCCCGCCTTCACCTTGAAGAGGTAGCCGCGGATCGCGCTGTAGTTGTTCGCGGCGTCGAACGCCTGCACGCCGATGGAGTTGGGCCCGGAGTGGGCGGGGGCGATGTCCAGAGTCACCGGGCCGCCCGGGGTGGCCGGCCTGCGCTCGATCAGCTTGCCGTCGACCTCGAAGACGTACCTCGTGACATCGTTGGCGGCGGAGTCGGCGGTGAAGCGGCCGTACCTGCCGACGCCGTCGTACCACGGGTCGGGCTCCTCGCCGATGGACTCGGGGTAGTCGGCCGACGTCACGACCGGGGCCGCGGGGACGCTCGCGTCGTAGGTGAAGTAGCAGGCGGTCGCGCTGCCCGCGAAGCTCCACGGGCTGTACTGGTAGCCGTCATAGGTGCGGACCGCCCAGGACAGGGTCTTCCTCTGCGGGATGGTGGACGGCATTTTCACCTTGAAGACCGATCCCGTGGTCAGCGGGCCGATTCTCGCGGACTCCCATTTCACCTCGCCGTCCCAGACGGCCCTGAACTCCGCGTAGACCTTCTTCGCGTCCCCCGAGTCGGCGTCGTAAAGGACGGCCTTGAGCTCAGGCGGGACGTTCACCGCCGGCGGATTGTCGTGCACGCACCGGCCGCCCGGGTTCATGGACAGGTTCGACATCTTGGGCTGCGGCGGCGGGGTGTTGTAGTTGACCGTCAGGTAGGCGTCGTCGGCGAAGCGCTTCCACGCGTAGCGGTCACCCTCGTTCGACGCCTTGAGCCCGAACGTCGTCGTGGACCAGCCGCCCGCGGCCGCCGCCTTGACCGCAGCGAGCGCGTCGAACTCCACGTCGCCCGCCTCGCAGGCAGCCCCCCAGCCCTTGGCCACGTCCCTGGAGTCGAGGTGGTCCAGCCAGTTGTCGGCGGTGGAGTTCCAGGTGGAGTTCTCGGTGAAGCCCTTGGTCCGCCAGAGCTGCACCGTCCTGCTCTCGCAGGAGTACGACCACGTCTCGCGGGCGGTGAAGGTGGCCGAGACGATGTACTTTCCGGCGTACGCGCTGGTCGGCATGCGGTAGAACAGGCGCTTGACATCCGAGGGCACGCAGGCGCTGTCACCCTCACACAACCCCATGCCCGCCGTCGAAGCGCCGCCGAACTTGTAGTACGAGTCGCCGGGATGCGCCCGCGACACATACGTCCAGGCCGAGGCCTTGACCGTCTTCCACACCGGGTCGATGTAGACGGGGAACGAGGTGCCCGGGTCGTTGAGCAGGCTCATGTCGGGAGTCAGGGTGAGGCCGCCGTCCTCGACCGCCGTATGCATCTCGGCCACCTTCGAGAGCGGCGAGGGGCCCTTGACCAGGTTGTTCCCCTGGTCCGTCCCTGAGTCCCACATGATCGCGCCAGGCGCCTCGAAGACCGGACCGCCTGCCGCGCGATCGGTCGCGGTGAGACGCCCGTCGCCTTGCTTGCCCACGGACAGGCCGTCGGCGCGAAGGCCGAACGTCAGCTTCGCCAGCGCGGGGTTCGCCGCCGCCACCTGATCCTTGACCACGAGCGTGTGCGCGAATCCGTCCACGTCAGCCCGGACGATCAGGTCGATCCCCGGCATCACCTCGGCGTACACGGCGGTTTCCGCGCGCAGCTCGGGCTCGGGCAGGCGGCCAGGCCAGGTCAGCGCCAGCGCGCGACCCGCGTATGACAGTCGGGCCAACGGCGTGTCCGCACCGCCGCCGGACACCGACAGGCCCACCGCCGTCGCCCGCGGCCCGATGGAGCCATCGGGGCGCCTGGCCATGGTGGGATCTGGCGTCACCCATCCGCCGTCCTGCCTGACCCGGACCGGGCGCAGGTGCTCCACCGCGGTGAAGGTGCCGTCGGGGTTGGCGAAAACCTCCCGGCTCTCGCTCCTCCTGGACAAGACCTCGACCCTGATGCCCGACTGGCGAGCCCTCGCAGTGGCCGCCTCCTCGGTCGGGGCCACCTGGTCCTGCGGTGCCGCCGCCGTCGCGGCGGCCTCGACGGCGACCAACATACCGGTCGACAGCACGAATGCCGCGGATAACGCGGTCAGCCTTCGTAACACGAAATTCAGCCTCACGTTCGCCAGAAGTCAATCGGCCGGACTGTCGGATGGAGTGTAGGCACGGCAAAGATCGGCGGGCAATATCAAAAGTCATTCAGCGAGAATTCAGCGCTGTTTCAGAGTGAGCCATTAGAATGTTTCGCCCCTCGTGCTTCGAGCGCGCAACAGCGAACGCGACCGATGAGAATCAAGGCAGGATGGCGTCCCGGATTTCACAGAATGACAACATCGCGAAGGTATACACCTTCTTCCGACTGCTGGAAGAGAAAAACGTCGACGCGTGGATCGAGCTGTGGGCGGCACCGGAGCCGGCTCGGCATGAGGGGTCTTCGGCGGTCCGCATCAGGATCCGGTACGCCGAGATCCACCCGGGCAAGCAGGATGCGTTTGACGCACTTCCTCGGGTCGCCCGGCCATTGAGACGTAGGCCGGAGTTCTTTGCCTTGCCACGCATGGAAGGTCAGAAAAACTCCGGGTGGTGGCGAAAAGTCGATGCCACGAACCAGCTCCTTCTCTCCGGGGGAAAGCCAATTCTCGACCGGTAGCGCCAGCGGGTCGGCGAGAGCGTGAAGCCCGCTCCGGTAGACCGGCTGACTCTCCTCGGGAATGCAAATCATCAACATAGCCATCGCGGTCGAGGCTCACCGTGGCGTACCACCGGAAAGCCCGGACATGAGGCCGGGCACGGCGTGGCAGGCGGGGCCGGTGTCATCGACGATCGCTAGGTCCAGGCACCTGCCCAAGGGGCTTCGACACCGTGGTCGTGGATGCGCCGCCATCGCTCGGTCTTGCCGACAGGGTCGAACTCCGGGGGAGCGAGGCGAGGGCGTGCCGGACCATGGAGACGGCGGCAACTGAGCTCATCCGGCGCCGTGGCGGGGCTTGGGCGGGTGCATGGTGCCGAGCGTGCGCAGGAAGGTTTTGCCGTTCGGCCGGTCGGCGGGCAGCCAGCCGGCTGTGGTGACGATGCCCGCGGCTCGCAGGTCAGCACGGATGCGGCGGGCCAGTGCCCGCGCTCGTGCGTGCCCGCCGGGCCCGCGCGGGATGGAGAAGTGGCCGAAGGTGAACGTGTCAGGTGTGGGCTGGTGCAGCAGGATCTCCACGACCGCGTCCTCGACCGTGCTCGTGGTGGTTGCCGGTTGATCCTCATGGGCCGGTAGTGGCATGACCACCATCGTCTGGTCGGGCTCGGGTTCGGCGATGGCCACGTTCACCTGTCCGTCCGGGGTGGTGGTGGCGTGGTAGCGGATGCGGTTGTCGGAGCATGGTGCCCAGCCCACGTGCCGGCGTTGGCACAGCGGATCCCAGTGGTAGCCGTAGTGGACCAGCGAGAGGGCCAGGTCGGTCTGGGCAGCGGCCCATACGTCGTCGAAGAGGAACCACTGCTCGAAGTCGCCGAACCCGGTGCCGATCGAGAGTTGCGCGGCATGCTCGCCGACGGTGACCACATGGCGCTCGGCCTGCGCCGGGGAAGAGGACTCGATCACCCGCAGGGCGTCTTCGTGGGATTCGATGTGTACGAACCCGCTGTCCTGCGCCTGCGGCGAGGAGTAGCCGGGCCACCGTGTGCAGCGCTGCAGCGCGGGGCCGATGCCGTTCTCGCCAGGCGCGACCAGCGCGCGCAGCACTCGCAGTTCCAGCGGCCAGTCGGCGGCGGGTGCGGCGATCTCGCGCAGTGCGGCGCCGAGGTGCGGGATGCGGACACCGGGCAGGACGTAGGGAGGGTCCCAACCGACACTGTAGTGCACGGACCGGCAGGTGAGCAGGAGGGCGTAGCTCGTGCCAGGCCCGGAGGGCGGTTGCGACGTCAGGCGCACCGGCGGGACCGGGCAGACAAAACCGGTGCCGGCACCGCTGGGACGTGACACCGGGCCTGGCGGCGGGGTGTGCGGTAACGGGCCCTGGTGCAGCGGATAGGACCAGCGTTGCGGTCTGGCCGCCGCGGCGTCGTCGTCGAGGAGGTAGTACGCCACCTCGTAGGTCAGGCCGTTGGCCAGGACGCGCAGGCTCTGCTCGTCGGCGTTGCACTGCTCGGTGTCCGGTAGCCGGGTGTGCGCCAGCGTGCGCACCTCCCGCATACTCTGCGGGGGCGGCCCGCCGCCGAGGAACAGGTGGGCGAGCCCGTAGACGCTGGCGCCGAGTTCGTCGGTGAGCAGACTGTGGGCGGTGGCGGACGCACGCTCCTCCTCGAGGCCGGAGATCGCCGCCATGACGTCGGCCCACATTCTGCGCACCCAGAGCAGCACGGTGGGTTCGGGCAGGTGCCGTACGTGCTTGCCGAGGACGCCCTGGTCCCACGACCGGTAGATCAGGTACATCACATCCACCTTGTCGAGATCGCCGTCTGCGGCACGATGCTACCGACGCCGGTCGCCGCGCCGTGCAGCCTTCCTGCAAGGCGATCACCGCTGATGGTCCATCCCCACTGATGTGGGTGGCGTTGGCTGCCCATCTGAGGGTTGAGGGCGATTTCCGTCTCGTGTTCATCGGTACGATCTCGCTCGTGGCAAGGCGGGTCACAGCCGGATCAGGTCGGCGACCTCCTCCGGCAGGCCGGGTGTAGTCATGACATGGCACATTCCGGGCACGACGTGGAGTACTGCGCCTGGAATCGCGGCAGCCAGGGCCTCGCCGTGACCGAGTGGACAGACCGGGTCCTGGTCGCCGTGCACGATCGAGGTGGGCGCGGTGATCGACGACGGTGGGGCGAGCACGTCAGGGACCCTCCTGAGGGTCCTTGCAAGATCAGCCGCTCCTTCCTCCGCAGAGAGCGGCCTCATTCGGGACGGGGCGCCCCCGTGCAAGGCGGAGAAGCTCAGGGCTTCGGCGGGGTGATCAGGTCGGTTCGCAGGATGCTGTAGATCACGTGGTCGCGCCACTGACCCGCGCGCCAGGTGAGACCGCGGATCGTGCCTTCCCGAAGGAAGCCGGCCTTCTCCAGGGTCCGTTGCTCGGCCAGGTTCGTCGTCTCGGTGCGGGCCTGAACCCGGTTGCACGTCGTGTGCTCGAACAGGTAGCGCGCCAGCAGTTGGTGGGCCTGCGTGCCGTACCCCTGGCTGCGGAACGCGGGGGCGACGGCAATCCCCAGGTCGTAGCAGAACGAGAGGGGGACCCGGGTGGTGACCTGCCTGACCCAGGAGACGAAGCCGACCCGGTCCTTCTCGGCGTGGATGAGCAGCATGCCGAGGTCCTCGCCAAGCAGCCCGCTCTCCTCCCAGCGGCGGTGAAATCGCTCCGGGTCGTACCAGCCGAACCACATGAAGGGGTTGTCCACTTCGTCACCATTGCCCAGCTCACTCACGAACGGGAGATCACCCCTTCGCACCGGCAGCAGGGAACACGTGGGCTTCATCGGCTCGCATGACCTTTCGTCCTGGGCCCGTGGACGCATGTTCAGACTCTGCGTCACAGGAGCTGGCTATGCCAGGGCACTGGCCGGACATCTGCCGGACACTTGGACGAGCGAGAGGAATCTGGAAGCCAGGCAAGGCGGCGGCACGTCCTTCGCGAACTCCGCCCACTGCGTGGTCGTCACCGCCCTGGAGCCCATGCCCGCCACCTGAGCGATCTCCCTGAGTGTCGCGTCGGGGTGCTCCGCGATCACCTCACCGTACCTCGCTGCGCGGCGGCGGCCACTCCGCCGACTTCCGCGGCCAAGCGCGCATGAGAGCAAGCTCTCGAGCATGCTCTACGACGTCACGGCCAGCCGGACCGAGTGTATCTTCGACGACACCATCACCTCGCTCACCGAGGACGCCAACGGCGTCGCCGTCTCCTTCGAGAAGAGCCCCACCCGCCGCTTCGACCTGGTCGTCGGCGCGGACGGCCTGCACTCGACCGTGCGCAGGCCGGCCTTCCGCCCCGAGGAGCGCTTCGTCACCGACCTGGGCGAGGGCGTGGTGCTGGAGGCGGCGTTCTGGGATGCCGGGACGGCACGGCTGTTGAAGGGCCGCACCCGCGGTCCGGTGTTGATCACCCACCGTCGTCCGGGCCCGGGCAAGGTCGTCGCGCCGCGCGATGTCTGCCCCGACACCGGATGCGCCCGCCTGTCGTACGGGCAGGCCCGCGCGCTGCTGGATGCTCACACCGCGCTCGGCGGGCCGAGCACCGGCTGGGATCTGCACGAGTTCCGCCATTCGGCCCTCACCCACCTGGGCGAGGCGGGCGCGAGCCTGCTGATGCTGATGGCCGAGTCCCTGCGTAAGAAGACCGAGAACGTGCGCCGCTGCTTCCACCCCTCGGCCGGAGCGATCGCCGAGCTCACCGGCTTGCTGGGGCCCGGCTGATCGCCTCCTGCCGGGATGAGGAGGTAGGGCCGGGTCTTGATCGCGCAGGAACTCCTCAGCCTGGTCGAAGGCCGCTGGGGCTCACCGAGAGCGCGATGAACCGTCGTCTTCGGGGGCCGCACCGAGCATGCGCAGCACGCTGGTGCGAAGCGCGTGTTCGGCTTCCTGGCTGGACATCCGGCCGGCTTGCTGTTCCTCGCTTGCGCTGTGGGCAAGCTTCACGGTGGCGGCGACCAGCCAGCCGAGCGGGAGCTGGTCGTCGAACTCTCCGGTCTGCCGGCCGCGCTCGATCACCTGTCCGATCCGGTCGGCGATAGGCGAATGCCGGTCGTGGTCGGCTTGCGGACTGACCGGCAGTGTGCTGATTTTCTGCAGCAGTGCGGGGTAGCGGTGAGCTGTCTGATTGCTGGCGTCGAGCAGGCGCAGCAGGGCGTCGGTGGCCGGTCCGGCCTGGGGTTCGGTGGCGTCGATGGCGGCGGCAACCTCCTCGGTGATCCGGTCGGCGACCGCTAGCAGCAACTGCTCTCGTGAGGGGAAGTGGGCGTAGACGGTCTGGCGGGTCACGCCGGCGGTCGCGGCGATCGTTTCCATCCCGGCGTCGGGCTGGGCGTCGAGGATCTGGACGGCGGCGTCCAGGATGGCGGCCCTGCTGCGGCGGGCATCGGCGCGACGGTTGCGGACCGGGGACGAGAACATTTCTTACACCTTGTCAAAGTTGTCGATCTCGGCATATCTTACAGCGCGTAAGAAATCGTACGCCCAGTCAACGGGAGAGCCATGCGCACACTTGCCGGCACCGACCCGAAGCAGTTCATCGCCGACTTCTTCATGTCCTTCCACGAGGAGCTGATGCAGAGCGACGAGGATCCGGCGCTGATCTTCGACCGGTACCACGCCCCGGACATCGTCCAGGTCGCCGACGGACACCGGATGGACCGCGACAAGCTCATCGCGCACACCCGCCCGATACGTAAGACCCGGCCCAGCAACCGGACAGAGGTGCATGAGGCCATCGCAAACGGTGACCGGATCGCCGCCCGCTACACCCTGCACGTTCAGCGGCGTGGCAAGTACCTCGCGATCGAGGTCTGCTTCTTCGGGCGATTCGCCGCCGACGGGCGGATGCGCGAAGCGCACATGCTCACCCGGACCATCCCAGCCGCCGACCCGGACCAGGCGGCGCCCGCCGCATCCGACGGAAGGGACGCATCCGCATGACCGAGAGCAGCTACACCGTCATCGGCATGACCTGCGGACACTGCGCCGCCTTCGTCACCGAGGAGATCGAACGCATCGCCGGCGTCACCGCAGTCTCGGTGGACGTCGATACCGGCAGGGTCTCGGTGACCAGCGACGAGGGCCTCGATACCGAGGACGTGCGCGCCGCCGTCGAAGAGGCCGGCTACGAACTCACCCACGCG
The DNA here is from genome assembly GCF_021699195.1 of Nonomuraea sp. MG754425. Taxonomy (GTDB): domain Bacteria; phylum Actinomycetota; class Actinomycetes; order Streptosporangiales; family Streptosporangiaceae; genus Nonomuraea. The sequence continues at coordinate 23,272 of NZ_SSXE01000178.1, read as the reverse complement.
AACGGGTAGCAGTCTTCAACCCATGGATCGAACACGATCGCGGACTCGCAAGCAGGCTCTCCTCCGCAAGCAAAGATGGTAGGGCTTTACCCAGCCTGTGGGGATTCCGGCCAGTAAGGGACCGCCTGCTGAGCGGCGGCCGCGATGGCCGCGCCGTCGAGTTCGACGATGCTCAGCTCGATCCCGCCGACAGGCCACTCCACAGCGAGTTCGAACCTCTCCTCGGGCGGTGAAGGCCAAAGCCATAGCCCCCAGGTCGTGACGCCTGCGTCCTCGTCACCGCTTCGTATGGACATGCCCGGGAGCAGCAGGGACAACTGCGGGCCCCGGGGCGGATCCTGCGGGAGTTGTGTTCTGTCCAAACGTTGTCCGACGGTGGTGGCCTTGGTGCCGTCGGCGAAGCGTACACCGAAGCGCAGCAGTTGGTCCGGTAATGGTTGATCGGCCCTCACCCCGGTGACCATGTGGGGGAACACGGCTAGCTGGAGGGCCTGGAAGTCGTCGGGGGACAGAGTTCGTCGTCTGGTAACGGTGTCCACGTTGATCAGGCAGCCGGTACTGAATGCCTGGATCGTCGGCACAGTAATGGCGACATTCGGGGTGCGGGCCAGTACCAGTCCGCTGACCATCACTGCGCCCATCTCCTCCGCCGGTGGAGCAGACCAGGACGGCCATCCAGATTTGGGTGGGCGAGCCGCTTCTTCCCGAGCTGGCGGGGGTTCGAAGAACATATCTTCACCGTACGGAAATCCTGCGGACTGCGTGATGTGCGGATCATGGATAGCTGTCCATGCCTGGAGAAAGGATTGTGAAGCCGCTGCCGCCGCCAGGAGATCATGTCACTCCGTGGCGATGACTTCGTTGACGGCGGTACGGGAGTGGTTCATGAGGGGTTCTCGAACGGGGGTTGAGGCGCGGCGAAGCCGCGGGTGATGGCACGGGTGATGGCGCGGTGCGTCAGGGGTGTTGCGGGTGGCGCAGTTCGCCGGTGAGCCGGGTGACGGCGTCCTGGGCGCCGGGCGGCGGGCCGAACAGTTCCGCTTGCCGGCGGGTGTCGGCGACGTAGCGGCCGCTGTCGAACCAGGCGAACATGGCGGTCATGTCCTTGACCATCGGCAGGAAGGAGCCGGCCAGGACGCCCGCGGCGCGGGTGATGGCGGACGGGATGGCCCGCACCTTGATCGTCTTGCCTGCCTGGGTGCTGAGCAGGGTGGCCACCTCCTGCACGCTGGCGGGGTGGTCCCAGCCGATGTCGATGCGTTCGCCGCGTTTGACGTCGGCGTCGACCGCGGCCGCCAGGTAGCCGGCGAGGTCGGAGGTGAGGACGAACGTGAGCGGGACGGTGGTCTTGCCCATCCACATCAGGCGGCCCTTGGCCAGGGCGTTGCCGCCCATGGTGGCGATCTGGTCGAGGAAGGCGCCGGGGCGCAGCGCGACGAACGGGACGCCGAGCAGTTCGAGCCGGTCCTCGGCGAGTTTCTTGTGCCAGAAGTGGGTGACGTCGGGGGTCTGGTCGCTGGTGAGGATGCTGGTCAGGACGAAGCGCCGGACGCCGGCACGGGCGGCGGCCTCGGCGAGGTTGGCGTTGCCGGTGGTGTCGATGGCGTGGGCGTTCCTGCCGCCGCGGGTGTAGCCGGCGGCGGTGGTGATGACGGCGTCCGCGCCGGTCATGGCGGCAATGAGCGAGTCGAGGTCGAGCATGTCACCGCGGGCGATCTCGACGCCCTTCTTCTCCAGGGCGGCGGCGTCGGTGGCGGGGCGGACCAGGGCGCGGACGTTCTTGCCGCGCCTGAGCAGCTCATCGACGACCTGGCCGCCGAGGGAGCCGGTCGCGCCGACGACGAGGACCGGGGGTGCGGTGGGGTGGGGCGTACTCATGGGTGTTTCTCACTCTCCGAGGGGGCGGTGGGGTGCTGGGGTGATGCGCGGTGTCGCCGGAACCGTGGGACGCTCGGGTCCGGACGTTCCGGGGCCCGCGGGCGAGTGGTCTCGCCTGCGGGCTACCGGTCGGTGGGCGCCTCGCGCGGGTCCACGACCCGCAGAAGGCTGCCCAGGTCGAAGGTGACCCGGACCCGGGTGATGCGGCCGTCTTCGATCCGCAGCCAACTGGCCACGGGGAACGGCTCGCCACCGTCGCGGGGATGCAGGTCGAACCACGTCATGACGTCGCCGCCGTCGACCCACCGCTTGTGGAAGACGAGTTCGCCGGTGATGGAGAAGATGCGGCCCAGCGATGCCTGGTATTGCGCGGCGCCGTCGATCTGGCCGAGCGGCCCGTTGACCCGGATGTCGGGGGCGAGCACGTCGGCCAGCCGGGACGGCTGGTTGGTCTGCCAGGCGTCGAAGTAGACGTCGGCAACGGCCGTGCCGCCGCTGTCGTGGGTGGCGTTCATGGAGTGTGTCCTCTCTCTGGGTGATCTGGGCAGCAGGCGGCGTGGCCGTCGCTTTGCGGTGGTGTCCGGAGCTGGTCAGGCGGGGCTGGTGAAGTCGCCGGCCAGGGCCGCCTCCACCTGGCGCGGGTCGCGCAGGTGCAGTGTCTGGCTGTGCATGGTTGCGCCTGCGGGGGAGGCCAGGGCGGTGACGTAGTCGCCGACCTGCTCCCCGGACAGATGCGAGCCCGGACGGGTGCCGTTCGGGCCGATGAACGCCATCATGACCACGTCGTTGACCCGGGGTGTGCCGCCGGTCTCCACGGCGAACGCCTGCGTGAGCTTGTTCTGCGCGATCGACACCACGGCCATCGGCCCGATGCCGGGCTGGGGCGGGCCGAGGAATCCGACGGGGCCGTTGATGCTGGTGTAGGAACCGCCGGAATCCAGCAGCGGCAGGAAGGTCTGCGCGGCCAGGTAGTGCGGGAACAGGCTGTTTTCGATGACAGCTTTGAAGTCGTCGAACCCGGCCCGCAGCATCGAGTGCGTCTGGTGCCAGCCGGCGGGCGCCGCCGCGACGGCGCGCAAAGTACCGGCCTCGTCCTGGACCTGGGACTGCAGCGCGGCGGCGCTGCCTGCGGACCCGATGTCGCCGATCAGGCCGACGACGTGGCGGGCCTTGTCCGGGCCGAGCCGCGTCAGGAGACGATCGATCTTGTCGCGGGAGCGCGAGGGGACCAGCACCCGGGCGCCGGCACGGACGAAGGCGTCGACCAGGAAGACGCCGACGTTACCGGTGCCACCCACGACCACGGTGTCCTGACCGGCCAGTTCGCTTCCGGTGAGCGTCATGAGCGGAGCCTTTCCATCGTGTGTGCCGGTCAGGCCGCGACGTGCTCGGCGGCGCGCAACAGCGCGAGGGCGTTGCTCCAGGCGATGACCTGGCCGAGCATGGCGTCGAAGGCGGGCAGGTTGTAGTCGCCCGGCTTGAAGGTCCGGTAGTTCTCGAACTCGGTGGCGAACGGCAGGACGACCTGGGCGCGGACATCGGCCATCATCAGCTCGCCGGCCATCACGCGCAGGTGCTCCACGGCGCGGACCCCGCCGTGGGCGCCGTAGGAGATGAACCCGACGGCCTTGTTGTTCCATTCGGCGAACAGGTAGTCCAGCGCGTTCTTCAGCACGCCGCTGGTGCTGTGGTTGTACTCCGGGGTGATGACGACGAAGCCGTCGAAGGAGGCCACTTTCCCGGCCCAGCGGCGGGTGTGCTCGCCCGCGTACTGGCCGAACGACGGCGGGAGGGCCTCGTCCAGGTGCGGCAGCGGGAAGTCGCGCAGGTCGACGAGCTCGAACTCGGCGTCCTCACGCTGGGCAGCCAGCTCCAGCGCCCAGCGCGCCACCTGCTCTCCGGCGCGGTTCGGGCGGGTACTTCCCAAGATCATGCCGATGCGGGTCACGGTCTATGTCTCCTGACAACTTGTAGAAAGGGTGAATCGGACGGCCTGGCGAGACGGGCGGCCGGAGGGGCGAAGGGGTTACGCGCCGGGCTCGGATGCGGGCTCGTGAACGGTGCGCTGGACCTTGACCTCGCGGTCGTGGCTGAACGGCAGGCCCTCCAGGTTGAAGCTCCACGACAGGGTGGGGGTGATGCGCATGTAGGGGGCGATCCCGAACTGGCCCTGGCGTTCGACGAGCTCGGCCTCGCCGTAGACGCGCAGGTAGCGCGGTGTCCACGGGTCGGCCGTCGGCACCGACGGTGGCGATGCGGGTCAGCCGCTGCGAGCGCAGGTAGGCGATCTCTTCATCGGTGAAAGCCACGTGCGGACCTCCTCGGTCGATTGGGGCACACGGCAACATCTGTCAACGGAGCGTACTATATGCGGAGTTAACTATATGCGTCGTGTACCATAAGGTCGTGACAAAATCGGGGCAAACGATCGCAGCCACAGGACTCGGCTGCGCAGGCGACGGCGTGCAGGCCGGCCCAGGCGCCGCTCCGATGGATGCCGCCACCGGCTTGGTCCACCTCACCGCCCTGGTGCAGTCGCTCTACGCCCGCGTCGCCGAACGCCACGGCCTGACCCCCGTCCAGGCCAAGCTCCTGTGCGTCCTGCTCGACGGCCCCCGAGGCATGGCCGACCTCGCCCACTGCTTCGACGTGGAGAAGGCGGCATTGACCGGTCTGATGAACCGGGCCGAGAAACGCGGGCTCGCCCAGCGCTCTCCCGTCCCGGGCGACCGGCGCGCCCTACAGGTGACCTTGACCGACGAAGGCCGCCAGGCGGCGACCGCCTTCCACGCCGAGGTCAGCGCCGAACTCGACCACCTCATCACGCCACTCGCCGAGAACGACCGCGAGCACTTCCGCAGCACGATGGCCGGAATCACCGCACGCTGCCGGACCGTAACGGCCACGCATCGCCGTTGACCTCCTCCGGCCCAAGTCGCGACCGCGCCGAACTCAAGGACGCGGGCACGCAGCTCCCGACGGTCCAGCGCGAACTCGCCGAGGCGGTGCCCGCGCTGGCCGTGGCCCAGACCAAACTGCAGGAGTGCCGGAGCCGGGAACGCGGCCTCGAGCAGCGCCTGACCGCCGCGCAGCAGGGGACACACGTCCCTCGCTCTGACAATGTGAAGGAAGGGGGCAGGAGTGAACCTTCCGGCCGCGCAGCTCGACCTGCTGCACCGCGCCCGCCGTGGCGACCTCTACGTCTACCCTCACTCCATGACCCGCCCGGGTGACTACCTCGACAAATACGCGCTCCGCTGCGCCTTCCTCGCGTTGGGCATGTGACCGGCTCGACGCAAGAACGCCATGGTGGTTGGCCGGCACGGCGCGGCTCTGCCGGCCAGAGGGCCTTTCCGGGGAGCCACAGGTGCCACCATGGCGCCGAAATCCTCGGCCATCACCGCTGAAAGTTGCCGGGACACCAGCCGGTAGCGCGTCTGGTTCTTGATCACGGCTGTCGTCATGCCGGCAGCCGCTGCGGGGTGAGCGGGAACGTGATGCCGAACGGTGTCAACGGGTCCTCACCGTGACATCCTGTGCGGCGGTCGGACCGGTCAGCGCCACCCGGCCCGGGTTCGTGGGGGAGGGCGGCTGGGCGAGCGCACCCCCTTTCTGGTGGCCGACATCGGCCTGGGCCAGAGCGCGGCAGAGCAAGCGGCCCCCAACAGTCGACCCCTGGTTGGGGGGCCACGGGTCGAACCCGGCCCCGGGGACGATGCGCATCAAGGTCCACGGGCTGTCGAGATCGTACTCTCCGAGGAGGAGCGCCGAGTCATGGCCTTGCGCGGCCGGACGTCGTCCGCTGTTCCCACGGCTCCTTGGCAAACGGTCACAGTCACGATGTGCTGCCTTTCACGGCACGGGCCTTCGCCAGCCTGCGGTCTCGCGCTGTGCACGCGAGGCGCAGAACCGCCGAGCGAAGGCCTTCGGCGGGACGGCTCGACGGCACGAACATCTGCTGCTTCACCCGGGCGAGGCGCTGGTGCTTCCTGATGAACGGGCGCAGCCGCGACTCCCAGGCGGCCAGTGCGGCGTCGAGGCCGTCCGGGTTCTCCCTCAATGCCCGGCCGAGCTCGGCGCCACCTCGGAGAGCGGAGGTGGCTCCCATTCCCGAGTAGAGATTCAGGCACCACGCCGCATCGCCCACGAGAACGACCTTTCCTCGGCTCCACCGGGGCATCTTCACCTGGTGCACCGAGTCGAACAGGAACTCCGGTGTCTGTTCCAAGGAGTCCAGTGCGTGCCGCACCACGGGGTCGTCCATCTCGGAGAAGACGGTGCGCAGTCGCTCGAGCCTGGATCCGGTGAACTGTCCTTCGATGTCCTCGGTGCGGTAGGTCAACAGGGCGGTCGGGGGTCGGTCGGCGAACCCGAAGACCCACACCGCACGGCCCGCGCGGGCGCTGATGATGCTGTCCGCCGGGGCGAAGGACGGCACCTGTTCTTGGAGCTGGAACGCGCAGATCATGGCGTCCCACTTGGTCATGTGGTCCTCGTGCGGGCCGAAGACCGTGCGGCGCACGTGCGATCGCAGTCCGTCGGCGCCGACGACCAGGTCGAAGCCTTCGTGGTACTGCGTGCCGGTGCCGGCGTCTTCGAGTAGTACCCGCACGCCGGTGCCGGTGTCGTCGATCTCGACGGGTTTCGTGGCGAACCGGACGTCGATGGGCTCGCTCGTCCTGTCCCCGCGGGTGCCTTGCCAGAGCGCTGCTTCGATGTCTCCGCGGACGACCGCCGCGGGGTCGCCCGGCTGGTGCAGGAACCCCACGCCCGGCTCACGGTTTCCGCGCCGGGTCAGTGACCACGCCTTCCCGCCGTCGGGGGGATTGCGGGTGTGCAGGTGGCCGGCGATACCGAGGTCGATGGCCGCCTGCCTGCCTTCCGTCATCAGGCCGACGAAGTAGCCGCCCTTCCGGCGCTCCGGGGCCCGTTCGACGATGATGGGCGTCCATCCGGCCTGCCGGAGCCCGATCGCCGCGGACATGCCCGCGATCCCCAGCCCGACGACCAATGCGCGTTTGTGCATGATGTTGTTCTCCGTTCTCCTCGGGTCGGGCAGGGTCAGTCCGGGACGACGACGGCCCGGGTGCGCCCTTGATGCGCCCAGGCCTCGCCGATGCGGCTGAGCGGGTAAACGGTGTACGGCGCGTCGAAGGTGCCGTCGGCGAACCGGGCGATGATCCCGGGAAGCTCAGCGATCATCCGCGCCTTCGAGACCGAGCCCGTGCCACTCCCGCTGATCCGGATCCGCCGGCTGCGCAGCAGCGCCGCGGGCAGCACCGCGTCGGTTCCGGCGAGCGAGCCGATCTGGACGTAGTCGATCATTGCGCTGTCGTCGTCTGTGCCGGCTCCGCCCAGTGCGGCGAAGGTGGCCTCGGCGACGGGGCCCCACACGAAGTCGAGCACGAGCGTGGGCTGCGCCGCAGCGACGGCCGCGCTGAGGTCGGTCGCCCAGGCGTCGGGTCCGGAGACTGAGAGGGGAATGGTGACGGCGCCGAGGTCGTGCAGCCGTGCCAGCGCTTGGCGGTCGCGCCCGGCCGCGATGACACGTTGTGCGCCGAGGGACAGCGCCGCCCGCACCGCCAGGCTGCCCGAGGTTCCGGTCGCCCCGAGCACCAGCACGGTGTCGAGCTCGCCCATCTCCTTGCGGTGGGTGATCAGCGGCATCCAGCCCGACGTGGCGGGGTTCATGCCGGCGGCGACCGCGAGCGGATCGGCTCCGGCAGGCAACTCCACCTCGAACGGGGTGACCAGCCATTCGGCCATCGTTCCCCACGGCGACTGGGGGAGTCCCGTGTAGACCAGTCGCCCGTCGTCGGTCCGGGCCACGGCGTCGAGGCCCGGCACGAGGGGATATGCCTGGTCGCTGCCGTAGTGGCGGGCGGAGGCCAGCGCACGCACGACGTGGTGCAGGCCCGCGCCCACGAGCTTCAGCGGGGCTTGGTTCGGCTGCTGTTGCGGGTCCGGGAAGTCCGCCCAGACGGGTGTCGCGTCCGGGGTGTTGATGACTGCAGCACGCACGAGAGGCTCCTGAACTAAGTTCAATTGGACTGGCACCCACCGTGCCTGAACTTTGTTAAGGTGTCAAGCGTGGGGAAGGGCATCACGCGGGAGCGGATCGTGGCGGCTGCATTCGAGCTTCTCAATGAGAAGGGCATCGATGCTCTGACCGTCCGTGCGCTGGCTTCGCGGCTCGACGTGGGGGCGCCGGCGCTTTACTGGCACGTCCGCAACAAGCAGGAACTGCTCGACGAGATGAGCACCTTCGTCATGCGCCGCGTCACCGACGCTCTCTCGGACATCCCTCCCGGCGATGACTGGGGTGCCGGCGTAACCGCCTACGCCCGCGTGCTGCGCTCGGAGTTCTTGCTCTACCGGGACGGGGCGCGCATCTTCAGCGGTACACGCATCTCCGACCCCGCAGTGGTGAAGGCGAAGGAGCCCTGGCTCGGGCGCTTGACCGCGGCCGGGTTCACCCTCACTGAGGCGGACGACACCATCGACCTGGTCACCGCGTTCGTGGTCGGTTTCGTCATCGAGGAACAGGAGCGCAGCCAGTCTGCCGGCGCCGACCCGGCCCGGTACTCGCTCGCCGAGCGCGATGCGTGGCTGGGTGACGGCGCCGATCTGGTCAAGGCGGCCGGGCATCTCCGCGACGACGGGGACCGGAGGTTCGAACGGCAGCTCGGCGTCGTTCTCGACGGACTCGCGGCTCAGTTGCACTGACGGCCCGGCCAGGTCGCCAGACCGTCGGCGATGAGGCGCGGGACGTCCAGCTCGCGCCTGATCAACTCCGGGGCAGGCAACGCAGCACCCACGACTCCCGTCCCCGCGACCGGATCCGGGAACTCGCGCACCGGTCCCGCACGCACAGTTCGATGCGGCGGGAGCTGGAAACGGCGTGACCTGACCACGGACACCAGGGAGAGCACAGCCGACCGGGAAACCGGCGGAAGACAGGCCCTGGGCCCTACCGTCAACCATGATCACTATCGCGCCGGCTCCCGGCCCTACCCTCCCGCGCGACTCAGGTGGCGCGATCTCGATGAGGTCGGCGAGGTTCGGCAGAGCCGCCGCCTGGTCATCTCGCCGGTCGGTCGACCGCCGGGAAGGCGATCGCCGGTGAAGCGGTGATGAAAGCTCCTTGATGGTCTTACGGAAGATGTCGATGGCCGCGTTCACGGCGGCGTCGATCGCTGCCTCGTCGCGGTGGCCCTCGGCATCAAGGTCCGCGACCTGATCCATCTGGTGATCATCTTCTCTGCTTCCAGGGGTGAGGCAGTCGGTTGCCGAGGCGTTCGACCTGTTCCGTTCCGAGCAGAGTTGATAGTTGACATTTGATATGAGATATCCGAGTATCTTCTTCCAAGATGAGCTGTTTGGGGGAAATCGGGTGATTGGCTTGGCTGCCCAGGGCGGACGCGTGTCCGCCGACTGGCTGAGAGAAGCGGTCGGCGCGGTGTTCCAGGCCGTCGGCTTCAGCGAGACGGCCGCACGGACCGTGGCCGACTCCCTGGTCGAAGCGGACCTGCGCGGCGTCACCTCGCACGGCGTCATGCTCGTCCCGATGTACGTCGACCGGGTCCGCGCCGGCTCGGTCAGCCGCAAGGAACAGGCCGATGTGCTCGTCGACCTCGGCGCGATCGCGGTCCTGGACGCGGGCGACGCCCTCGGCCAGCTCACCGGGGACCAGGCCATGGCCATGGCGATCGTCAAGGCCAAGGCGTACGGCATCGGCGCGGTGACCGTGCGCGGCGCCTTCCACTTCGGCGGGGCTTTCCGCTACGTCGAGTCCGCCGCGGCGCAGGGCTGCATCGGTATCGCGGCCGCCAACACCCGGCCGCTGATGCCCGCCGTCGGCGGGGCCAAGCCGGTCGTCGGCAACAACCCGTTGGCCGTCGGCGTCCCGCTGTCCGGCCGCCCGCCGGTCGTGCTGGACATGGCGCTGTCGGAGGCCGCGCTCGGCAAGATCCGCCTGGCCGCCGCCGAGGGCCGCGAGATCCCGCCGACCTGGGCCTCCGACGCCGAGGGCAAGCCCACCACGGACCCGCGGGCCGCCATCGCCGGCATGCTGCTGCCGGCCGCCGGCCACAAGGGCTTCGGCCTGGCGCTCATCATCGATGTGCTGACCGGCGTGCTGTCCGGGGGAGCCTTCGGCCAGAGCGTGCGAGGTCTGTACGCGGATGTCTCGGTGCCGAACGACTGCGCCCACTTCTTCCTGGCCCTGGACGTCGCCGCCTTCGGCGACCCGGCCGGGTTCGCCGAGCGCATCGCCCGGCTCGCCGTCGAGGTCACCGGTTCGCCCATGGCACCGGGCGTCGAGCGGCTCTACCTGCCCGGCCAGATCGAGGCCGAGCGCCGCGCGGCCGCCGTGAAAGACGGCGTGCAGATCGAGGCCAGCGTGCTGGACGCGCTGCGCCGTACCGCCTCCGAGGTCGGGGTGACGTTGTGAGCGAGCGAAGCATCCGAGCCGGCACCTCGGTCGCGGAACGGCCGGAGGAGGCGCTGTGAGCAGCATCAGGACGAGCTTCGACGCGGCCGGGCAGGTCGTCGTCGTCACCGGGGGCGCCAACGGCATCGGCGCGGCTCTCGCCCGCGCGGTCGGCGCCGCCGGCGGCAAGGCGGTCGTCTTCGACGTCGAGCACTCCGCCGACCTCGACGGCGCCCCCGGCATCGAGCAGGTCACGGTCGACGTATCCGACCGTGAGGCCGTGTTCGCCGCGGTCGAACTGGTCGTCGCCAGGCACGGGCACATCGACGGCTTGGTGGCCGGGGCCGCGATCCAGCCCCGCACCAAGGTCGCCGACATGCCGGGCGAGGAGTGGCGCCGGGTCCTCGCGGTGAACCTGGACGGCGTCGTGTGGGCCTGCCAGGCCGTACTGCCCGGCATGACCGCCCGCCGTACGGGCTCGATCGTGGTCTTCACCTCCGGGCTCGCGCACATGGGGCGGGCCGAGGCCGCCGCGTACGCCGCCAGCAAGGGCGCGCTGATCTCCTTCGCCAAGTCGCTCGCCGCCGAGGTGGCCGACCACCGCGTCAGGGTCAACGTGCTGGCTCCCGGCGTCGTCGACACTCCGCAGTTCCAGGCGGCCAACCCCACAGGAGGCGAGCGGGAGCACTGGGCGCGCACGACCGGCATCGGCACTCCCGAGGACGTCGTCGGCCCGCTGCTCTTCCTTCTGTCCGACGCCGCGACCATGACGGGCTCGCAGCTCAGCCGCGACCGCGCCTACCCGAAGGAGTGAACCCCAAGTGACCGAGATCCTTCCCGTCGCGGTCGTGGGCGCAGGGCCCGTCGGCCTGATCACCGCCCTCGGCCTCGCCCACCACGGCGTGCCGGTGTCGGTGTTCGAAGAGGACGACCGCCTGTCCCTGGACACCAAGGCCGGTACCGTCCTGACCCGCACGCTCGAGGTGCTGCACAGGTACGGCACGCTGCCTGAGGTGCTGCGCGCCTCCCTGCGCATCGACGAGATCGGCGAGATCGACCGCGTCACCAACGAACCCACGCTGAGCGTGCGCACCGGTGAGCTGACCGAGGACACGCGCTTCCCCTTCGTCATCAACATCCCGCAGCACCACCTGGAGCCGGTGCTCAAGGAGAGCTTCGAGTCCCGCGAGCAGGGCGCCCTGCACATGTCGCACCGGCTGACCGGCTTCGAGCAGCTCGACGACCACGTCGAACTCACCTTCGCCACCCCGGAGGGCGACCGTCAGGTCAAGGCCCGCTACCTGCTGGCCGCCGACGGCGGCCGGTCCATGGTCCGCGAGCGACTCGGCATCACGGTCGAGGGCCACACCCTGGACGAGCGGTACATGCTCGTCGACCTCAGGGCCGACCTCGACATCGCCAACCCGCGCGACTACCCCTACCTGGCCTACTTCTCCGACCCGTCGGAGTGGATGATCCTGGTCCGGCTCCCGCACTGCTGGCGCTTCCTCTACCCGCTGCCGAAGGGCGCGAGCGAGCCCACGCATGAGGAGCTGCGCGACAAGGCCGCCCGCTTCATCGGCGAGGTCGAGGACATCGAGGTCATCGGCACCAACGTCTACACCGTCCACCAGAGAGTGGCCAAGCAGTGGCGGGACGGCCGGATCTTCCTGGTGGGCGACGCCGCCCACCTCATCACCCCGATGTGGGCGCTCGGCCTCAACACCGGCGTGCTCGACGCCTCCAACCTGCCCTGGCGCCTGGCCTGGGTGCTGCGCGGCTGGGCCGACGAGAGCCTGCTCAACGGCTACGAGGTCGAGCAGGCGCCGGTCGCGATCAAGGGCTCGGGCCAGATGGCCGAGGCGGCCCGCTCGTACATGAGCCGGCAGGGCGAGGCCGTCGAGGCCATGACCGACGGCGGCTGGGGCAACGCCTTCACCCGCGGCATGCTGGGCGTCAGCCTGGACGTCGACGGCATCGGCGACTGGTCGATGGTCAAGACCGGCTCGCACCCGCTGCCCGTACGCCCCGGAGACCGCGCCCCCGACCTGCCGCTGTTCGGCCCCGACGGGCAGGTCTACCTGCACGAACTCGCCGCCGACGCGTTCGTGGCGCTCTACTTCACCGACACGCGCCGCCGCCCGTGCGTGCCGGCGCAGGACAGCCCGGCGCTGCGCCGCTACGCGGTCTCCCGCTGGGACGCGCCGCACGACTCTGGCCTGCGCGACCGTGCCCTGTTCGACCCCGGCGAGCGCGTACGGCGCCGCTTCGGCGTCGAAGGCGACACCCTCGTGCTGCTCAGGCCGGACGGTCACGTGGCGGCGATCCGGTCCTACGACCCGGCCTCGGACGACGACGTCGCCGCGGCCGTCTACGAGCGCATCACCGGACGCGCTCCGATCCGCTTCGAGGAGGAAGCATGAGCACTGCGATCGGGCCGGACGGCCGGCCGGTTGAACTCGGCCCAGTCGGCCAGAAGATCGTCTTCGAGAACGAGCAGGTGCGCGTCTGGTCGATCGAGCTGGAGCCGGGCGCCAACCAGCCGTGGCACCACCACGAGAACCCGTACATGGTCATCGCGCTGGAGGCGGCCGACAACCGCATCGACTCGCTCGCGGGCGGCGACCCGCGCCTGGTGCATGAGGCCGTCGGCGGCGTGGTCTACCGCGAGCCCGGCGAGATCCACATGCTCACCAACCACGGCTCCACGAACTACCACTGCCGGCTGATCGAGCTCAAGTTCCCGGGGGAGAACCGTGTCTGACCACGAGCGGGAGCACAACCTCTCGGAGCCCGCGCGCTACAGCGGTGCGGCCCCGGACCGCTCGCGCGAGCAGGAGGTCGCCGGGCCGGACGGCGAGGCCATGGGCCGCTTCAGGGAGATCCTGCTGCACACCGGTGATCTGGACTGGGTGGACAAGACCCTCGACGGCCTCTCGCACAAGATGCTCTGGCGCAACGACGAGACCGGCGCCTCGATCGCCCTCGTGCGCTTCAAGAAGGGCTCGGGCATCCCGTCGCGGCACTCGCACGCCTCCAACCAGTTCATGTTCTGCCTGCAGGGACGCTACACCTACGTGCCGACCGGGCTGACCCTCACCCAGGGCTCCTTCTACTGGAACCCCAAGGGCAGTCTGCACGGGCCCACGCACGCCGACGCGGACACGGTGCTGCTGGAGGTCTACGACGGCCCGCACTACCCCACGCAGCCCGACTGGTACAGCAGCGAAGACGACGCCCGCTAGAAAGCAGGACCCTCATGCCCAAGCAGGAAATCCGCAGTCCCGAGCTGGCCGTGCCCAACGGCCACTTCGCCCAGGCGACCCAGGTCGAGGCGACCGGCAGGTTCGTCTTCATCTCCGGGATGACGGCGCGCAACAAGGAAGGCGGCGTGACCGGCGTCGGTGACATCACCTCCCAGACGCACCAGGTCTGCCAGAACCTCAAGGCGGCCGTCGAAGCGGCGGGCGGCACGCTCGACGACATCGCCCGCGTGGACGTCTACGTGCGCAACATGGAGGACTTCAACGCCGTCCACGAGGTCAGGCGGCAGTACTTCACCGGTGTCGCGCCCGCTTCGACGATGGTCGAGGTCTCCAAGTTCGTGAACAAGGACTACCTCATCGAGATCAACGCGATCGCGGTGCTCGCATGAGGCTGGCATCCGTCCGTCTGAACCGCGAGATCCGCACCGCGCTGGTCGACGGTGAGGAGGCGGCGATCCTCGCCGCCTCGGCGCCCACGCCGGACGACGCCGTGCGCGACCCGGAGGCGATGGCCGCCGTCCTGAGGGCCGGCAAGGACGCGGCGCGTCACCCGCTCGGCTCGCTCGACCTGCTCGCGCCGCTGCGCCGCTTCAACCGCGACGTGCTGTGCACCGGGTGGAACTACTGGGACCACTTCGAGGAGTCGAAGGGCAAGCGCGAAGGCCAGGACCCGAAGGAGCGCCCGCAGCACCCGACGTTCTTCACCAAGGGCCCGGACACCGTCATCGGCCCGCGTGACGACATCGCCTGGGACCCCGACATCTCCGCCAAGTGGGACTACGAGGCCGAGGTCGCCCTGGTCATCGGGCGCGACGGCCGCTCCATCCCCGAGGACCGGGCGCTGGAGCACGTCGCCGGCTACCTGGTCGCCAACGACGTCTCGCAGCGCGACCTGCAGCGGGCGCACGGCGGCCAGTGGCTCAAGGGCAAGAGCATCGACCGGACGATGCCGCTCGGCCCCTGGCTGACCACGCCGGACGAGATCGCCGACCCGCACAACCTGGCGATCACCTTCGACCTGAACGGCCGGCGGCTGCAGCAGGCGAGCACCGGGCAGACCGCGTTCACCTTCGCGCAGATCATCGCCGAGCTGAGCTGGGGCATGACGCTGCGCGCCGGGGACGTGGTGCTGACCGGCACGCCCAGCGGCATCGGCAACGCCCGCGAGCCGCAGATCTTCCTGGCGGACGGAGACGAACTCGTCACCCGCGTCGAAGGTCTCGGCGAGCTGCGCAACCGCATGGTCCGTACGTCCCTCACCTGATCCACTTAAGGAGGTCACGCCCGTGGCCGGCATCGACCTGCACACCCATCTCGCACCCGCCATGGGCGCGGCCGAGATCGACGGGCTGCCCGGAGTCACCCTCGACGGCGGTCGCATCGCCGTGGACGGCTCGCACGGCGGGCCGCCCAGCCTGAACCAGCCGGAGGCGCTGGAGGCGTGGCTCGACGAGCGCGGTCTCGAGGCCGCCGCCGTCTCCCCGCCGCCGCCCTTCTTCCGCCAGCACTTGGACGGGGCCGATGCGGCCCGCTGGTCGCGCGCTCTGAACGACGGCACCCGCCGCAGGGTCGAGGGCAGGCCACGGCTCCTGCCGATGGCCTACCTCCCGCTCGAACACCCGGTGCTCGCGCTGGCCGAGCTCGACCGCGTGCTGGCCGAGGACGGATGGGCCGCCTTCGCCGCCGCGGCGGGCGGCAGGTCGGTCAGCCTGGCCGACCCGGCGCTCGAACCCCTCTGGGAGCGGCTGGCCGCCGACGGCAGGCCGCTCATGCTCCACCCGGGCAGCAGCCCGGACTCCCGGCTGGCCGAGTTCTACCTGGCCAACCTGCTGGGCAATCCGTACGAGACGTCCATCGCCGTGGCCCAGTTGCTGTTCGGCGAGGTCGTCACCCGGCATCCGGGCCTCCGCTTCCTGCTCGTGCACTGCGGCGGGCTCGTGCCGGCCGTACTCGGGCGGTGGCAGCGGGGTGTGGAGAGCGCCCGCCCCGGCGTTCCGCCCGTACGGGTGCCCATGCGCGAGGCGATCCGGGAGTTCTACACCGATTGCCTCGCCCACGATCCCGATGTCGTCGATCTCGCGATCAGCGTGTTCGGCGCGGACCGCATGGTCCTCGGCAGCGACTGGCCGTTCCCCATGGGCAGCGACGACCCGGTCGCCCTGCTCTCCCACCGCGACGCCAACCTCGTGCGGCAGGTCGGCGAGGAGAACGCCAGAGCCCTCCTCGGGTTCTCCGAGACGGCTACACAAGAGGGAGAAGTCTCATGAAGGTCACCAGGTTCTCCGGCCTAGCCGGCGCGGCCGCCCTCGTGCTCATGACCGCCGCATGCGGCGGTGGCGGGGGCACCTCAGGCCCGTCTGACGGCGACGCGGCCATCGAGCAGGTCAACTACCTCACCTCGTTCAACACCTTCGGCCGCGACGCCTACGTCTACGTCGCGCAGGAGAAGGGCCTCTTCAAGGAGGCCGGGCTCGAGGTGTCCATCAAGCCGGGCAGCGGCACCGTCGATGTGATGAAGCTGCTGGCGAGCGGCCGCGCCGACTTCGGCGCGGGTGACTTCACCAGCACGCTGGTCACGGTGGCCAAGGAGAAGCTGCCGGTCACCACGGTCGGCATGATCCACCAGAAGTCGCTGGCGGCCATCATGTCACTGGAGGGCAAGGGCATCACCCAGCCGAAGGACCTGGAGGGCAGGACGGTCGGCGACCAGCCCGGCTCCACCAACCAGGTGATCTTCCCGGTGTACGCCAAGGCCGCCGGCATCGACGCCGCCAAGGTCAAGTTCGTGCCGTCCGCCCCGCCCGCGCTGCCGCAACTGCTGGCCGGTGGCAAGGTCGACGCCATCGGCCAGTTCGTGGTCGGCCAGCCGCTGATCGAGAAGGCGGCCCAGGGCAAGAAGACCACCATCCTCCCGTACGGCGAGAAGTTGCCCGACCTGTACGGCAACGCGCTGCTGGCCTCCAGCAAGCTTGTCCAGGACAAGCCGGAGCTGGCCAAGAAGTTCACCGCCGCGCTCATGAAGGGCCTGGACTACTCCATCGCCCACCCCGAGGAGACCGGCGAGATCCTCAAGAAGTACCAGCCGACCCAGGACGCGACCGTCGCCGCTGCCGAGGTCACCGCGATGGCCCCGTACGTCAAGCCCGAGGGCGAAACGGTCGGCGCCGTCGACCGGGCCCGGGTCGAGGCCAACATCAAGATCCTCGTCGACGCCGGCGCGATCACGGCCGGGCTCACGCCCGAGCAGGTCGTCGACTTCGCCGTCACCCCGCAGGGATAGGAGGGGCGCATGATCGAGCTCAGGCACG
This sequence comes from Nonomuraea sp. MG754425, assembly GCF_021699195.1. Taxonomy (GTDB): domain Bacteria; phylum Actinomycetota; class Actinomycetes; order Streptosporangiales; family Streptosporangiaceae; genus Nonomuraea. The sequence continues at coordinate 6,389 of NZ_SSXE01000178.1, read as the reverse complement.
TCTCGCAGGTCTTCTCCGGACGCCAGGGCGAGGTGCACGCCCTTGACGACATCAACCTCGAGGTCGACGGCAACGAGTTCGTGACGCTGGTGGGCCGTTCCGGGTGCGGTAAGTCGACCATGCTGCGCATGATCGCGGGCCTGCTGAAGCCCACGTCAGGGACGATCACGGTCGCGGGCGAGCCCGTGACCAAGCCCCGGCAGGACGTCAGCTTCATGTTCCAGCGCGCGGCGCTGCTGCCCTGGCGCACCGTGCTGGACAACGTGATGCTGCCGGTGGAGATCCTTCGCCTGGACAAGGCGGTGCACCGCGAACGGGCGCACGAGCTGATCGAGCTCGTCGGCCTCGCCGGCTTCGAGAAGCGGCTGCCGCGGGAGCTGTCCGGCGGCATGCAGCAGCGCGTGTCGCTGTGCCGTTCACTGATCCAGAACCCCAAAGTGCTGCTCATGGACGAGCCCTTCTCCGCGCTCGACGCGCTGACCAGGGAAGAGCTCTCCGTGGAGCTGCAGCGCATCAAGATGGAGCAGGAGACGACCATTGTGTTCGTCACCCACTCCATCGAGGAGGCGGTGCTGCTCGCCGATCGGGTCGTGGTGCTCAGCCCGCGTCCCGGACGCCTGCGGAAGATCGTCGAAGTGGACATCCCCCGGCCGCGCACGCTCGGGCACAACGCGCACGCCGACCGCGTCACCGAGGTCAGCGCCGAACTGCATGAGCTGCTCGTCCCCGCCCCCGCCGGAGGTGCGGCATGACCTCGGAGACCCTAGGAAGGCGGCGCGGGCCGCGACAGGGCCCCAGCCTGAAGGACCGGCTGACCGACTGGGGCCTGCCGCTGCTCGGCCTGGTCGCCGTGATCGCCCTGTGGTGGGCGGCGACCGTCGTCTTCTCCATCGAGAAGTTCCTGGTGCCCTCGCCGGTGGACGTCGTCGACGCCTTCATCGGCCAGGCCGGCTACCTGATGGCGCAGACCTGGGTGACGCTGCTGGAGACGGTCGAGGGCTTCCTCCTCGCGGCCGTCATCGGCGTCCCCATCGCGATGCTGATCGCGGGCTCACGGCTGCTGGAGAAGATGATCTATCCGCTGCTGCTGGCGGTGAACGCGGTGCCGAAGATCGCGATCGCTCCCATCCTGGTGGTGTGGATGGGTTTCGGGCAGATGCCGAAAATCGTGATGGTCTTCCTGCTATGCTTCTTCCCCATTGTGATCTCGACGGCCACGGGCCTGAAGTCCACCCCCGCGGAACTGGCCGAACTGGTCAGGTCCTACGGCGCGAGCCGGATGCAGGCGTTCTTCAAGGTCCGTTTCCCCTACGCGCTTCCGCAGGTGATGGTGGGTCTCAAGACAGCGATCTCGCTGGCGGTCATCGGTGCGGTCATCGCGGAGTTCGTCGGCGCCGACGCCGGCCTCGGCTTCGTGATCGTCCAGTCCGGCGCCAGTGCGGACACGCCCCTCGCGTTCGCCTCGATGGTGCTGCTCGGCATCATCAGCATCGTGCTGTTCTACGGGCTGAGCGCCCTGGAGAATCTGGTTCTCCCGTGGGCGGAGGAGAACCGGTGAGCACCTCTCCCACCCGGGGCGGGTACTTCGAGCTCTCCCCGGACAACTCCACCGCCAGCCGTACCCTCGGGGAGTCGGCGGCGGCCGAGCTGCACCGGATGATCCTGGCCGGCGAGCTGCCGGCCGGGTCGCCGCTCCGGCTGACCGACCTCGCGGCGCACCTCGACATGAGCCCCATGCCGGTGCGCGACGCGCTGCGCCGCCTTGAGGCGCTGGGGCTCGTGGAGATCATCCCGCACAAGGGGGCGAAGGTCCGCGAGCTCAGCGAGGCCGACCTGCGCGACACCTATGAGGTCCGCATCGACTTGGAGTCGCTCGCCGTGGGGCGGGCGGCGCTGGCCATGGACGCGGACGTCGCGGCCCGGGCCGCGACGGCGCTGGCCCAGCACGAGGAACTGCTGGAGAGGGGCGACGTGGAGCGGGCCAGGCACGCGCACACCGAGTTCCACTTCGCGATCTACCACGCCTCCGGGTCGCGTTGGCTGCCCAGGGCGATCGAGCCGGTGTGGCAGAACAGCGAGAGGTACCGCTTCGCCTCAACGCCCGACGCCGAGCGGCGGCGGCTCAGCCACCTGGAGCACCAGGCGATCCTCGACGCGTGTGTGGCGAGGGAGCCCGAGCGCGCCATCGCCGCGCTGCGCGGCCATCTCGAAGGGGCCATGACGCGCATCCTCGCCGGCATGGCCCACTGAGCGGCGAGCATCCATGGCATGGAGGCAGCACCTCCATGCCATGGTGACGGCCTGTCCGAGGTGTGCGCGGGGCGGGGCGCGACCTTCCCGCCCTCCGCACCTTCGCCCGCGGAATCCGCCGGGACCAAGAGGCCGTCACCAACGGTCTCACCCTGCCCCACAGCAGCGGCGGAGCCACATCACACGACCACCCACCCGGAAGACCTGATGGGCATTGACAGGCATACATATCCGTGTCATCTTCTCTCAGGAAAGATCAGTGATCTTCGGGAGGCGCGATCCGACGCGGAGCTGAAGCGTATCGCTGGCCGACGTTTCTACGGTTCGACCGTCCAGAGTTGCACGGCGGCTATCTCGTCGTCCCTGCCAAGCCGACGCGGTCCCGTGCGCGCTGCAAGGTGAGCCCTGCGGCACCGCTCGCGTATCTGTACGAAATCGGCTCCGAATTCGAGCCGGAAAACGAACTGAGGCTGGCTGCCGGCCATTACGACGCGACCCATCTGGTCTGGTCCTTCTCCGGCGAGGTGTCAGGGCTCACTGGGATCACCGAACCAACCACATCAGGAACGAAATCCCCGTAGTCGGTACGAGAAACGAAAAGGTAGCTCATGTCCAACGTCATCACGCCGCCCCCGCTCCGTACCAGCCGTCCCTTCCTGTCGCCGGACCATGCCAACTTCGACCCGTCATTGATCCCGGGACCTGAGGGCGACGAGCGGCCGTTCGCCTACGCCTACGCCGAGCCGTGGAATCCGGCCTTCGTCGACGGCCCTGACCCCCAGGCCGGTTACTACGATCCCGAATCCCAGACTTGGGTTGCCCCCGAGGGGGACATCACGGCCGGATACAGCTCGTACACCCAGACGTATTACAGCCCGCCGTTCGACAAGACCCTCGACGACATCTGCGCCTGAGACATGGCCGCACGATCACCTGAGGTCCTGATACTCACGCAGGACTTCGATCCCACCGTCGACCCGGTCGTCCGGAGCCTGAAGTCAAAAGGGGCAAGGGTCGTCCGAGTCGACACCAGCTACTTTCCACAGAAGCTCAGCTTCACCAGCTCCGACTTCGAGGGCGGGCGGCAGGTGCTCAGACACCGCGACTCCGAACTCGACCTCAGCGCGATGTCCGGCGTCTGGTACCGCCGGCCCACCGCGTTCGAGTTCGGTGACGAGATGGGGGAGTCTGAGCGGCAGTTCGCCCGCTACGAGGCGCTGCACGGCATCGGCGGGATCCTCCGCGCGACCGACTGCCTGTGGATCAACCGTCCCGATGTCGACGCGGTCGCCGATCTCAAGCCGTACCAGCTCGCGATGGCGAAGAAGTTCGGAATGCGGGTTCCCCGGACACTGCTGACCAACGACCCGGACGAGGTCGCCAGGGTGCTGAAAGGCGACGAAGGGAAACTGGTCTACAAGTCCCTGAGCGGAGGTGTGATCCACTATCCCGGCGCCTTTCCGTCCGGATTGCTCACCACCGTGGTCGGTGATGAGATCCAAGAGCACCTGGGCCGGGTGCGTCACACGATGTGCCAGTTCCAGGAATACATCGAAAAGGCGTACGAGGTGCGGCTCACCGTCATCGGGAACACCTATTTCCCCGTGACGATCGACTCGCAGCGCCATGAGACGACCCAGGTCGACTGGCGGGCCTCGCAGGATCAAATGTACTACGGCGACTATCGGCCGCTTCCCGAGCAGATCGTCAAGCAGACACAGGAATTGTTGGACGGACTCGGGGTCGTCTATGGCGCGCTGGATTTCATCGTCACACCGGATGGTGAGTACGTCTTCCTGGAGGCCAACCCCACCGGCCAGTTCATGTGGATGCAGAATGACCTGGGATTGCCGATGAGCGACTGTATATCCGATCTCCTGATGGAGGGAGGGCCTTTCCAGCGCGGCGAGGTGAAACAGGTCGGCTACTGAATGAGCGATCCCGCGCTCTCGCCGGTCACCGCGGCCGAGTTCACCGAGCCGCCGCAGATCGAAATGCGGCGGCTCCCCGGGCTCCTGGTCGGCGCGCTCAAGCTCACCTTTGCCGCGGCCCGCCGTGAGTTCCTCCTGATCACAGCGCTGCAGGCGGTTGGCGGACTCGGCCTGGTGTTGCCCATCCTCGGTGGCCGTGACCTGCTGGACAGGCTCCTGGCGGCGGAAGCCGGATCGTCACTGGCCGGGATGGTGCTACAGGGCGCGCTGATCCTCGGCCTGCTCGGCGTCATCGGCCTCGCCACCGCCGTGGCGACCTCCCGCGACGACGTCCTCAGCGAGCAACTGAACCGCTACGCCCTGGGACGCGTCCTGGACGTCGCCTGCACCATCGAGCTGGAGCAGTTCGAGCGCCCCGAGTTTCACAACCGGCTGGAACGCGCCTCGATGAGCGCCCGGATCCGCCCGCACCAGCTCACCCAGGGGCTCGGCGCGCTGACCAGCGCGGTCATGAGCACCATGGGGATCGCGCTCGCCCTGGCCGCCATCGAGCCCCTGCTGGTCCCGGCCACCCTCCTGGCAGGGGTGCCGCTGTGGTTCGCGGGTCTCAGGAGCGGACGGGTGCTCTTCGACGCGCTGTTTCGGCTTACGCCCGCCGAACGCGAACGCAGCTACCTGCTCGACGTCCTGACCACCCGCCGGGCCGCGAAGGAGGTCCGCGCCTTCGGCCTGGCCGGCTACCTGCGAGCACGGTGGGAGCGGCGCACCGACGAGCGCCTGGCCGAGATCAGGGTGACCGCGCGGCGGCGGCTGCGGATCACCATTCTGGCCCGCCTCACCAGCGGCGTCGCGCTGGGATCGGTTCTGGGCCTGGTGCTGGCAATGGCCGTGACCGGTGGGATGACCGTCGCCGACGCCGGTGCCGCCGCCACGGCGGTCCTGTTGCTCGGCGTACGGCTGCGTACCGCCGCCGCAGGCACCGATCAGCTCTTTGAGGCGGCTCCGTTCGTACAGGATCTGCAGGGATTTGTCGCGCTGGCTCCCGGATCATCACCGCCGAAGCCTCCGCAACTCGGGAAGGCCCCGCAGGCCCCGACGTCACCGCCGTCCCTGCAGGCACGTCCGGAGCCGGTCGGCTTCCGGCGGCTCAGGGTCGAGAACCTGACTTTCCGCTACCCGTCGGGCCGGCACCCGGTGCTGCGGAATGTCAGCATGGAGATCGGCGCCGGCCAGGTCGTCGCCCTGGTCGGTGAGAACGGCTCGGGAAAGACCACCTTGGCAAAACTGCTGTCGCACCTCTATCGGCCGCAAGCCGGGCGGATCCTGTACGACGACGTCGATGTGACCGCAGCCGATCCGGATCGGCTGCGTCATTCGATCACGGTGCTGTTCCAGGACTTCCAGCGCTACCTGCTCTCGGCCGCTGACAACGTCGGGATGGGCCGCTGGGAGAGGGCCGGCGATCGTGCCGCCGTGACGCAGGCGGCCAGGGCAGCCGGTGCCCACGACCTCCTTGCCGCGCTGCCCCAGGGATATGAGTCGCTGCTGGGACCCGAATTCGTCGGCGGCATCGACCTTTCCGGCGGGCAGTGGCAGCGTGTCGCCCTGGCGCGCGCCTTCTTCCGGGAGGCCCCGTTCATCATTCTGGACGAGCCCACCGCCACCCTCGACGCTCGGGCCGAACACCTGCTCTTCGAGCGACTGCGCACCCTGTTGGCCGGGCGCACGGTGCTGCTCATCTCTCACCGCTTCGCCACCGTACGGATGGCCGACCACATCTACGTACTCGATGGCGGCCGGGTGGCTGAGCACGGCACGCACGACCAGCTGATGTCCGCGGGAGGGCGCTACGCCGAGCTTTTCACCCTCCAGGCCGCCGGCTACCTTGATCCTCAGCCTCGGGACTCGGGGTGATGTCGGGTGCGCCGCTCGGACGCGGTGCACCAGGGCTTCGGCCAGGGGCGGCGCGGCGCCGGCGCGCGGCGAGGCGGAGATCGCCCTCAGCACGCTGTTCGGGTTGCTCCGGCCTCGCGTCGGCCGGTGAGCCGGTACGGGAGTGCTTGCCGATGTCCTGTCGCCTGGCCAGACTCCTGCTCCGCCTGTCCTGACCGAAGCCACCCGAACGCCGTGGCCGGACTTCCCGGTCGCGGCGTTCGCGCGTTCACCGCCGGGACAGGAGCTACCGGGCGCCGCCGGGCGGCCGACGGC
>NZ_SSXE01000177.1 GCF_021699195.1 Nonomuraea sp. MG754425 | reverse complement strand
CCCCACACCCGGTCGCCCACCCGGGGGCGAGGGGCCCCCGGGTGGGCGACCGGGTGTGGGGGGTGCTGGGCCGCTCGCTCGGCAGCGCCGCCGAGTACCTGACGGTCGGCCCGAGCCGCATGTCCCTGGTGCCCGAGGGTCTCGACCTGGTCGAGGCCGCGGCGCTGCCGGTGGGCACGACGGCGATCACGGCCCTGCGCGACAAGGCCGGGCTGCGGGCGGGCGAGCGCCTGCTCGTCCGCGGGGGCAGCGGCGGTGTGGGCGTCGTGGCGGTGCAGCTCGGCAGGGCGCTGGGCGCGCACGTCACCGCGCTGGCCGGGGCGGGCAACCTCGGCCTCGTCCGCGACCTCGGCGCCCACGAGGCCCACGACTACGCCACCACCGGCCCGGCGGAGCTGGGGTCGTTCGACGTCGTCCTGGACACCGTCGGCACCGAGCATCGCGCCTACCGGCGGCTGCTGACCCGCTCGGGCCGCATGGTGGCGATCGCCTTCGACCTCTCGCGGCCGGCCGCGTCCCTGGCCTATCTCGCCGCCTCGGCCGCGTACGGCCGCCGCCGGGTGCGCGCCTTCAGCGGCGACCCCGGCCACCGCCTGTTCGCCGACCTGGCCCGGTACGCCGGCAGCGGCGCGCTCCGCCCGGTCGTGGACCGGGTGTTCCCGCTCGACGACATCGCCGGGGCGCACCGGGCCCTGGAGGCGGGCGGCGTCCGGGGCAAGATCGTCGTGCGGGTCGTCTGAGAGGCCGTCGCCGCCTTGACAGAAAATTGGAGTCCCATGTCGGATCCCGTTTGACGGACGGTTAGGAACTATGGTCGTCTCGTGACTTATGTTTCTGATGGGATGAAATAGACAGGTCCGGGGGAGAACGTTTCATGCCGCACGCCCTCCTGCGCGTGCTCGCTTCGACGACCATCGCCGGCACGTTCATCGTGGCCGTGCCGTCCGTAGCAGGGGCCCAGGCCCCGTCCACGCAGGCCCCGCTCACCCGCGGGGAGTCAGTATCGGCGAATGTCCGGGCGCGGCCCGTGCCCGCCGTCCAGGAACCACCGGCCGCCTCGGTGACCGTGCCGCAGCGCGCCTCGCTCGCCCTCCAACCGGCGGGCGAGGAGCGCGTCGGGCCGGACGCGCCCGAGGTCACCACGCCCGCGGGGCCGGCGCTGGGCGACCGGATCACCTCCGAGGCGCTCGCCGTCCAGGAGGAGCAGGGGTTCGGCCGCCGGGCGCCCGCCGTGGGCGACGTGCTGCCGGACACCTCGCAGGCCGAGACGCTCGCCCTGATCAAGCCGCTGGCCGCCGTCGCCAAGACCTTCGAGAAGCTCGGCGCGTCGGTCCCCGGGCTGACCTACCGGCTCTGCGTGGAGAGCGCCGCCGTCCCGGTCTCCTGCTCGGTCCGGCAGCCGGTCGGCGTGCCCGTGGCCGCCGACGTGACCGGCGACTCCAAGCCCGACCTGGCCGCCGGCCTGGTGCCCACCGCCGACCCCGGACAGGGCGCGGCGGGGATCTCGTTCGCCGTCAAGCGGCTGTCGGACGAGAGCGTCAGGGCGCAGGTCTGGGCCGAGTACGACGGCAAGGTCTCGGTCGGCTTCGACGGCCTGCGCCGCGGCTCGTCGCTGTCGGCCTACGACCGGGGCACGTTCACCGTGGACCTGGCGGGCAAGCGGGTCAAGGCCGTCGTCGACCGCGAGGAGCCGGGCCGCAGCGCGGCCGTCGTGGCGGGCCTGACCGGGCGCACCGCCGTGAGCCTGAGCCAGACCCCGGCCACCGAGAAGCTCACCGCGAACGCCACCCTCGGCACCCCCACCATGAGCGTCAGCGCCTCCGCCCCCACCAGGGTCGAGGCCGTCGCCGTGACGGGCAACCGCTTCACCCACGCCGTGCTCGACCGCATGCCCGCGCGCGCCGAGGTACGCCTGACGGACGGCGAGGTGCGCTTCTCCGCCCCCTCCTCGGTGGCCCGCGCCCGCCTGCACGACCTCGAGTACCGCGAGGGACGCCTGTCCAGGGTGACCGAGATCGAGTTGCGGCGGCTGCCGCCGTCCTTCACCGCGAAGCTCGCCACCGCGAACGGCAAGCAGACGCTCTCCGTCGCCACCGCCTCCGGCCGGGCCGGCTCCGCCACCCTGCGCTACTTCGACCGGGCGGCGGCCAAGACCGTGCTGACCGCCGAGCTGAGCGCGCTGCCCGCCAAGGTGCGCCTGGTCAACGACCTGGCCGCGCACCGCGTCACGCACGAGAGCAGTTCGCCCATCGGCCGGTTCGCCGTCGTGCTGCAGCGTAACGAGGGCGCCGTGTCCAGCCCGCGCGGCGGCCACGTCACCATGATCAAGGACGGCGCCGCCGTGGGCGTGTCCGGGCTGCTGTCGGGCCTGTCCGGGTTCGACGTCACGTACGGGGCCACGCCGCACGTCCACCTCGCCGTGGACTCCAGCGGACGCCCGTTCGTGGGCGCGGCCAGCATCGACCGCACCCACGTGGCCCGCATGGAGATCTCCAACACCCCGGCCACCGTGGACGTCACGCTCGACCCCGAGGCCAGGAAGGCCAGTTACCAGGCCAGCGGGGTGATCGAGCGGCTGCGCGCCGCCTACGTCAACCTCAGGTCCGGCCCCACCGTGGACGGCACCGTGCTCGGCGTGCACGACGACGTCAAGGCGTCGTGGGCGATGGGCGAGAGCTCGACGGTCAAGGTCGTCACCTCCTCCAAGATCGAGGAGGTACGGATTTATGCCAATAAAGCGAACGTCACGAAGGCCACCGGCGAGGACCTGCGCGTCACCGTCAAGGGTGTGCGCAAACGGGCCGAACTCGTCGCCGACACCAAGGCCCAGACCCTGACCTGGGCCTCCGACGGGCCGGTCGAGAGCGTGTCCGCGCTGGCCAGGGCCAAACTCGGCGACCGGTACGCCCGCGCCGCCGCCGAGGTCACCGGCGTGCCCGCCGAGTTCGACGCCTCCTGGAACGCGGCCTCCTACCGCTTCCGCGGCCGGTCCGGGCCGGTGAAGACGGCCGCGCTGGCCTTCACCAACCACGACGGCGCCAAGGCGCCCACCGGGCCGCACCTGGCGGCCCACTACGACCAGGCCACCGGCGACCTGGACGCCAGCGTGCTGGTCAACAGGCTCTCGCACGTCGAGTTCACCCCCGCCGAGCAGGGCTTCACCGCCGACTTCCGCTCGGCCGTCCAGACCCTCGCCGTGGACGCCGACATCCGGCAGGACGGAACCCGCTTCGGCCTGCTCGGCACGGTCGGCCCCGTGCCCGGACGGCTGGCCGTCACCTCCGCCGACGGCCGGCTCACCTACTCCGGCTCACGCCTGGACGTGCGCGCCCGCGCCTGGCTCGGCAAGAGCGCCGCCCTGGACCGCATGCGCGCCGCGCCCGCGCTGCCCGGCGGCGTGTCGCTGGTGGACGGCGGCTGCGCGGCCGGCTCCCCGGGCTGCCCGCCCGGCCCCTTCTGCACCCCGCGCGGCTGCTACGGGCTCCAGGGCCACCTGGACGTGACCGGCCTGCCCGACCAGGTCACGGTGGACCTGACCGGCAAGACGTTCGCCTTCTCCGGGTTCCGCCCCAAGCGCCGCAGCCTCGGCGTCTACCTGGCCAGCAGTGTCCTGTCACCCGTGCCGATCAAGGCACGGGCCACCCTGACCGGCCTGCCCTCCAAGATCACCAACATGTCGGTGGGGCCGTTCGGCGTGGGCGAGGGCAACACGGTGCAGGCGGCGTACAAGATCGAGCCGGCCGCCACGCTGGGCGCGCTCGACGTGCGGGCCGAGACGGACGGGCTGCGCGGGCACGTCGCGATCGACCCGGTGCCCGCGACGGTCGCCGTCCAGGGCTCCTACGGGGCCAGAACCCGCATCCGGGTGAGCAACTCCGCGGCCGTCGAGCACCTCACCGCCAAGGTCACCCTGACCGGCGCGGGGCCCGGCAAGGGCACCGGCGAACTGCGCTTCTCCGACGTGCCCGCCGTCTTCGGCGTGGACGCCGACGCCTCGGCCGCCGGGCTGAGCGTGCCGGCGGTCACGTACAAGGCGCTGGGCGAGGCCAGCAGCACGCTCGACGGTTACCTCGGCGTGGAAGGCGGCCTGGTGGACCCGTCGGGACGGCTCGGCGACATGTCGTTCGCGGTCCGGGACCTGGCCGCCGACACCACGATCCGGCTGAACCCCGACCAGTCGCTCGACCTGGTCTCCCGGCCGGTCCCCACGGGCCGGGTCACGCTGCGCGCCGGGCTCAGGGTGGACCCGATGGCCCCGCAGAAGATGGCGGTGAGCAAGGAGGTCCCGTACACCAACGGCCTGCTCACCTACCACGTCGGCGGCCGGTTCGGGCTGGGGGCCAGCTCGGTCGGGAACCTCTCGCTGTCCGTCGCCCGCGTGTCGTGGCTCAGGGTGCGGCCGGGGAAGATCCCGTTCGGGCTGAAGGCGTCCCCGGCCATCGGCTACCTCGCCCCCGGCTTCGAGGGCCACTACGAGACCGTCAAGCTCGCCGCCAAGGACGTGAACCTGCGGCCCGACGTCCGGCTGGACCTGCGGCTCAGCAGGGAGATCGGCGAGGACGTCTTCCGCGAGTCGGTCCGGATCGGCCCCGCCACCTCCCTCGCGCTGCGCCGCTACGACCAGCGCATGCGGCGGATCGGCGCCAAGCAGGAGATCAAGGCGGCCGGGATCAGCCTGGCGTGCGTGACGGTGGACGCCAAACCCGGCTTCGCCGCCGGCGCGGGGCGCAACACCATCACACTGCGCGGCGCGGACGGTCCCCAGATGGTCTCGCTGCTCGATCCCGGAGGCCAGGTGCCGGACTACGCGGTGGACCTGCTGACGCACTTCATGAGCCCGTTCCCGGGGGCGGACTGGAAGGTGGCGGGCGCCAAGGCCGGCTCCTGCCCGGCCGGCGGGGGCGAGGCCCGGCCGGGCGACCGCTGAGCGCCCGCCCTTGGGGGCGGGCACGGGTGACGGGCCGCCGGACGCGATAATGGGCGGCCGAGCTCACGCGTCACGAGAGAGAGGCCCCGATGTCCCAGCCCGCCCCGCGCAGCCCCGAACAACGCAAGCGGGACACGCTGCACCGCCTTGAGCACGACGTGGACGCCTGGGTGGCCACGGCGGGCGCGGACGGGACGCCGTACATGGTGCCGCTGTCGTTCCTGTGGGACGGGGCCGCGCTGCTCGTCGCCACGGCCAGCGCCAGCCCCACCGCCCGCAACCTGCTCGCCGGCGGACGGACGCGGGTGGCGATCGGGCTGGTGCGCGACGTCGTGCTCGTCGAGGGCACGGCGCGGGCCACCCCCGCCACCGAGATCCCGGCCGAGACCGGCGACGCGTTCGCCGGCAAGGCCGGCTTCGACCCGCGCGAGGCGAGCGGCTCCTACCACTACTTCCACATCACGCCGCGGCGGCTGCAGGCGTGGCGGGAGGAGAACGAACTGGCCGGGCGCGACCTCATGCGCGACGGGGAGTGGACCGTCTAGCCGAAGCCGACCACCAGCGTGGTGTGCCGCTTCCTGATCACGACCCGGCCGCCGGCGGCCGGGTCGTCCGGAAGGTCCGGGGCGTTCGGGGTGTTCGGGTGGGCCTCGATGCGCAGGGTGCTCGCCTCCGGGCGGCCCGCCTCGTCCCATGCCCTGACGTGCGCGGCCAGCTCCGCCGCCAGCCGCGCCCCGGCGGCCCCGTGGCCGCGCACGGTCAGCGAGCCGTCCGCCTGGAGCACCGCGACGCCGCCGGGCTCGGCCAGGCCCGCCGTGTAGACGGGACCGCGGCCGAAGTCGCCGCTCACCCCGCACCAGCGCGGCTCGTGCAGCGCCAGCCACAGCGCCAGCCCGGTGACGGCGGCGAACGGCGGCGCCGGCTCCTCCCGCCGGACCGTGATCTCGGTGGGCGCCGCGTCCAGCGCCGCAGCGTCGTGCAGCTCGCCCAGCTCGCGCGGCTCGGGCAGCATCAGCAGCGCCTCCGGGTCCCGGCGGAGCACCGTGACCGTCTCGGGCCCCGCGAACGGCCCGCGCATGCGCATGAAGCCGCACGGCCGCACCGACCGGCTCACCCAGCGCCCGCCGTCCCGCTCCATGGCCACCGACACCTGCACGCCGCGCAGGTCGAGCGGCACCACCAGCCGCCCGCCCGGGGCGAGCTGCGCCGGCCAGGCGGGCGCGAGGTCCCACACGCCCACGGTGGCGATGAGCCGGTCGTACGGGGCCAGCTCGGGGCAGCCGCCCGCGCCGTCGAGACAGCGCACCTCGACCTCGCCGGCCCCGGCCGCGGACAGGTGCTCCCGCGCCCGCTGCACGATGTCCGCGTCGAGGTCCAGTGACACCACCCGCCCGCCGGGGCCCGCCAGCCGGGCGAGCAGCGCCGCGTTGTAGCCGGTGCCCGCGCCGATCTCCAGCACCCGGTGTCCGGGCCGCACGCCGAGCTGGCCCAGCATGGTCGCCATGATGGCCGGCTGCGAGGACGAGCTGATCGGCCGCCCCTCGGCGTCGCGCTTGGTCACGATCGGTTCGTCGCGGTAGGCGGCCTCCGGCTCGACGCCGGGCACGAAGAGGTGGCGGGGCACCGCGAGCATGGCCGCGGCCACGGGCGCGGCGACGTCCTGGGCCGCCTCGAGCCGCGCCACCATGGCCTGCCGCCACCGCGTGGGCCGCGGGTGGGAGTCCATGCGCTCATTGTTCCCGCACGCCGCCGCCACGCGGGGTCCGGCGGGAATTCTTCGTAAAGAAAGAGTCAAGAAGGGTTAGGGCCGGTAGCCGGGGGAAGGGCAGGCAACTCATGAACGTCGACCGTGAGGAGGAGCCGTAGTGCTCACCCTGACAGCCAACGCTGCCCAGGCCATCCGCGACCTGACCGCCGGGGCGCCCGAGCCTTCCCAGAGCGGGATCCGCATCTCGTCCCAGGGGGAGGGGACGAGTTCGCTCACCCTGACCCTCGCCACCGCCCCCGAACCGGCGGACGCGGTGGTCGAGGACGAAGGCGCTCGGGTCTACCTCGACCCGGTGGCCGCGACCGTGCTGGAGGACAAGTCTCTGGACGCCGGTGCCGACGACCAGGGCAGCGTGTCCTTCCTGGTCACCGAGCAGACAGCCTGACGCGTACACCGCCGCGCCGGTGCCCCGACGGGCACTCCGGCGCGGCGGTCGTCGCGTCTAGCCCTGTCCCAGGAGCTTGTGCAGGTAGCGCACCTGCTCCTCCGTCTGGTAGCCGCCCCCGCCCTCGTGGTTGTTCCAGGGCCAGACCGTGATCTCCTTCGGCCCCTGCCAGTGGTTGTAGGCGGCGAACACCGTGGACGGCGGGCAGATGTCGTCCATCAGCGCGACCGAGTACAGCGCGGGCACCGTGCCGCGGGCCGCGAAGTTGAGCCCGTCGAAGTAGGCCAGCGTCTTGAACACCTGGTCGGCCGAGTCCCGCCGGGTGGCGAGGAACCTGACCAGCTCCTGGTACGGGTCGCGCCCGGTGATCTCCACGGCCCGCCGGAAGTGCGACAGGAACGGCACGTCGATCAGCGCCGCCTTGACCCCGGGGTGCAGCGCCGCGGTCGCCTGGGAGATGGCGCCGCCCTGGCTGCCGCCCGAGACCACGACCCGACCGGCGTCCACGGCCGGATGCGCCGCCGCCGCGTCCACCGCCCTGACGGCGTCGGTGAACACCCGCCGGTAGTAGTAGTCGGCCGGGTCGAGGATGCCGCGGGTCATCATGCCCGGGGCCTGCGGTCCCGAGCTGCCGTGCGGGTCGCCGGTGGTGCCGGGGCTGCCGACGTTCGCGCCGCCGTGGCCGCGCGTCTCCATCACGAGCACCGCGTACCCCGCGGCCGGCCACAGCAGGTGGTCCTTGGGGAAGCCGCGCCCGCCGCTGTAGCCGATGTAGTGCACGACGCACGGGAGCGGCCCGTCCGCGCCGCGCGGCAGCAGGAACCAGCCGTTGATCCGGTGCCCGCCCCAGCCGGCGAACGACACGTCGAACACGTCCACGCCGGACAGCGGCAGGTCGTAGGGGACGTACTCGGCCGCGAGGTCGAACTCCGCGGCCTCGGCCAGGGTGGTGGACCAGAACGCGTCGAAGTCGGCGGGCTCGTCACGGTCGGGGCGGTACTCGCGGAGTCGCTCGAGCGGCAGGTCGAACAGTGGCACGTGGTACTCCAGCCTGTAGAAAGGATGCTGATATTTCACCTCATGTCGCCGGTAAGCGCTATCCCGGGGTCGTCGTGAGGTGAAGGCGCCGCACCGGGGTCGGCGCCCGCCTGTGAGCGAGCACGTCGCCGAGGTCGCCTGCTCGCACCTGTATCCCGGCCTGGTCGTCGACGCCCCGGCCGGCGCCGGCGACTTCCTCGTGCCGTTCGGCGACGACTCCGAGTCACGCGCGCGCCTGCTGCGCGACGCCGCGGGACGCCCGTCGCTCAGGGTGGACGGCTGCACGACGGCCAGGGGCACGGTCATCGGCGAGCGGGTGTGGACCGTGCGCGCGTCCGAGCGGCGGGGCGACCGTGTCCGACTGCGTCTCGGACAGGCACTTTCCTGACCGGAATGTCGGAAGTGCACTACGGTTTCGTGTCGTGTCTCCTGACGTCAAGCACCCTCCCTCCGGCAGGACCTCGCCCGTTCGCGCGGTGTCGCGCATGCCGTCCCGCGAGACGGGCACCGTCCGGGCCGGGCTCGGACGGCTGGCGGGACGGGCGCTGGCGGGCGTGCTGGTGCTGGCGCTGTCCCCGATCGCGGGACTGGCCGCGCTGGCGGGCACGGCCCTGGTCGGCACGGGTCCCGACGTGTTCACGGTGGCGGGGCTGGCGGTGTTCGCGTTCGTGCTCTTCCTCGGGCTGCTGCTGTGCGTGCCCAGGCCGCGCGCGGTGTGGGCACGCTGGCTGCGGGCGGCGGTCGTGCTCGGGGTGGAGGCGGCGGTCGTCTGGCAGGTCTGCGCGGCCACGCTGAACCCGCCCGCCGCGCCCGCCGCGCCCGCCGGGGTGAGCGGCCAGCGTGAGTGGCGGCTGCCCACCGGGTCGCGCCTGGCGTACGTGCGGGCCGCGCCGAAGCGGGTCACCCGGCCGTACCCGGTGGTGTTCCTGCACGGCGGTCCCGGTGTGGCGGACCTGGCGGGCGACTCGGCCTTCTACCGCCGGCTCGCCTCCGCCGGCTTCGAGGTGTACGTCTACGACCAGCTCGGGGCGGGCCGCTCGGAGCGGCTGGCGGACCCCCGGGGTTACGGCCTGCCCCGGGACGTGGCCGACCTGGAGGCGATCCGGCAGGTCGTACGGGCCGAGCGGCTCAACCTCGTCGCCCGCGCGGAGGGGGCGCAGCTCGCGGCGTCGTACCTGGCGGCGCATCCGGACCGGGTGGCCCGCGCGGTCCTGTACGCGCCGACCGGCCTCTTTCCGGCCCGCGCCGGGGAGCGGCCCGCCGCCGGATCCGCCGCTTCGGCCCTGCTCCTCGGCTCCGGCGGGCTGCCCGAGCCCCGCGCGCTGGCCGTCTCGACGCTGCTGCGGGTGGACCCGATGACCGCCCACGCGTTCGCCGGCGAGGGCGAGCTGGACGCCTACCTCGCACTCCTGCGCCGCGCGTCGTCACCGTCCTGCCCGCCGCCCGGCCCCGGCTCCGGGGGCTACGTCGCGCTGGCCGGACGGGCCGCGCCCGCCTCGCTCCGGGGCGAGCTGGCCCAGGTGAGCGTGCCCGTGCTGGTCGTCAAGGGCGCCTGCGACGGGCAGAGCTGGGCGCAGGCCACCGGCTACCGCGACGCGTTCCCCGACGCCCGCCTGGCCTACGTCGGCGACGAGGGCGAGACACCGGGGCGCGGCGCCGCCTACCTCGGCGCGCTGCGCGGGTTCCTCACCGACGGCCGGGCGGAGCCCTACGAAGGCGACGATCCGCCGCCCGGATACCGCGGCCCGCTCTCCCCTGAACGCTGACGCCGGGCCCTGACGCGCCCGGACCGCCGAAATGCCGGGCAGCCACCCCTGCGACGATTACGCTCTGTATCTGAGACGTATCACTATGTCATAGGAATGCCTTATGCGTACCAGTCTGACCCTTTCGATGGCCATCGCGGTCCTGGCCACCATCACGGGATGCAACCCCGGCGTGGCGCCGAACACCGCGGCGGTGGCCGTGCGCACCGACGCGCAGCCGTCCGAGCAGGACAAGACCTGGCTGCGCGGCATCCACCAGGCCAACCTGACCGAGGTGGAGTCGGGCCGGCTGGCGATGGACAAGGGCACCACCAAGCGGATCAAGGCCGTCGGGGAGATGCTCGTCAAGGACCACGCCGAGCTGGACGTGAAGGTCACCGAGACCGCCTCGCAGCTCGGCGTCGAGCTGCCCAGCTCCCCTTCCGCGGACCAGGAGGCCCTGGTGGCCCGGCTGGAGGACGCCAGCGGTGAGGACTTCGACCAGGACTTCCTGTCCGGCATGATCAAGGCGCACAAGGAGGTGCTGGCCGCCACGAAGACCGAGGTCTCCGGCGGTTCCTCCCCGGCGGTGAAGTCGCTGGCCGAGACGGCGGAGGCGTCGCTGAAGAAGCATCTGGCCGCGCTGAAGAAGGCCCAGCGGAGCTGATCGGCCCGCAACCCCGGCCGGCGCGTCGTTTCCTGAATTAGAGCGAATCGTGCCCGGCATTTGTGAGCATTCGTGGTGATTTGGGGTATTTGTCCCTTTTGAACCAGGACGAACACATTCAGGGGGATCGTCGTGGCTATGCAAACAGAGATCCGAAACCTACTCGACTGCCATGTGGTGGGGTCGGACGGACAGTCGGTCGGAAAGGTAGGCCAGGTCTACCTCAACGATCGTACGGGCGAGCCGGAGTGGGTGACCGTGCGCACGGGGTTCTTCGGGATGAAGCAGACCTTCGTGCCGCTGGTCAACGCCCGCCGCTCGGGTGAGGAGATCAGGGTCCCCTTCGACAGGGAGATGATCAAGGGAGCGCCGAACATCGACGTGGACGACCGCCTGTCCCTGAACGAGGAGGCCGACCTCTACCGCTACTACGGCATGCAGCCGACCGACATCCCGCGCCAGCGCACGGGTGAGGCCCGCACGCGCGGGCCGGTCACCGGTGAGGGCCAGGAGCGCACCGGCCTGACCGGCGAGATGCCGGGACAGAAGCCCGGCGCGCCCTCCGCGCAGGCGCGGGGCGAGATGCGGGGAGGTCTCACCGAGGACCGCGACATCGAGATGACGCGGTCGGAGGAGCGCCTGCGCATCGGGAAGGAGAGCAGGGAGACCGGTCGCGTACGCCTGCACAAGTACGTCGAGACCGAGCACGTCCAGCAGAAGGTCCCGCTCTCGCACGAAGAGGTGGTGATCGAGCGCGAGCCCATCCGCGACGGCGAGGTGTCCGGAACCTACCAGATCGGCGAGGAAGAGCGGGAGATGATCCTGCACGAGGAGCGCGCCGTCGTGGGCAAGGAGACCAAGCCGGTCGAGCGCATCCACGTGCACAAGCAGCAGGTCCAGCACGAGGAGACCGTCGAGGGCCAGGTCCGCAAGGAGCGGCTGGAGATCGACGAGGAGGGTGTGACCGGAGACGAGAAGGGCAAGCCCTTCGGCCGCGGCGGTGACATGCCGCCCAAGCGGTAAGGGCTCGAACGCGGGGGCCGGCAGGGCCCCCGCGGGCGTGTCCGGGCTCAGGTGTACAGCTCGACCTCGTTCAGCACCGCGCACGTGCGGCCGATCTCCGGGTCGCAGCCCGCCGACGGCTCCGTGACGATCTTGACGTGCCGGGCGGTGCGGCCGATCTCGTCGTAGCGCAGGGCGTAGTCCGTCCTGTCCTTGATCGTGACGACCGGCTCACCCCAGGAGCGGCCGTCGGCGGAGACGTAGACGCGGGCGCCGGCCGGATGGCCGGGCCGCAGGCTCAGGCCGATGCGGCTCAGCGGGTAGCTCCGGTCGAGGTGCAGCACGTAGCGCCCGCGGCCGGTGGAGACGGCGCTCGACCAGTAGCCCGTGCTGCCGTCGAGGGCGCCGCCGGGGTTCGTCCGCGGGCGCAGGCGGCTGGTCCAGCGCATGTCGGTGGACACGCGCAGGTCGCCGCGCCGCCGCAGCTCGGCCAGGTCGAGCCGGGTGCCGGGGGTCGCGACGTCGAACAGCAGCCGCTTGATCGCGTACCAGCCGCCGTGCTCGAAGCGCCCGTGCGCCGGGCAGGTCGACTCGTCGAGCAGCCCGTCGGGTCCCACCCCGGGCAGCTTGCAGTTGTCGAAGACCTGGATGAGCCGGTGCGGCCCGACGGCGGCCAGGCCCGTGTAGCCGGACGAGCCGCGCGCCGGCCACACGCCGTCGCGGTTGTGGAAGGTCACCCAGGGCTCCCGCCACTCGTGCCCGAGGCCGTCGGGGGAGATCGCGAGCCAGTTGTCCGGCCGGCCCGCGCTCAGCACGAGCGCGCCGCCGGGCATCAGCAGCAGCCGCGGGGCCACCCCGCGCACCACGCAGTCGTGGCCGGCGAAGCGCAGCCCGGCCGGCGGCGACCAGGTGCGCCCGCCGTCGGTGGAGCGGCTCTGGTGCAGCGTCGAGTACCGCCCGCCGTCGTGCCGCAGCACCGCGACCAGGCTGCCGTCGGCCGCCTGCTGGAGCGCGGCCTCGTTGAAGGCGAACCCGGGCTCGGGCACGGCGATCACCCCGCGCCGCTCGAACCTGCGCCCGCCGTCGGAGCTGGCGTACACCTCCGACTGGTACGCCCCGGTGGGCGCGTAGCGGGCGTAGACGGTGATGAGGATCGTGCCGTCGGCGAGTTGGACCGGTGTCCCGTGCGCGGCCCCGCCGGGCAGCAGGTCGCCGGGGGTGACCAGGGTGGCCTGGGAGCGCAGCCAGCTCTCGCCGTCGTCGAGCGCCGAGGAGGTGAGCACGCCGAGGTGCGCCGTGTGCGGCCCGGTCCTGGCCGGATAGTACTCCGTGGCGAAGAAGCGGCCGTCGTGCAGTTCGATCGGCGACTCCCGCAGCGGGGTCTGGCTGGACGGGCCGAAGGTGCGCCCGCCGTCCTGCGAGACCGACGCCTCGTTGGTGAGGGTGACGACCCTGTCGACGTTCGTGGTGTAGGTGGCGATCACCTTCGTGGCGGGCCGGTTGCGCGGGCCGGTCACGTCGAGGGCCGACACGTTCGGGAACCCGGCGAAGTCGAGCCGCTCCGAGGCCGACGGCTCCGGCGTGACGGGCGGCGGATAGGGATGAATCCAGTCTAGGAAGGAAGCAGTATCGATCAGGTAAGGGCCGGACTGAGGGGGGCGATCAGGTAGCACGCAGTAACCGCCCTCGGCCCGCGCCGGACTGTGGACGGCAGGCAGCCCGGCGGCCACCGACATGGCCGCGACCATGGCTCTGGGCACCCGCACCGGCTCACTCCTCGCTCGTCGAACGTGCTCTGCCGCACCGTACGGACTCTAGATCAATCACAGGCCGTAACGCCGGATTCACCTGCGGGAAGTCGTGGGATCACGGGTGTGCCCACGCGGGCCGGGGGGCAACCATGCTTCTTCCGTAAAGTGGCAGTTGACAGAAATCCGCCGTCTTACGACGATCGGACCGGCACTATTAAGTGTCAATTTACGTAGGTCGACAAGGCCGACGCGGGTCGGGAGGTGGCCCCCAGATGAGCATCGAGCCGCGGGCGAAAGTGGCCCCAGAGCGCGTGCTGCCAGGCCCGGTGCCCATGGCGCCGGAGACAGCCGCGCAACAGATCGTCGTGCGGAGGATCTGCACGAGGGTCATGCCCGAGGGCATGGACGTCGGGGTCGCCGAGCTGCCCCCCGGCGGCCAGCAAGTATGGATCGACACGCCGGTGCCGCTCGGCGAGCAGGCGTCATGGGTGCTGCATCACCGCATGGCCCGCGAGGTGGCGCTGGTCGGCTGGCACTGCGAGGCCGACGCGGACCACCTGCTGGTCCTCGGGTGGAGCGCCGCGTGCCTGCACAACCGCATCCGCCTGCTGCAGAGCGGGCTGCGCCGGCTGACCGACTTCGAGCCGACCGCGCAGCGGGCCGTGCAACTCGACGGCCACCACCCCGACGACGAGCCCACCTCGGCGCTCGTGGCCGGCGTGTGCGCCTCGATCGAGCGGCGGCTGCGCTGGCCGGAGCGGCTGGCCGAGCTCGACGGGTTCGAGCGCAGCTCGGGCCTGCCGCACCTGCAACTGCTCCTCGCCCAGGTCACCGGCCTGGAGGCGAAGGTCGCCGGCGCCTGCCAGGAGCACCTCGTGATGGCGCGGGTGCTGGCCCGGGCCGTCTGTGAACACTACGCGCGGCACTCGGACCTGGTCCGCGCGCAACGCCAGGTGCTGGGCGAGTCCCGCCGCTGGGTGCACGCCAGTTCCATGATCAGAGGCTCGGCCGGCGCCCGGCCGAACCCGCCCGGCGGCGGCCGTCCCCACATGGGGCTGGCGGAGCGTCGCATCGCCGCGAGCGTCATCAACCACGGCGTGCCACGGGCCACCCCCGCGGCCGTCGCTCCACGAGCCGGCTACCCCGGCCTCGGGGAGGCCCAGGAGGGCGCGCGCTGATCCCCGATCCGCTCAAGGGCGAGCGGCCACCCGGAAAACCCCACCCCAGTCCGGTAGGAGAGCTCCCGTCATGCGAACCCCCCCGCACCTGCCCGCCCGCCAGCGGCACGAGCACACCGAGCACGTCCGGCGGCACCCGTACGGCCGGCACGAGATCCCCGTCCAGACCCCGCCGCTCGGCACGCTGGACTTCCCCGGCACCGCCCTGCTCCCCGACACCCTGCCCGAAGGGCTCCCCGAGGAGAACGAGCACGTCGAGCAGCGGCTGCTCGGCATCAGAGAGATGTCCAACCAGGCCATCGGCTCCATCGACGACCTGCTCCAGCACACCGTCTGACGTGTGCCCCCCACACCGGCCCCCGCACCGGGAGCCGGACCAGCGAGACCTTGAGGAGAGTCATGCAGGCACTGTCGCGATCTGAGCAGAGGTCGCGTGACGTCGGGGGCCACCGTCCACGTTCCGTGGCGGGAGTCGAAACGCCGCGCACCCTCGACGAGGTGCGCGCACTCGTACGGCAGGCCACGGCCGAGCGCCGCCGCCTCTACCCGATCAGCACCGGCCGGAACTGGGGCATGGGCTCGGCCCTGCCGGTCACCGACGACAACGTGCTCGTGGACCTCGGCGGCATGAACCGGATCCGCGGCCTCGACCTGGAGGCCGGATTCGCCGTCATCGAGCCGGGCGTCACCCAGCGCCAGCTCGCCGCGGCGCTGCGGGAGACCCCGTGGATGCTCAACGTCACCGCCTCGTGCGCCGACACCTCCGTCATCGGCAACGCGCTCGACCGCGGTGACGGCTGCATCCGCTCCCGCGTCCACGACGTGGCCGGGCTGGAGGCCGTGCTGGCCGACGGCAGCGTCGTCACCACCGGCGGGCTGGACCCGGCGGGGCGCTACCACGGCCGGGTCGCCGGGCCCGACCTGACGCAGGCGTTCGTCCAGCACAACCTCGGCGTGGTCACCGCCATGGCCGTCTCGCTGGTGCCGCGCCCGGAGACCATCGGCCTCGTCTACGGCCGGATGCCGCGCGAGCAGGCCGGCATGGCGGTCGGCGCGGTCAGCGACTTCCTGCGCCGCGGCAACCCGGCCGACGGGCTGCTGCGCGTCCGCGAGGTGTCGCTCGTCCCCGGCTCGGGCGACTGGATGCTGCCCGAGGGCGTGGACCCGAACCTGTTCACCATCCTCGGGCCGCTCATGGGCGGCAACGCCACGGTCGAGCTGGCCGAGGAACTGCTGCGCAAGGCGCTCATCGAGGTCGAGGGCGCCGAAGCGCTGCGCGTGGTGGACGCCGCCGAGGTCGCCCCCGACGACCCGATCTACCCCAGGGCGCTGATGTCCCAGGGCATCCCCACCTGCCGGGGCGTGCACAACGCGCTCGGCGTGACGTCGTGCGAGCGGATCGACGAGGGCGCGATGGGCTTCCTGGCGCTGATGCCCCTGCTGCCCATGCACGCCCGCAAGACCGACGAGGTCATCGCCGCGCTGCAGACGGCGGTGGACCGCCACGGCACCGCCCTCATGGTCGAGCTGAACCTCGTCGGCAAGCACCTGGCCAACGGCGTCATCCAGATCTTCTTCGAGCGCGGCGTCGCCGACGCCCCCTACCGCGCCCACCAGCTCCGCAACGACGCGAGCTGCGTGCTGCGCGGGCACGGCTGCGCCATCTACCGCTCCGACATCGACCACGCCGCCGCCGACGTCTGGTCCGAGACCAGCACCGCCGGCCTCGGCATGCTGCACAGGCTCAAGACGGCGCTCGACCCGGACGGCCTCATCTCGCCCGGACGCTACGGCGCCTGACAGCTCGACCAGGGACACCAACGTCAAAAGGCTTCGCCCCCGCGCCGCCGGAGTGCGCGGAAGGCGGAGACGAGCCGACGCTCACATAGGAGGACACGTGCGTTCGTCACCAGCGGCCGTCAGGACGACCGGCGCGAACCGGCATCACGGCGTGATGCTGCGCCTGGTCGGTGCCGGTGTCATGTTGACGGTGATGGCCGACACGACGGCCACCACCATGGCAGTGGGAATGCTGCGCTACGCACCCGGCGGCGCGGGCATGCCGCTGGGTGACCTGGTCTGGCTGACCAGCGCCGCGTTCATCCCGATCGCGGCCCTGCTGGCCTCCGCCGGCCGGTGGGCCGACCTGTTCGGCCGCCGCCGGGTGCTGGCGGTCGGGCTCGTGGTGTTCGTGCTCGGCGGGATCGCCACCGTCACCGTCGAGTCCTGGTCGTACGTGCTCGCCGCGCGGGCCGTCCAGGGCGCCGGAGCCGCGGCGATGATCCCGGCCAGCCTCGGGCTGCTGCTCGGCGAGTTGCCGGAGTCGCAGCGGCGCGGCGCGATCGCGCTGTGGAGCTCCGCCTCCGGCCTGGGCTGCCTGCTCATGCAGGCGGGCGGGGGCTGGCTGGCCGTCGCCGTCGGCTGGCGGGCACTGTTCCTCCCCGACGTGATCATCGGTGTCGCGCTGCTCGTCGCGTGCGTGTGGCTGCCGTCCGGCCGCCGCGCCACCGGCAAGGGCGTGCCGGACATGCTCGGCGCGTGGCTGCTGGCCGCCGGGATCGCCGTGATCGTCCTGGCCATCTCCAAGGCCATGGCCTGGGGCCTGGACGTGGTGTGGCTGGCGCTGGCCGCGCTGGCCCTGATCGGCGGCGCGCTCGCGCAGGCCAGGCACCACCGCATGCCCGCGATCGACCTGGCCCTGTGGCGGCGGCCCCGGTTCGTCTGGGGCTGGCTGGCCACCTGGGGCTTCGGGGCGCTGTCGTACGGGCTGCTCACCGTGCAGCCGCTGTACCTGCTGCACCTCGGCTACCCCATGCTCGAGGTGGCCATGTGGCTGACCCCCACCTCGGTGGCCGTCGTCGTCACGAGCTTCGTGGCCGGCCGCCTGATCAAGCGGGTCGGCCCGTACGGCCTCATCTACGCGGGCTCCCTGCTGTGCGGCGGCGCCTGCGTGCTCGTCCTGACCCAGTCGGGCCCCACCATCTGGGGGCTGATCGCCAGCGTCGTGGTCGGCATGGGCGTCGGAGCGCTCGCGCCCGGCACCTCCATCGCCACCACCCTGGCCGCCCGTCCCCACCAGTACGCCTCCGCCGTCGGCGCGGCCACCATGGCCCGCATGGTCGGCGGGGCGGTCGGCGTCGCCGTCGTGTCCGTCGTGATCGACCATCCGTTCATGACCGGCCCGTTCGCGGGCCTGGCCGGCGCGCTCGCCCTGTGCGTGGCCATCTCCGTGCTGATCGGGGCACTGGCCCTGACCAAGATCACCCGGCTGCGGCCGGACCCGGGTGACGTCATGATCAAGGTGCCTCGCCGGCTGCTGCTCGAGCTGCGCATGACCCTCGCCACCGTTGCGGCGGAGGCCGACGCGCTGCTGCCAGTCGAGACCCGCACACCCCCCGCAGACGCCCCCGTGGACGCGTCCACGGGCTCTGTCCCGCGACCGCGGACGGCCGAACCCGGTTCGCTCGCCGGCACTCGCGGGCACACGAACTAGTTCAACCATTCAGAAGGGCTCTCGTCATGGCAACCACATCGTGCGACGTAGCCATCGTCGGCGCCGGGCTCGGCGGCTGCTTCCTGGCCTTACTGCTGGGACGCCGCGGTCAGCGCGTCGTCGTCATCGAACAAGGGGCCTCCATCCCCAGCGCCGGCGCCGACTTCCTCAAGCCCCCCGGCCTGCGGGTGCTGGCCCGGCACGGACTGGCGGACCTCGTCGAACGCCATGGCCTCAGGCGCGACACCATCCGCTACTACCACGATGGCGACCCGATCCAGGAATGCCGTTTCCCCGGTGAGGGCTTCCTCATCCGCCCCTACCGCGAGCTGGTCGAGCTGATCTACACCTCCTGCGCGATGGAAGGCGTCGAGTTCTGGTTCGACACCACCATCGACGGCGTCACGACCGGCGAGGGCCACGTCGAGGAGCTGACGCTCTCGGACGGCCGCAGGCTGCGGGCCGGCGCGGTGATCGGCGCCGACGGCACCAGGTCCGCCGTACGCGAGGCGCTGGGCATCGAACAGTCCACGATGCCGTACGAGCGGCTGCTCATGCGGGTGGCCACCGTGCCGCTCAGCGCCAGCGTCGCCCAGCTCAACCGGATGTACTTCAGCTCCGGCGGCTGGCTCGCCTACCTCTACCCGATCAACAGGGAAGAGGCCCGCGTGTTCGTCGGCCTGCCGCCCGAGGACGACAAGGAGATCTTCCAGGACGGCATCCCGGCGCTGCTCGACGAGCTGAAGAAGTTCGTGACCGACAGCTCGGACGTGTTCAACTCGCTGCAGCCCGCCGCCTGGCAGCGGATCAAGGTCTCCTCGCTGCGGGTGGAGTCGTACCACAAGGGCAACGCCGCCCTGCTCGGCTCGGCGGCCTTCGCCTGCCACCCGATGACCGGCATGGGCATGAGCTACACGCTGCGCGACGCCGAGATCCTGGCGGAGGTCGTCTGCGCGGCCGACGGCGACCCGGAGCTGCTCGACCGGCTGCTGTCGGCCCGCTACGAGCCACGCAGGAACGCCCACCGGCAGCTCATCGACTACGGCGACGCCCTGGCCGCGGCCTTCCACGACCGGTCGGCGTACCTGGCGGCCTTCCGCCCGGACCTGCACGTCTTCGGCGAGGCCGCCGCGTCGCCGGGACCGGCGCAGGCGCTGCAGCCCGCCTGAGCCCGCGTCGGCGGGAAGTGCCCGGTGGGGCGGGCACTACCGCGAGGACGGGTGACAGCGGGGGTCCGCCGGCCACCCCGTCCCGCGATGCTGAGGAGCGATCATCCACTCCTCGGCATCGGAGACACACGTGAGCGCTGCACCGTCCTCATCAGCGGCGGCCCGGCGGGGGAGCGACTACGCGCGGCTCTCCCGGCGCGTCGCCGAGGCCGGCCCGCTCGACAGACGGCCCGGCTACTACACCGCCCGCATCGGCCTGGTGGCCGCCCTGTTCGCCGGAACCTGGGCGGCCTTCGCCGCGATCGGCGACTCCTGGTGGCAGCTCGGCCTCGCGGTGCTGCTGGCGATCGCGTTCGCGCAGGTCACGTTGTTGGCGCACGACCTGGCGCACGGGCAGATCGCCCGCTCGCGGCGGGTCGCCAGGATCGCCGGGCTGATCGCCGGCAACCTGGCCGTCGGGCTCAGCTACGGCTGGTGGATGGACAAGCACACCCGTCACCACGCCAACCCCAACCACGAGGAGCACGACCCCGACGTCGCGCCCGACATCCTCATCTGGTCACGCCGGCAGGCCGAGGCCAGCCGGGGGCTGCCCCGGTTCATCGGACGCCGGCAGGCGTGGCTGTTCTTCCCCCTGCTCACGCTCGAAGGCGTCAACCTCAAGGTGTCGAGCTTCCGCGCGCTGCGCCGGCCGTCGCTGAAGCACCGCGGGATCGAAGGGCTGCTGCTGAGCGCGCACGTGCTCGCCTACCTCACGGCGGTCCTCCTGGTGCTGCCGCTGCCCAAGGCGCTGCTGTTCCTGGCCGTGCACCAGGCGTGCTACGGCGTCTACCTCGGCTGCACGTTCGCGCCCAACCACAAGGGCATGCCGGTGCTCACCGCCGGGGACGAGCTGGACTTCCTCCGCCGCCAGGTGCTCACCTCCCGCAACGTGCGCGGCGGGCGGCTGCTCGACACCGCGCTCGGCGGCCTGAACCTCCAGATCGAGCACCACCTGTTCCCCAGCATGCCCACCGCGAACCTGCGCAGGGCCCGGCCCATCGTGCGCGAGTACTGCGCCTCGCTCGGCATCGGCTACGCCGAGTGCGGCCTGCTGGAATCGTGGCGGCAGGCGCTCACGCACCTGCACGAGGTGGGCGAGCCGCTGCGCCGGGTCAGCTCGTCACGACCAGCTCCAGGCCGTTGAAGTCCTCGCCGACCCGATGACCCGCCTCGGCCAGCACGGTACGGAGCGCGAGCAGCACCGCCGCGCGGATGGTCGCGTGACTGACGAGGCGGTCGCACCCGTGGCGATGTCCATCGGAACCGGCTGCCCCCGGCCGCGTGTTCCGAACCTCGGCAGGCCGGGAACCTTGTGAAAAGATGTCGGCTGTGTCCATGCCGCCACTCGCCCGGCCGCTCACCGGGGCCGCCGTTCTGGGCCTACCTGGCCGGGGTGCTGGCCGCGCTCGGGCTGGCGTACCTGATCGACGGGCGCGAGCGCGGGCCCGTGGCCGTGCTGGCCGTGACCGTGGGCACCCAGACGGTGCTGCACCAGCTCTTCGAACGCCTCGCACCCCCGCCCGCCCCCATGACCGGCCTGATGATCGGCCACCCCGACGGCCATCCGGGGCCCGGCATGGCGCTGGTCCACCTCACGGTGGCCGGGCTGACGGCGTGGTGGCTGCACCGCGGCGAGAGCGCGCTGTGGCTGGTGATCCGCCTGTACGGCGCGCCACGCCCGGTCGTCCGGCTGCTCGCCGTCCTGCCCGCGCACGCGGGGGAGCGGGCCGCGCGCACGTGGCGGCCGGTCACGCCCGGCGCATCCGGGCACCGGGGCCGCATCGTCTCCGGCACGATCAACAGGCGAGGACCGCCCGCGGCGGCAGGCCACTGACGTCACACTGACGCCGTCGCGGGATCGGCGCGTTCGCCGCGCTGATGCCGTCGCTGTCGCCGGGCCGTCGCGGACGCGCTTCCGCCGACGGGGCCCGGCGTTCCTTCATCGCCCTTGCCTGTGCCCGGACGTCCGGCCCCGTGGGCACGGTCGTCCGGAAGATCACTCTGGAGACCCGTCATGGCATCCCTGCCGCGCCCCTTCCGCACGGCGGCCACGGTCGCGCTCGCCTGCGCCCTGCTGGCCCTGCCCGTATCACCGGCCTACGCCCACGACTCGCTCAAGCGCAGCTCGCCCGCCGAGAACGCCCAGCTCTCCTCGGTCGAGGAGATCGAGCTCGAATACACCGCCGGCGTGAAGTTCCCCGTCGTCGTGCTGCACGACGCGGCCGGGGCGGAGATCGCGCTCGGCGAGCCCAGACTCGCCGGGCCCAAGGTCCGCGCCGACGTGCCGGAGCCGCTCGCGCCCGGTTCATACGTCATCGCGTGGCGTGTCGTCTCTTCCGACGGACATCCCATTGAGGGCGAAATTCCCTTCAGCGTGAAAGGATCATCTACGGCATCGGCCGCACCCGCGGACTCCGCGACGGCCACCCCGCCCGCCGCGGCGCCACCGGCAGCCGTCGCCGGGGCTTCCCCCGCGGTGCCGGCGGGGGTCCCGGGCTGGATCTGGGGCGGGCTGGCGGTGCTCGTCGTGCTGGGTGCGGTCGTCTGGTTCCGGACCTCGCGCCGAGGGCCCGATCGGGAGGAAGTGAATGCGGATTGAGCAGGCCAGACAGGTCGCGCTGGAGTGGGTGCGGGAGGAGGGCGCCGCGCTGCCCGGGTTCGCCGGGGCGTTCCTGACCGGGTCGGCGTTGTGGGCCGACCCCGGTGACGTGCTCGCGCCGACCTCCGACGTGGACGTCATGGTGATCGTGGACCCGGCCGCGCCCATCGAACGCCTGGGGAAGTTCCGCTACAAAGGAGTGCTGCTGGAGGTCTCCTCCATGGCCCCGCCCGGCTCCGTGCACGCGGTGCTCAGCGACTACCACCTGGCGGGCAGCTTCCACCTGCCGTGCGTGCTGGCCGACCCGTCCGGGCGGCTGACCGAGCTGCAGCGGATCGTCGCCCGCGACTTCGCCGAACGTCCCTGGATCCTGGCCCGCTGCACCGACGCCATGGACCGGGTGCGCGGGTGGATCATCTCCATGGACGAGTGCGCGCCGCTGCCCGACCAGGTCGCCGCCTGGCTGTTCGGCACGGGGGTGACCGCGCACGTGCTGCTGGTGGCCGGGCTGCGCAACCCCACGGTCCGCCGCCGTTACGCGGCGCTCCGCGACCTGCTCGCCGCGCACGGGCGGCTCGACGTGCACGAGGGCCTGCTCGGCCTGCTCGGCTGCGCCGACCTCAGCGCCGCTCAGGTCGAGCGGCACCTGACGGCGCTGGAGAAGGTGTACGACGCGGCGGCCCCGGTACGGGCGCCGGCCTACCGCTTCGCCTCCGACGTCTCCGCCGCCGCGCGGCCGGTCGCCATCGACGGCAGCCGGGAGCTCATCAGGCAGGGTCTGCACCGGGAGGCCGTCTTCTGGCTGGTGGCCACGTACGCGCGATGCCTGGCCAAACGCACGGCGGCCGGGCTCGGCGGCTACGAGGAGGGGTTCCACGAACTGCTGGCCGACCTGGGGGCGGACACGTTCGACGACCGGCGGCGGCGCGGGGACCGGGTGCTCGCGGCGCTGCCCGAGTCGATCGGCGAGCGGGACCGGGCCGGGGTGCGGGCCGTGCTGGAGGTGGCCGACGAGCTGGGCGCCACGGCCTCGCAGGTCGCGACCGGGTG
>NZ_SSXE01000176.1 GCF_021699195.1 Nonomuraea sp. MG754425 | reverse complement strand
ACCAGGTACAACACCTTGAGCGGCAGCGCGGGCAGCGCCTGCGCGACCAGCCGTCCCGCCGTCAGCGCCGCCATGTACGCGGCGGGCGCGGCGCTGGCGACCAGCGGCGTGGCGTCCCGGTGCTCCTCCAGCAGCAGGACCGACCACTGCTCGACCGAGTTCTCGATGATCAGGACGCAGGCCGCCAGCACCCCCAGCACGACCACCCCGCCCCACGGCCGCCGCCCGTCGCCTCCGGCCTCCTCCGGCAGCCCGCGTCCCAGGGGCAACGCCAGCAGCGCCGGGGACGTGGCGGCCACGATCAGGGCGATGACGACGAGCATGGTGTCGACGCCGAGCCCGTACGAGCGGGCCAGGCCGGTGAGCGGGGCCGCGGCGATGACCGCGACGGGGAAGGCGGCGTGCACTGGCTGGAACAGGCGGCGGCCGGTCTCGCGCTCAGCGCGGCCGGTGGCCAGGTTGAGCGCGATGTCGAGGGCCCCGCTGGTGGCGCCGACCAGCGCCAGGGCCAGCGCGAGCTGCCAGGCCGTGCCGGCCAGGCCGATGGCGACCACGCTGAGCGCGAACAGGATCACGACCGTCATCAGCGCGGCCCGCTCGCGGCCCTTGGCCAGCCGTCCCGCCAGCGTCATCGCGGGCAGTGCTCCCACCGGGACGGCGCTCAGCGTCAGCCCCAGGTCCGCGGCCGAGATGCCGAGGTCCATCTTGACGGCGGGCAGCAGGGCGGCCCACGACCCCCAGAACACGCCCCACACCGCACAAACCGCGATCAGCGGCATTTACCAGCACTCCTTGAAATTCCGGTCAGCACTCAGTAAAGATCAGCTTTGCTGTTCCTACCCTCCGAAGGGAAGTTAGCGTGCTCATCCGTACGGTCATCGCGGCCGCCTCGGTCGCCGCCGGGATCGCCGCCGTCCCGTCCTCCGCGTACGCGGCCTCGGCCGCGTACACACCGGAACAGGTCTGTGGCAAGGGCTTCCACCGGGTCAAGGACGGCCACCGCGCCATGCGGACGCGCGACGGAGCCGTGTTCGGGCACGTGTACCTGATGTACCGCAAGCGGGGCGGCAAGAACTGCGTCGCCGCGATCAAGACCGCGTACACCGGAACCCGCACGGTGACCGGCGCGTACCTGGAGGTGCGCGGCGGCGGCCGGAGCGAGGACGCCCGCAAATACCGCTACTACGCCGAGACCGGGCACATCGACGGCGCGTGGAAGTGCGTGAAGTACGAGGGATGGACGCGTGACCCGGACAACCGCGTCACAGCGTGGGGCGGGCGCAAGACCTGGGGTAACTGCGGCGGCTGATCGAGGGTAGGGGATCCTCTGACGGTCCAGGACGAACCTTTTCGCCGTAACTGTCACATCGGGTGGGGTCGCCCCGTCCGAAGTGCGTACGACGCAAACCACGGAGGTTCCCATGACCCAGCGGATCAATGTCGCCCAGCACGTCCCCGAGGCGTACCACCACTTCCTGGCGGTCGAGAAGCTGCTCCACGCGAGCGAGCTGCCGGCCGCCACCATCGAGCTGGTCAAGCTGCGGGCCAGCCAGATCAACGGCTGCGGCTACTGCGTGGACATGCACAGCCGCGACATGAAGAAGGCCGGGGAGAGCGACGAGCGGCTGTGGTCGGTCGTGACGTGGCGTGAGGCCACGGTCTTCACCCCCGCCGAACGCGCCGCCCTCGCGCTGGCGGAGGAGGCGACCAGGCTGCCCGACCGGGAGGCCGTGCCCGACGAGGTGTGGCGGCAGGCCGCCGAGCACTACACCGACAAGCAGCTCGCGCTGCTCCTCGTGGCCATCGCGATGATCAACGCCTGGAACCGGCTCGGCGTCGCCGCGCGCCTCACTCCCGGCACGTGACCTGGGGCTTCGCCGCAAAAAGGTGACTGAGCACACATTCGCGCCAGGTAGAAATGCATTGAGCGGACGGCCCCGATGAGCCTGGCGCGAATGGCGGGGGCGTCGAGCGCCCGTCGTGCCGGCACCGTGCGGGACGGCGCACAGTCGCGAAAGGACAGGACGCGCTTCGGAAGGGGGCGACCATGAAACGCGTCAGGATTCAGAAATCGGCGGCCAAACGGCGCAGCCAGACGACCGATCTGGACCTGCGGTCACCGGCGGGCCGCAAACTCCCCTATTGACGGGCTCCTTACAGCAAACTTACGGGGGTATCTGTAGATAACATAGATAACAGGACTATCACGGGGGGCTCGCGATGAAGAGGCTTGTGGCGGTGCCGCCACCTGTTGCGAGGCACAAGATCCGCGACATCCGCGCGGGCGACCGTCACAAGCCGGCCGCCGACCCCAAGGTGATCGACCTTCGCGCCTACAGCGGCAGGAACGTCATCCGCTTCCCCGGCGGTCCCACTCCGGCCGCCTGAGGGCCGGAGCGGGTCAGGGGTTCAGCCGTACAGGCGCTTGGCGTACGCCTCGCCGTAGTAGTTCTCGAGGGTCTCGAGGCTCTCCTCGACCTTCTGCACGTCCTTGACCAGCCTGGCGTGCGACGGAAGGGCGTCGGGGCCCCAGCTCTCCGGCTTCCACAGGGCCGAGCGCAGGAACGACTTGGCGCAGTGGAAGAAGATCTGCTCGATCTCGACGACGAGCGCGAGCTGCGGGCGGTGCCCCTTCACCGTCATCTCGTCGAAGAACGGGGCCTCGCGGACGAGCCGCGCACGGCCGTTGACGCGCAGGGTCTCGTTGCGGCCGGGAATGAGAAAGATCAGCCCGACATGCGGATTCCGCAGAATGTTGCGGAATCCGTCGGCCCGGCGATTCCCCGGGCGGTCGGGAATCGCGATCGTGGTGTCGTCGATGACGTGGACGAAACCGACCGGGTCGCCCTTGGGTGAGACGTCGCAGTTGCCGTCCTCGTCCGAGGTGGCGATCAGGCAGAACGGCGAGGCCGCCAGCCATTCGACGTCGCGCTCGTGCAGCCGCGTCCGTTCTTTCGTCGCCGCCCTCGGCATGACCTCGCCGAGCAGTTCGCGCAGCTCGGCCTCCGACTCGATCTCGACCCAGCTCATCT
Source organism: Nonomuraea sp. MG754425 (assembly GCF_021699195.1). GTDB lineage: Bacteria > Actinomycetota > Actinomycetes > Streptosporangiales > Streptosporangiaceae > Nonomuraea. The sequence continues at coordinate 17,716 of NZ_SSXE01000176.1, read as the reverse complement.
GATCTCCCTTCGGGGGCGTCACCCCAGTTTGTCAGGGGATCGGATCGAGCATCCGATGCGGGGTCCGCAGGGCGAGGCTGACGCGATCCTGCCGCCCGCCCGCGCCCAGGCCGGGGCCGGGCCGCACCTCGACGTCCGCCGGCCCGACCATCGCGCCGCACGTCGCGCAGTACGACGTCGCCTCGATCCGGCCGCCGCAGCTCACGTGGTGGAACAGGCGGCGCGGGCCGTGCTCGCCGAGGTTGCGCTCGCCCCACTGCGCCAGCGCCAGCACGGGCAGCCACAACTCGCGGCCGGCGGCGGTCAGGACGTACTCGTCGCGGGGCGGGGCCTCCTGGTAGCGGCGGCGTTCGAGCACGCCGGCGTCCACCAGGGTGGCCAGCCGCTGGGACAGCACCGCCTTCGGGATGTCGAGGTGGGCCTGGAAGTCGCCGAAGCGGCGCACGCCGTACAGGGCGTCGCGGACGATGAGCAGCGTCCAGCGCTCGCCGATCACCTCCAGGGTGCTGGCGAGGGCGCAGCTCTGGCCGTCGTAGTTCTTGCCGAGCGCCATGAGGCCCATGTTAGTTCATTCACCGAACCGTGTTAGCCTGCGCGGCATGAGTTCATTGAATGAACCGACAGTGCGCCCGCGGACGCTGGCCATCGCCTCGTCAGCCCCGCTGCTCGTCCTGGCCAACTTCACGCTGCCGATGACGGCGCTGCCGCAGACCGCCGCGTCCCTGGGGGCCGGGCCGACCGGGCCGGTCTGGATCCTGGGCTCGATCGCGCTCGGGCTGTCCGCGCTGCTGCTGGTCGCCGGCGGCCTGGCCGACGACTACGGGCGCAGGCGGGTGCTGGTGACGGGCGCCGGCGTGCTGGCCGTCGCCGAAGTGGTGGCCGCCGCGAGCCCCAACATCCCGGTGTTCGTACTGGCCAGGCTGGTGCAGGGGGCGGCGGGCGCGGCCGTGCTGGCGGCCAGCCTGGGCATCGTGGGGCACGCCTACCCGTCGGGGACGCGGCGGCTGCGGGCCACCGCGCGCTACGGGGCGATGATCGGGCTGGGCACGGCGGTGGGGCCGCTGCTGTCCGGTGCACTGGCCATGGTGGCGAGTTGGCGGGCGGCGTACTGGCTGATGGCGGCGAGCGCGCTGGCACTGGCGGTCGTGTCGGCGCGGGGCCTGGCGGAGTCGCGCTCCGACGTGCCGCGCAAGCTCGACGTGCCCGGCGTGGTGCTGCTCAGCCTCGGCGTGGCGGCACTGGTGGCCGGGGTGACCGAAGGACGGACCGGGTGGACGCGGCCCCTCGTGCTCGGGGCGTTCGCGCTGGGCGTGGTGCTGCTGGCGGCGTTCGTGGCGGCCGAACGGCGGCGCGCCGAGCCGCTGCTCGACCTGGCGCTGTTCCGCCGGCCGATGTTCCTGGTCTCGACGGGCGGAGCGCTCGTCGTGGGGGTGGCCGTGGTCGGGCTGCTCAGCTACCTGCCGACCGTGCTCCAGTCGGTCCACGGGCTGACGCCACTGGACACGGCGCTGCTGTTCGCCGTCTGGTCCGGGACGTCGTTCCTCACCTCGCTGCCGGCCGGACGGATCCGCCTGCGCGCGAGCACCCGCCTGGCCACCGGCCTGGGGCTGAGCGCGGCCGGCTTCTGCGCGCTGCTCGGCGTGGGCACCTCGCTGCCGCTGCCGCTGGTCGTCGCCGGGCTGGCGGTGAGCGGCGTCGGCTCCGGGCTGATCAACTCCTCGATCACCCACCTGGCCATCGAGAGCGTGCCCGCGCACCGGGTGAGCATGGGCTCAGGCGCGAACAACACCGCGAGGTACATCGGCTCCTCGCTGGGCGCGGCCGGGGTGGCGGCGGTCGTCGGGGGCCTCGGGCCGGTGGCGGGCACGACGGTCGCGGTGGCGGGCTGCGTGGCGCTGACGGGTGTCACGGCGCTCGCCGCGCTGCTCGTCCGGCCGGAAAGCGGCGAAGCCGGTCACCAGCGGCGGGCGCGGGCCATGGTGGCGAGGTAGGCGTCACGTTCCATGGCGAACCTGAGCGGGTCCATGGGCTGCCGCTCGGCCCGCAGGTGCAACATGGTCAGCTCGGTCGCCGCCTGCTGGTAGTCGCTCATCGCCCGGCCGAGCCCCGCTCCCCTGGCCCACTTGCGGGCCGTCTTGCGGGCGGGCAGCGTGGTGAGCATCCGCAGGTCAGCCTCGGTGATCAGGCCGGTCGGGCGGTAGGCGGGCAGGTAGAAGCCCATCCGCGCGACGAGCTGGCGGCGCTCGACGGCCGTCACGGCGACGAGCAGGACGAGCGCGCCCATGATCACCAGGTAGGCCGCGCCCAGCCACTGCAGCGAGCCCGTGGTGGCCGCGCCGTTCCACAGGCCGTGCAGGAACACGGCGGCCAGGTAGCCGAGCGGGATCGCGGCGTACCTGCCGGCGGTGCGGCGGGTCAGCGCGTACGCGACGCCCACGCCGATCATGGACGTGTAGATCGGATGGCCGAGCGGATCGATCAGCCCGCGGACCACGAAGAGCTGGACCGCGGCGCCCGCGCCGTCCGCCCCGAACGCCAGCAGGTAGTAGCCGACGTTCTCCACGGCGGCGAAGCCGAGGCCCGCCATGGAGGCGTACACGATGCCGTCGGTCAGGCCGTCGATCTCGGCGCGCCGGCGCAGGAGCAACAGCAGCGCCGAGCCCTTGAGCGCCTCCTCCACCACCGGCGCGAGCACCACGACGCCGATGTCCTGGACGGCCGCGGTGCCGAAGCCGGCCCTGGCGAACAGTTGCTGACCGACCAGCGTCAGCGCGATGGCGGCCACGACGGCCACCCCCGCGCCCCACGCGAAGGCGACGGCGAGGTGCAGCTTCGGCTCGGGTTCGAGCCTGTCGAGCGAGAGCACGGCCGCGAGCAGCACCGGCAGCGGCGCCACGGCCAGCAGGGCCGACAGACCGAACCCGACCGGGCCGCCCGACACCAGCATCACGGCCAGCACGATCAGCGCGACCACGCCGGAGACGACCAGCGCGAGCAGCAGAGCCTTGCTGGGACGCTGGGAGAGCGGGGGTGCAGTCATGGTGATGCCTCTCTTCCCGTCGGCTCCGCCCACTATGCGCGCCGCCCGTCCACATGCGCTTAACGGTCGCTTGCCTCGCGGTAGTACGGATCCGCCACGACGGGCCCACCGTTCGTATACGCATACACCTCCCGGCCGCCGATGAACACCCGCAGCGCCCGGCTCATGACGTCCAGCGGGTCGCCGGACCAGATGACCACGTCGCCGTCGAGGCCGGGCCGCAGTGCGCCCACCCGGTCGTCGAGGCCCATGATGCGGGCGGGGTTGACGGTGATCGAGCGCAGCGCGGCGGCGGGGTCGAGCCCCTCCCTGACCGCGAACGTGGCCGAGTGGACCAGGAAGTGGATGGGCACCACGGGGTGGTCGGTGGTGATCGCCACCTCGACGCCCGCCCGGTCGAGGATGCCGGGGTTGCGCAGCGAGCGCTGCCGCAGTTCGACCTTCGCCCGGCTGCCGAGCAGCGGGCCGATGATGACCGGCACGTTCCGCTCGGCCAGGACGTCGGCCAGCAGGTGGCCCTCGGTGCCGTGGTTGATCACCAGGCGGTAGCCGAACTCGTCGGCCAGCCGGAGCGCGGTGGCGATGTCGTCGGCCCGGTGGGTGTGCTGGCACCACGGCAGCTCGCGGTCCAGCACCCGGACCAGGATCTCCAGCGTGCCGTCCCGGTCGAACGGGTTGCCCTCCTGCTCGGCGGCGGTCCGGCGGGCCCGGTAGTCCTCGGCCCGGATGAACGCGTCGCGGATCACGGCGGCCACGCCCTGCCTGGTGGAGGGCAGCTTCTTGCGGTCGCCGTAGACCCGCTTGGGATTCTCGCCGAGCGCGCTCTTCACGCTCACCGGCTCCTTGAGCAGCATCTCGTCCACCGACCTGCCCCAGCACTTGATCGCGACGGTCTGGCCGCCGATCGGGTTGCCGGAGCCCGGCTTGATCACCGCGGTGGTCACCCCGCCGGACAGCGCGTCACCGAAGGCCAGGTCGGCGGGGTTGATGGCGTCGAGCGCGCGCAGCCGGGCGCCGTTGGGGTCGGTCATCTCGTTGGTGTCCTGCCCGGCCCAGCCCTCGGCCTCCTCGTGCACGCCGAGGTGCCCGTGGGCCTCCACGAAGCCGGGCAGCACCCAGCTTCCCGCCGCGTCCACGACCGGGGTGCCCTCCGGGACGGCCACGTCCCGGCCGACCGCGGCGATCTTCCCGTCCTGGATGAGCACGGTGCCGCCGTCGATGGGGTCGCCATCGACCGGGACGACATATCCGCTGGTAATAGCAAGATTCATGATTCGTAACCTACCGCCGTGGGCCGTCGTGGGCTGGGCTCGCCGGGCAGCGGATGATCGCTGACATGCCCGGCCGTCAGCTTGGATAGGCTGAAATCTCACGATTTACCGCTAATCAGGGGAAGGCCGGGTGCATGGCGGAGAAGTACGGCCCCGGCGCGGGGCCGGGCCCCCAGTCGCTGAGCGACGAGGAGTTGTCGGGCCTGCTGGCCGGGCAGCGGTTCGGCGCGCTCGCCACGCTCAGGGGCAACGGCCGGCCGCACCTGTCCACCGTCGCGTACGCCTGGGACCAGCGCCAGCGCGTGGCGCGCATCTCGACCGTCGCCGGGCGGCTCAAGGTGCGCCAGTTGCAGCAGGATCCGAACTGCTCGCTCTACGTGGCCAGCGACGACTTCTGGTCCTTCGCCGTGGCCGAGGGCGAGGCCGAGCTGTCGCCGGTGAGCGGCGAGCCGGGCGACGAGGTGGGCCTGGAGCTGCTGGCGATGGGGCACTCGTTCGCCGGACCCGCCGACGAGCAGGCGTTCCTGCGGCAGATGGTGACCGATCAGCGCCTGGTGATCAGGCTCAGGGTCGCGCGCCTGTACGGCACCGCGCTGAGCTCCGGCTGACCCGGCTGACCCGGCTGCGCGGATCTTCCTGACCCCAGCTCTTGCAAGCCGTCCGGTAGCGGCCTACGATCCGGCTAATTGTTAGGAAACTTTCTTTAATGAAAGGTCTCCGACGTGCACCGATTAGCCACCCCCCTGATCGCCGTCCTCGTGATCATCGCGCTGAGCGGGTTGCCCGCGCAGGCCGCGAGCCGCCTCGTCGCCACGTTCACGCTGTCCGGCAACACCGGCACGTTCGTGGTGAGCAACCCGGGCACGACCGCCGTGACCGGCTGGTCGATCGTCTTCGAACTCCCGCCCGGGGTCACCGCGTCCAGCCCCCAGAACGCCACCGTCAGGCAGAGCGGCACCAAGGTGACGCTCACCCCCGCCTACTACATCGCCACCCTCCAGCCCGGCAGGACCACCGAGCCGTACAGCCCCAAGGTCACGCTCAGCTCCCCCGCCCAGCCGGTGAGCTGCCTGATCGAGGGGGCCAACTGCGACGGCAGCGGCGGCGACCCGCCCGCCAAGCCGCCGGTCAGCGCCACGTACGAGGTCAGCGGCAGCGCGGCCAAGCTCGTGGTGGCCAACAACGGCACCGCTCCGCTCAACGGCTGGACGATCGTGCTCGACCTGCCGCCCGGGGTCACCGCGAGCAACGCCCAGCACGCCTCGCTCAGCCAGAGCGGACGTACGGTGACGATCACGCCCGCGCACTACAACACGACCGTGAACGCGGGCGCGACCACCGAGCCCTACAGCCCGGCCTTCACGGTGAGCACCGCGGGAGCCGAGCCCACGAGTTGCCGGGTCAACGACGTCAACTGCGACGGCAGCCCCGACGCGCCGCCGGGCGCGCCCGGCGGGCTGCGCTCGCTCGCCACGACCACCAGGACCGTCACGCTCGCCTGGGACGCCGCCGTCCCCGGCAGCCTGCCGATCACCGGGTACGAGGTCTACAACGGCTCCTCGACGGCCGCCTCCGTCACCGGCACGACGGCGACCGTCTCCGGGCTGACGCCCTCGGCCACGTACACGTTCACGGTCAAGGCCAAGGACCGTAAGGGCACGCTGTCGCCGGCGTCCGCGGCGCTGACCGTCACCACCCGCGACCCGGCCGACGACACGCAGCCGCCGACGGCGCCCACCGCGTTGCGCAGCACCGCGAAGACGTCCTCCAGCGTCACGCTGGCGTGGTCGGCCTCCTCCGACGCCTCCGGCATCGCCGGGTACGACGTCCTGCTCGGCGGCTCCGCCGTCCTGACCGTCACCGGCACCACGGCGGTCGTCTCCGGCCTGTCGCCCTCGACCGAGTACACGTTCACCGTGCGCGCCCGCGACCTGTACGACAACCTCTCGCCCGCCAGTGCGGCGGTGCGGGTCAGCACGGCGGACATCGTCGAGACCGGCTACGCACGTATCGGATATTTCGTGCAGTGGGGGATCTACGGCCGCCAGTACTTCGTCCGCAACCTCGACACCACCGGCGCCGCGGCGAAGCTCACCCACATCAACTACGCCTTCGCCAACATCGACCCGCAGAACCTCACCTGCCTGCAGGGCGTCACCAAGGGAACCACCACCAACCCGCAGGACCCCAACCAGGGCGACGGGGCCGGCGACGCCGAAGCCGACTACGGCCGGCCCTTCAGCGCCGCGCAGTCGGTGGACGGCGTCGCCGACACCGGCTGGGAGAAGCTGCGCGGCAACTTCAACCAGCTCAAGAAGCTCAAGGCCAAGCACCCGCACCTCAAGGTGCTCATCTCGCTGGGCGGCTGGACGTACTCCAAGTACTTCTCCGACGTGGCCGCCACCGACGCCGCCCGCAAGAAGTTCGTCGCCTCGTGCATCGACATCTACATCAAGGGCAACCTGCCCGCCTACAACGGCGCGGGCGGCCCCGGCACGGCGGAGGGCATCTTCGACGGCATCGACCTGGACTGGGAGTGGCCCGGCGCCGAAGGGCACCCGGGCAACCACGTCAGCCCGGCCGACAAGGCCAACAACACGCTGCTGATCGCCGAGTTCCGCCGCCAGCTCGACGCGCTCACCACCACGACGGGCAAGCGGTACCAGCTCACGGCCTTCACCCCGGCCGACCCGGCCAAGATCGCCGCCGGCTGGGACCTCCCGGAGGTCGCCAAGAGCCTGGACATCTTCAACGTCCAGGGCTACGACTTCCACGGGGCGGGCAGCGACGACTCCTGGGAGCCGAACCGCACCGGCCACCAGGGCAACCTGCGCCTCGACACCGACAGCCCGTATGACCCGGACTTCAGCGTCGAACGGGCCGTGGACGTCTACCTCCAGGCCGGAGTCCACCCGCGCAAGCTCACGATCGGGCTGGCGTACTACGGGCGCGGCTGGCAACGGGTCGCCGACGGCGGCCGGTACGGCGAGTGGCAGACGGCCGGCGGCGCGGCGCCCGGCCAGTTCCAGGAGGAGGCCGGCACCCGCGGCTACACCAACCTGCTGGCCATGGTGCCCGGCTGCACGGTCAGGCACGACGAACAGGCGGTGGCCACGTACTGCTTCACCGGGGACGGCGGGCAGTGGTGGACCTTCGACGACGCCTGGTCGATCGGGCAGAAGACGGCCTGGCTGCGCGGCAAGGGGCTGCTCGGCGCGATGATCTGGGAGATGTCCGGCGATTCCGGCACGCTGACCACCGCGCTCGACACGGGTCTGCGCTAGCCCCTTCGTGCTGAGGCGGGTCCGGGCCCGCCTCAGCACGGCTGCGTGCCGGGGTCGAGGTCCTTGCGTCGCGTGGGCACGGCCGCGTGCCCCGTGGACGCCGATCGTCGCCCCGGCACGGCCGCGTGCCGGGAGTCTTCCCGATTGGGCTGCTTGTCGGGTGGAGGCCGGAGGGCGCTCTGGTAGGGCTGCGTGTCGAATGCTCATCCGCGCGGCACCACCCGGTTACTCTTCCATCAACTTCAGGTCACGCGCCCTTGTCACCGTCGAGTCGTTGTCTCTCCCCATCAGAGGAGCCCCATGTTCAGGCGACTCGCCGTCCTCGTCTCGTCCTCCCTGTCCTTCGCGCTCCCCCTCGCCTTCCTGGCTCCGGCCGCCCCCGCCCACGCTCACGCCGCGACCGTCGTCAACGTCGCGCACCGGGGCGCCTCCGCATACGCTCCCGAGAACACGATCGCCGCCTTCGAGCTGGCCGCCAGGCAGGGCGCCGACATGTTCGAGCTCGACGTCCAGGAGACCAAGGACCACGAGCTGGTCCTGATGCACGACACCACGCTGTCGCGCACCACCGACGCCGAGCAGGTCTTCCCCGGCCTGGCCCCCTGGAACGTCGGCGACCTCACCCTCGCCCAGATCCGCAGGCTGGACGCCGGCTCGTGGCTGTCCGGCACGTACCAGGGCGAGCGCGTGCCCACCCTCGGCGAGGCGCTGCGCGAGATGGGCGGCTCGGGCCTGGGCCTGCTGCTGGAGGTCAAGTCCCCCGACCGCTATCCGGGCGTCGAGACCCGCATCGCCGACGAGTTGCGCGAGCACTCCGCCTGGCTGCGACCGGGCAGGCTGGTGGTGCAGTCGTTCGACTGGGAGTCGATGCGCACGTTCGACCGGTTGCTGCCCGGCGTGCCGATCGGGCTGCTCGGCACGCCTTCCACGGCGGAACTGGCCGGGCTGTCGGAGTTCGCCGACCAGATCAACCCGACGTACACCACGCTCACGGCCTCGTACGTGCGCCGCGTGCACGACCTCGGCATGCGGCTGCTCACCTGGACCGTCGACAGCCCGGCCACCATGCGCCGCCTGATCGGTTACAAGGTGGACGGCGTCATCACCAACAAGCCCGACGCGCTGCGCGACGTGCTCGGCGCCTGACCCGCCCCGCGCGGCCGGGTACCCGTCAGCGTGTGCCCGTCATGCCCCGGCCACGGGGGCGGCCGGGGCTCCGGACCGCTGCCACGCCCGCCACAACGCCCACCAGAAGAGCACCGCGTACCCGGCGAACAGTCCCAGCATGGCCACGATCAACGCCATCTCCGGCAGCCCGGTCGCGTCCATCAGGTAGTCGATCACCGCGACGTAGTCCCGCTCCGCCCAGTGCCACACGACGTACACGATGAGCTGCAACAACGGGCTCATGACGAAGGCGGTCCCGGCCAGCGTCGCCGGCACGTGCGGCGGCCCGCCGCGCCGGGACGCCAGCAGCCCGATGGCCACCCACGCCACCGCCTGCGTGGCGAGCACGCCGGAGACGGCGACCAGCACGTTGCTCCACGGGTCGGTGGACTCGCGACGGTAGTCGACGCAGCAGTCCAGGCCGACGATCATGTCCTGGTTGCCGAGCAGCCACGCCACCGCCACCATCGCCAGCCGGTGCACGGCGTACAGCAGGGCTGCGAACACCACGGCGTACAGCGCGATTCGCCTCATGTCCGGCAGCATGACCGACCGGGGCCTGCCCGGACCACGCGCTGTCCGCTACCGGACATCTCCCCGCAGGTGCCGGGCGGTCTCGGCGTCGGCGGGAAAATACGCCTCCACCGCGATCTCCTCCAGCGTCACGTCGAACGCCGCGCCGAAGGTGGTGATCGTGTTGAAGAAGCGGAGCTCCCGTCCACGGTGCCCGATCCTGATGGGCAGGACGATGTCGACCGGCTCGGACGCCTCAGGGCTCGCCGCGCCCCCGTACCCGCGGACCTCCTCCAGCAGCGCGCTCAGCTCCGCGTCCCCGGTCCGCGCGACCTGCCGGGCCAGCCGGGGCAGCAGGAACCCGCGCACCTGCGCCAGGTTCCGCAGCCGCCGCGCGAACCCGCCGGGATGCAGCCCGAGCCGCATCATGTTGACCGGCGGCTCCAGCAGCGCCGGATCGACCCCGTCGAGGAAGACCTCGATCGCCGAGTTCGCGAGCAGCAGATTCCACCGGTTGTCCACCGCCAGCGCCGGGAACGGCTCGTGCCCGCGCAACACCTGTTCCAGCGCCTTGCGCGCCTCTGCCAGATCGGGGTCGTCGAGCGGGCGTTCCCGATAGAAGGGGGCGTGCCCGGCCGCGACGAGCAGCCGGTTGCGCTCGCGCAGCGGCACGCCGAGGTGCTCGGCCAGGTGGATGAGCATCGACCGGCTGGGAATCGTCCGTCCGGTCTCCACGAAACTGACGTGCCGGGCGGACACCTCCGCCTGGATGGCCAGGTCGAGCTGGCTGAGCTCACGCCGGCGCCGCCACTCGCGCAGCAGCTCACCGACCGGACGATCCTCTCGCATGCGGGAAGTTCTACCCCTCTAGTCCGTATTGCGCCATTACATCCCATGTAATCGACGACGGCGCGCGCCCTCTGCGAGGGTGCCGGACATGAGCGACCACGACAACAAGGACCTCGTCCTGAACGCCTTCAAGCGATTCGCGGCGGGCGACCGCGACCGCCTCCGCACGCTGCTGCGGGAGGACTTCGTCGAGCACAGCCCCGGCAACCCGTCCGGCCGGGACGCCTGGATCGAGTTCATCGGCACCGCCCCCGTGGCCGGCGCCCGCCTCGACCTCAAACGGGCCGTCGCCGAGGGCGACCACGTGGTGCTGCACTACCACCTGATCCCGCCGGGCGACGAACGCGGCGTCGCCGTCGTGGACATCTGGCGGCTGGTGGACGGGCAGATCGCCGAGCACTGGGACGTCGTGCAGCCGGTGCCGGGGCCCGCCGCGATCCCGCACGGCATGTTCTGAACCACGACGAGGGCCCGGCGACCATGGATCAGCCTCGCCTGCCGTGATCGGGCAGCACGTCCAGCGCTTAGGGTCGAGGGCATGGATCATGAGCCGATGCGGCGAGTCGCCCGGCCGTCTTCGTCGAGGTCCATCGGTCCAACATGAGCAAGCTCGACGCGGACGGCCGGGTGCTCCGCCGAGCCGACGGCAAGGTGCTCAAAGGCCCCGGTTACCGGGCGCCGATCCTCGATGACCTCGTCGAGTGGCCGTCCACCATGTCCTGAGCGCTTCGCGAAGGCGCCGCGGACCGTCGGTGCCCCTTCAGCGAGCCGCGCCGACCCACCAGCCAAGGAAGCGCCCGGTGCACAACCACGAACCCGCCGACTACCACTGCCCGTTCTGCCACCTGACCCCGGACCGCGAGCCCGACGTGGTCTACCGCGACGATCTCGTCTTCGCGATGATCTGCCCCCGGTGGTGGCCACGGAACGCGGGACATCTGCTGATCATCCCCGTCGCCCATCACGAGAACCTCTACGACCTCCCGGACGCCGACGGCCACGCGATCTTCGACGCCACCCGGATGCTCGCCCGCGCCATGCGCACCGCGTACGACTGCGCGGGCGTCTCCACCCGCCAGCACAACGAGCCCGCAGGCAACCAGGACGTCTGGCACTTCCACCAGCACCTCTTCCCCCGCTACCCCGGCGACGACCTCTACGGCACACCCCCGCAGCCCGACTGGCTCCCCACCGGCCGCCGCCGCGCCTACGCCCGACAACTACGCGCCGCCCTCACCCCCTGACCGCCTCCTCCTTGCTCATCCCCCACGGTCGTCTCGTCAAGACCCACCCTGGAGATCAACATGAACACGAGGTCCGCGGGCAGGGCCGCCGATGGCAACTCGGGGGCTCCGCGATCGGACCTCACCTCGTTCTGGACGCACGCCCGGAAAGTCGCCTCGTCCACCTGAAGCTGATCGCGGCTGAGATCAGCTCACCGGCCCTTTCCTACCAGCCATCCGCGCGGTTGCTCGTCATCGGATAGCTGTCGGAGTGAACAAACGGTCATGCCGAACCCCAGCGAGACGCACCTCCACGGAGCCGACGTCACCTCACGTACTGATCATTCGATCGCACGGCCGACCATACAGCCGCTCAAGCGCGACAACCGGCACCAAATGTGACAGCGGGGCGTCGGCATGTCACCGACGCCCCGCTGCCGACCAGGCATTTCACACCTAGCTGAAGCCCAAGATACTGGGGCAGTGCACTTATTCGAGGGGTGCGGTATTCCTCAGGATCAGACCCCGTCGGTCCAGTACTTCTGGAGTCGCGCGATGGCCTCCTCCTTGCTCATCCCCGCCACGGTCGTCTCGTCAAGACCCACCCTGGAGATCAACATGAACACGAGGTCTGCGGGCAGGGCCGCCGATGGCAACTCGGGGGCTCCGCGATCGGGTCTCACCTCGTTCTGGACGCACGCCCAGAAGGTCGCCTCGTCCACCTGAAGTTGATCGCGGAGAATGTGACTCCAAATACCCGGGCCATAGGTGCTTCGGTCGACCGGATGAGAGATCCGGGTCCTCAGAATCCTGCCATCGGGAAGATCTAGCTCGTAGGTGACATGGTGCGTCCCCGTTCCTCCCCGGGCGTTCCGCACCAGACGCCAGCCCTCGATCCGACAGAACCGGTCGTGATGCTCACGGGCAGGCTGGGGCCAGCTCACCGGCCCTTCCCTACCAGCCATTCGCGCAGTTGCTCATCATCACTGAGGCTGATCAACTGCACAAGCCCCCAGTTCTCGCGGTGGTTCGGCGCGTCGAGCAGACGGCTCTGCCAATCCTCCGCGTACTCACGGAGGCCCTCGATCATCTCCGCAATGGCTTGATCAAAGGTCGCACCGTCCGCGGCGATAGGCAGCCCCGGAATGAAGACCGACCAGCCGCCAGCTTCGGGAAGCACCTGTGCTCGAGAAGGAGTGACCATCGCGAGGTAGTGCCGGAGTCTTTCCGCGTCCACGAAGGCGGTCACGGCCGACTCACGACGCACCGTTGCCACGCGACCTCTCTCGGCCGCATCCAAAAGCGCCTTGAGATGTGCACGAGCTTCTGTATAGCTGTCGAAGTGAACAGCGGTCATGAGGAACCTCCCAGCGAAGCGCACCTCCGCGATGCCACGTCGCCTTAGGTACGTCAAGTACGTCACGTACTGATCATTCAATCGCACGACCGACTGTACAGTTGCATCAAGCGCAACAACTGGCACCAGATTCGTGAACGGGGCGTCAGCATGTCACCGACACCCCGTTACCGACCAGGCATTTCACATCTAGCTGGAGCCCAAGATCAGCTACAGCCGCTGGTCGAGCCGCAGCCCTCGCACACGTAGCAGCTACCGGCCGGGCGCATCTTCGTGCCGCACGTCATGCAGAGCGGTGCGTCCGCCGTGAAGCGCTGGTGGCTCTCCAGGGTGAACTCCTGGACGGGCTTCGGGTCGTCCTCCTTCGGCGGGGCGGCGGCCTCGATCGGCGCCGACTGGGCCAGCGCCTCCCGGTCCACCGTCTCCTGCAGGGCCGCCGGGTCCTCCCCGCGCTGCTGCGCCGCCCGCTCGGCCGCCGAGAAGATGCCCAGCGCCGCCCGCTCGTCGTAGGGCAGGTGGTCCAGGGCCAGGCGGCGGAAGATGTAGTCCATCACCGAGGTGGCCATGCGGATGTCGGGGTCGTCCGTCATGCCGGCCGGCTCGAAGCGCATGTTGACGAACTTGCTCATGTACGTCTCCAGCGGCACCCCGTACTGGAGCCCGATGGAGATCGCCACCGAGAAGGCGTCCATGACGCCCGCCAGCGTCGAGCCCTGCTTGGACATCTTGAGGAAGACCTCGCCGAGCCCGTCGTCGGGGTAGGACGAGGCGGTCATGTACCCCTTGGCGCCGCCCACCGTGAAGCGGGTGGTCATGCTCGGCCGCTGGTTGGGCATCCGCCGCCGGGTCGGCCGGTTGACCTCGACGACCTTGACCTCGGGCTCCTGGACGGGCTCCCGGACCTCCTTGGACTCCTGCTTCTTGGAGCCGTCGCCCGCCGACAGCGGCTGGCCGACCTTGCAGTTGTCGCGGTAGACGGCCAGCGCCTTGAGGCCGAGCTTCCAGCCCTCCAGGTAGACCTGCTCGATGTCGTCGATCGTGGCCGACTCGGGCAGGTTGACCGTCTTGGAGATGGCGCCGGACAGGAACGGCTGCGTGGCCGCCATCATCCGGACGTGGCCCATCGGCGCGATCGCCCGCTCGCCCATCGCGCAGTCGAACACCTCGTAGTGCTCCTGGCGCAGGCCGGGGGCGTCGACGACGTGACTGTGCTCCGAGATGTGCTCGACGATCGCCTCGATCTGCTCCTGCTGGTAGCCGAGCTGCCTGAGCGCCCGCGGGATCGTCTGGTTGACGATCTGCATGGACCCGCCGCCGACGAGCTTCTTGAACTTGACCAGCGCCAGGTCCGGCTCGATGCCGGTCGTGTCGCAGTCCATCATCAGGCCGATCGTGCCGGTGGGGGCCAGCAGGCTGGCCTGGGCGTTGCGGTAGCCGTTCTTCTCGCCGACCCGCAGGCACTCCGACCACTGGCGCGACGCCTCGGCGTGGATCTTCGCGTCCATCGAGCCGACCGTGCGCAGGTCGTCGTTGGCGGCGGCGTGCTTGCGCATGACGCGCTTGTGCGGCTCGGCGTTCCTGGCGTAACCGTCGTACGCTCCGACGACCCCGGCCAGTTCGGCGCTGCGCCGGTAGGACACGCCCGTCATCAGCGACGTGATCGCGCCCGCCACGGCCCGGCCGCCGTCGGAGTCGTAGGCGTGGCCGGTCGCCATGAGCAGCGCGCCCAGGTTCGCGTAGCCGATGCCGAGCTGCCGGTACGCGCGCGTCGTCTCGCCGATCTTCTCCGTCGGGAAGTCGGCGAAGGAGATCGAGATGTCCATCGCGGTGATGATCAGCTCGGTCAGCTTGACGAAGTCGGCCACGTTGAAGGAGTTGTCGTCCTTCAGGAACTTCAGCAGGTTGATGCTGGCCAGGTTGCAGGAGGAGTTGTCGAGGTGGACGTACTCGCTGCAGGGGTTGCTGGCGGTGATCCGGCCCGTCTCGGGCGTGGTGTGCCAGTCGTTGATCGTGTCGTCGTACTGCACGCCGGGGTCGGCGCACTCCCACGCCGCCTTGGCCATCTTGCGGAACAGCTCCCTGGCGTCGATCTTCTCGATGATCTCGCCGGTCAGCCGGGCGCGCAGGCCGAAGTCGGAGCCCGTCTCCACCGCGCGCATGAACTCCTCGGAGACGCGCACGGAGTTGTTGGCGTTCTGGTACTGGACGGAGACGATGTCCTTGCCGCCCAGGTCCATGTCGAAACCGGCGTCACGCAGCGCGCGGACCTTGTCCTCCTCGCGCGCCTTGGTCTCGATGAACTCCTCGATGTCGGGGTGGTCGACGTCGAGCACGACCATCTTGGCCGCCCGCCGCGTCGCGCCGCCCGACTTGATCGTCCCGGCGCTCGCGTCGGCGCCGCGCATGAAGGAGACCGGCCCGCTGGCCGTGCCGCCGCTGGACAGCAGTTCCTTGGACGAGCGGATCCGCGACAGGTTCACCCCCGACCCGGAACCACCCTTGAAGATCACGCCCTCTTCCTTGTACCACTCCAGGATCGACTCCATCGTGTCGTCCACGGAGAGGATGAAACAGGCGCTCACCTGCTGCGGCGACTGCGTGCCCACGTTGAACCACACCGGCGAGTTGAACGCGAACACCTGGTGCGCCAGCGCGTGCTTCAACTCGTGGTCGAAGATCTCGGCGTCCTCGTCGCCGGCGAAGTAGCCGTGCTCGATGCCCGTCCTGGTGTAGACGCCGACGACCCGGTCGATCAACTGCTTCAGGCTCCACTCGCGCTGCGGGGTGCCCACCGCGCCGCGGAAGTACTTGGTCGTCACGATGTTGGCCGCGTTCACCGACCAGGACTCGGGGAACTCGACGCCCCGCTGTTCAAAGTTGATGGACCCGTCGCGCCAGTTCGTCATGACGACGTCACGGCGCTCCCACTGGATCTCGTCATACGGGTGCACGCCGGGCTTGGTGAAGATCCGCTTCATCTTCAGTCCCTTACGCGGACGCTTTCCCCCGCGCGCGACTGAACCGCTGGCCGTCTCCGTCATGACTCCCCCTTCTCCACCTTCAACTGTTTGATCTCGGCTTCGAAGTCCGCCAGGCTCTCGAAACCGCGATATACCGATGCGAACCGCAGGTAGGCCACCTCGTCGAGCTCGCGCAGCGGGCCCAGAATGGCCAGGCCCACCTCGTTGGAGGGGAGCTCGGCCGCGCCCTTCGCCCGGATGGCCTCCTCGACCCGCTGCCCCAGTTGAGCCAGCGAATCCTCACTCACCGGCCTGCCCTGGCACGCCCGCCGCACGCCCGCGACGACCTTGTCCCGGGAGAACGGCTCCGTCACCCCGCTGCGTTTGCTCACCATGAGCAGGACGGTCTCCTGCGTGGTGAACCTCCGCCCGCACTCCGGGCACGTGCGTCGCCGCCGGATGGCGGCGCCGTCCTCCGTGGAGCGGCTGTCGATGACCCTGGTGTCAGGGTGGCGACAGAACGGACAGTGCACGCTTTTCGCCTCCAAGACCCGCGGCCACCACACGCGCCCTCCGCCCGCCATGACGGGACGCTCGCGCACACTCCATGGCAGGCCATGGAGTGGTCACGGAAACACAAGGTGTGGTGAACTACATCGGTGTAACTACTAGATGTTGTGGTCCAACCGTAGAAGCGCGCGACCATGAACGCAAGTTGAGCACAGCCCTCCGGCTGAAGTCGCTGATCAGCCCCGCCGTTCACTTCCGCCTCGGGCGTGTCGCCCGCATCTCGCGATCTTCCCGCAGGTCGGAGCGTCACATGGGTTGCGTACGACGTCAGACGTGAACAAACCTCACAACGGTACCCGAGGACACATCCTTCCTTTCCGCCCCTTCCCTCGCACCGCCGCACGGTCCGTCCGGACGCCTGCCCGAACTCGCGCACAGGACGACTCCGGCCCCCACGTCTGCACGCGCGGAACCGTCCCCTACTCCACCACGAACGTGTCCGACTCGGCGCCGGACAGCCATACGTCGGCGCGGCGGGCGACCCGCAGGAAGCGACTGCTCTCCCCGAACCCACATACGAACAACGCCGTCAGCCCTCTCCGGCATCCCTGGGCAGGCCAGGCGCGATCAGGCCGGGCGCGATCAGCGTAAGGCGGCGGTGTCCTCCGGGATGTGAAGCCGGCCACCGGGACGGATCAGCGAGCCGGACAGCCCGTTCAGCCGCTTGATCTCCTCCACCAGGACGCCCGGATCATCCCCTGCGGAGAGCACGTCGGCGATCTCCCACAGCGTGTCCCCCTGCTGCACCTCGACCCACGGCGGTCCGGCCTGGCCGGTCACCACGACCCGCACCTCGGCGTGCCCGGCGGCCCGCGTACCGAGCCAGAACCCGCCCAGCGACAGCAACGCCACGACCACCACCAGCACGACCCGGCCCCGCCGGGTCAGCCGCACCGGAGCCGCGCCCCTCCGAGCCACCCGCCCGGAGCCGACGTAGGCGCTCCTCGAACCACCCTGTCCGGCGGAGACGCCCGTACTCCCCGAAGCACCTCGCGAAGCGGCGCCTTTCCTGGGAGCGCCTCGCCCGATGAACCCCCTCGACCTCCCGGAACGGCCCCTCCCCGGCCGCCCGGAACCGCCCTGCCCCGAGTGACCCTCCGGCCTCCCGAGACCACGTCGCCCGGAGGCGCCCCGCCGCTGGGCGACCGCCGACCGCCGGGCACGGCCTACCGCCCTGGACGATCGTGCGCCCGCAACGGCCGGCCGCCCGGACGCATCCGGCGACCGCGTCACCGAACCGGCCGCCTCCACGGAACGTGCGGCCATGCCCTTCGGCCGCCCGCCCCTCCCCACGAGCCACTTGACCACGCCGGCCAACAGCCCGGTCAAGGCCGCCGATCCGGACGAGACAGACGCCTCCGGGACCGCTGGAACGTTCGAAACGGACGAGACCCGCGTATCGGAAAACCCCGGCGAGGCGTCCGGTCGGCCCACCCCATCAGACGACCGCGCTCCCGAGGCGGCCGACCTCCGCACCTCGCC
>NZ_SSXE01000175.1 GCF_021699195.1 Nonomuraea sp. MG754425 | reverse complement strand
GGTGTGGGCCCCCGACCGCCCGGCGGCGCTCCCCGGCCGGGCCGTCCTGGAGCGCTCGCTCGGGGACACCTCGCTGCCCTGGCTCGGCGGCCCCTACTCCGAGCCCGCCCAGGACCTGGTCGCCCGGCACGCCGGGACGTTGCGGCGCGGCCTGGCGGCGCTCGACCGGATGGCCGGCGGGCTCGGCGAGCCGGTGCTGACGCACGGCGAGCCGCACCCGGGCAACCTGCTGCGGGCCGGCGACCGTCCGCTGCTGGTCGACTGGGACACGGTCGGGACGGCCGCGCCCGAGCGGGACCTGTGGCTGGTGGCCGCGGACGACGAGGATCTGGCCCGCTACGAGAAGGCGTCGGGGCGGGCGGTGAACCGCGCCGCGCTGGCGCTGTACCGGCTGCGGTGGGCGCTCAACGACGTGGCCGAGTTCGTGGAGTGGTTCCGCTCCCCGCACGGCCGCACGGCGGACGCCGAGCAGTCGTGGGAGGCGCTGACCGGCACCCTGGAGGAGCTGGGGACGGCGGACCTCTGACGCCGCCTGCCGAAAGTTTCATGAGCTGAGCCGCTCCCCGCCGGCCTCTTGGCAGCTCACCGCCACCGCGCCGGCTCTCGAGCACCTGCCGTATTGCGATGCCGAAATTTTCTGTGGACACTCGCAATATTTCGGCTGCAGGAGCGAGAGGAACTCGATGAAGCTGAAAGCCCGCCTAGCAAGCGCCGTCATCGCCGCCGCGGCCCTCCTGGTCGCCGGGCTGATCGCCGCGCCCCCGGCCGCCTCCGCGCAGCTCACCGAGGTGACCGGGTTCGGCACGAACCCCACGGGCCTGCGCATGCACCTGTACGTCCCCGACGGCGTCGCGGCCAGGCCCGCCCTGCTCGTGGCCGTGCACTACTGCACCGGCTCCGGCCCCGCGTTCTACTCGGGCACGGAGTTCGCCTCGCTGGCCGACCGGTACAAGTTCATCGTCGTCTACCCGTCGGCGACCAGGAGCGGGTCCTGCTTCGACGTCTCCTCGCCGCAGGCGCTCACGCACAACGGCGGCAGCGACCCGGTGGGCATCGTCTCCATGGTCCGCTACGTCCAGGAGCGCTACAACGCCGACCCCGAGCGCACGTTCGTGACCGGCGCCTCCTCCGGCGGCATGATGACGAACGTGCTGATCGGCGCGTACCCGGACGTGTTCAAGGCGGGCGCGTCGTTCATGGGGGTGCCGTTCGGCTGCTTCGCCACCACCGACGGTTCGAGCTGGAACAGCACCTGCGCCAACGGCCAGCTCATCAAGACCGCCCAGCAGTGGGGCGACCAGGTGCGCGCGGCCTACCCCGGCTACGGCGGAGCCCGCCCGCGCATGCAGATCTGGCACGGCACCGAGGACGCCACACTGCGCTACCCGAACTTCCAGGAGCAGATCAAGCAGTGGACCAACGTCCACGGCCTGAGCCAGACCCCCAGCCTGACCGACCAGCCCCGCACCGGCTGGACCAGGACGAGGTACGGCAGCACCGGCACGAGGGCCCCGGTCGAGGCGATCAGCCTCCAGGGCGTGGGCCACAGCCTGCCGCAGGGCGGGATGGCGGCCATGGTGATCGACTTCTTCGGCCTGTCGGAGGGCGGCGGCACCGACCCGACCCCGACCGTCACGCCCACCGTCACCCCGACGGTCACGCCGCCACCCGGGGCCTGCCGGGTCACGTACACGATGAACACGTGGAACACCGGCTTCACGGCCGAGGTGACGATCGCCAACACCGGCTCGGCGGCGCTCTCCTCCTGGAGCCTGGCCTTCACCCTGCCGGCCGGCCAGAGCGTCACCTCCGCCTGGAACGCCACGATCTCCCCCGGCAGCGGCCAGGTGACGGCGCGCAACGTCTCCTACAACGGCGCGATCGCGCCGGGCGGATCGGCCTCGTTCGGCTTCCAGGCCACGCACGGGGGCGGCACCGGCGCACCGGCCGCGTTCACGCTGAACGGCACCGCCTGCGCCTCCTGAGGCGGCACGACCCTCCCCGGCCGGCCGCGGGCCGGCCGGGGCACCTGGAAAGCGCTTCGCCGATACCTCCTAGTCGCTTGCCCCGACGCCGACTGTAGCCATACGGTCACTTTAAGCAATCCGGGAGGGGAAGGAGAGCACACGTGGGCAGGCACGCGAAGCCCCACAATCCCGAGGAGCAGCCCAAGGAGTCACAGGACGGCTCCGGCGCGGACGAGCAGCGCCCGAGCAAGGGCAGGCACGCGAAAGACCGGCAGGGCCATTGCCCGGTCGAACCGGCCGAGTCCTTGTCCAGATCCGCGAGATAGGAACGGAGCTTGCGCCCCGCGCAAGCTCCGTCTCGCTTTTTCCGCATTCCCATGTGCCGATGCGGCGGGACATTTCATTACATTTCCCATATTTCACATCGGCGGAATCAACATTGCAGGCGGCACCGTCCCTTGATAAATTCACCAGGCAAGTACTGCGATCACGGGAGGGCAGCAGAATGCCGCACCGAATCTCATTCCCCACTGACGAGGCGCTCGCTTTCGAGGCCCGGACCGACGGCTACGCCCAGTCGGAGGAATCCCTCGACGCCTACAGCCCCAACTGGAAGAACCTCGAGCTGTAGCAGCGCGGACACCCCTGTTGGGGCGGCAGCGCGCCGGCCGTCCCAACTCCTCGACCGAGGAAGGCGATGCACCGAACTTCGACGTGCGGCGTCCTGTATGTGGAGGACGGATATCTCGTCTGGGACGATTATCTGAGCCACCGGCAATTCGCACTCGCGAGCGGCGCCGAATCAATTGTCGCCGCTTTCAGACGCCCCCGGGAAATCGCGGAGGTGCTCGCCGAGCAGCGCGACGCCGCCCACCGTGAGCGGGCCGGAGCGATCGTCCGGGCGCTCGTCGGCGCGGAGATCCTCGTGGCGGTGGGCTCCCCGCGCGACGTCCAGGAATGCCGGCTGAGCACGGCGTGGGCGCCCTGGTCGCCCCTCGCCAGGGCCTACCACTACTCGACCCGCTTCCTCGACTCCAGCCTCTTCCTGACGGAGTCCGAGCAGGACGACCAGCTCCTGCGCAAGCTCGAGGCCGAGCCTCCCCCGCCGGCGTTCAAGAAGCACCCGGACGCGCTGGAGAGCGTGCACCTGGCCGACGCCCCCGTCTCCGGCGCGCTCGCCGAGCGCGACCTGCTGGAGCTGCTCTACCGCCGGCGCAGCGGGCGCTCCTACTCCGGCGGGCCGATCCCGCGCGAGAAGCTGGCGGCGCTGCTGTCGATCACGGCGTCGCCGATCAGCAGCAGCGAGCTGAGCCAGACGACGTTCAAGACCAGCCCGTCCGGCGGCGGCCGGCACCCGACCGAGCTCTACGTCTACGCGCGGCGGGTGAGCGGCGTCCCCGAGGGGCTCTACCACTACGACGCCAGGAACCGGGTGCTCGACCGGCTCACCCCGCCGCTCGGCGACGACGTGCTGGTACGCGTGTGCGGCGACCAGGTCTGGACCGGCGACGCGTCCGCGTTCGTCTACTTCACCAGCGTGTTCGCGCGCAACAAGTGGAAGTACCGGGTCGCCCGCTCCTACCGGATCCTGCACTACGACGTGGGCCACCTGAGCCAGACCGTCTACCTCCTCGCGGTGGCGATGGGGTTGTCCTGCACGTTCACCGCCGCACTGCGCGACGAGACCCTCTCCGGCCTGCTCGGCCTCGACGACGCCACCGAGCTCGTCATGGGGTGCGCGGTCATCGGCACGCCATGAAGGCGGTGCGCGCCGGCACGCACCGGGCCGTGCCGCCCGAGGAGACGCTGCGCCGGCTCGCGCCGCACCTGCCGCGCGTCGGCATCACCCGGGTGGCCGACATCACCGGCCTCGACCACATCGGCATCCCGGTGTGGCAGGCGTGCCGGCCGATGTCCACCACCCTTTCCGTGTCGCAGGGCAAGGGGCTCACCGACGCGCTGGCCAGGGCGTCGGCGGTGATGGAGTCGATCGAGCTCTGGCACGCGGAGAGCGCCGAGGTGAAGGTGCGCCGGGCCGCCGCCGACGAGTTGCGGCCCGAGCTGACCTACGACCCGGTGCGGCTGCCGCTCGCGCCCGGCGGCCTGCTGACCGGGCGGACCCGCCTCGACTGGGCCGCCGCCCGGCCCGTCCTGGCGGGCCCCGGCGACGAGCGTCCCCGGTGGATCCCGCACGAGGTGATCCGGCTCGACGGCACCGTGCGCGACCGCTGGACGATCCCGCTGTTCAGCCCCTCCACGAACGGGCTGGCCGGCGGCAACACCCTCGACGAGGCGCTGCTGCACGGGCTGCTGGAGGTCGTCGAGCGCGACGTGCTGGCCGCCGGGCACGAGCGGGTTCTCCTCGATCCCGGGTCCGTCGGCGGGTATCCGGGAGAGCTGGTCAAGCGCTTCCGCGAGGCCGGGATCAGCCTGCGGGTCGAGGAGCTCGGCAACCCGTACCGGCTGCCGTGTTTCAAGGTGCTGATCCTGAGCCACGACTACCCGGTCGTCTTCCGGGGCTCGGGGTGCCATCCCGACAGCGACGTGGCGCTCAGCCGGGCGCTCACCGAGGCGGCGCAGTCCCGCCTGACCGCGATCGCCGGGGCCAGGGACGACCTGTCTCCCGCGATCTACACCTCGGCCCGGATCTCCCACCGCGACATCGACGCGAAGGCCGCCCGGTGGGCCGGGGCGGCGCGCGTGCCGTACCGACCTCGCGACGGCAGCGCCGCGTCGGTCCGGGAGGACGTCGAGGTCGTCGCGGCCCGCCTGGCGGCACGGACCCGGGCGGAGCCGGTCTACGTCGATCACACCCGTCCCGACCTGGGGATCCCGGTCGTCCACGTCGTCGTGCCCGGCACGCGGAGAGGAGCCCGTTAGCATGCGCCGGTTCCTCTTCGTCGGCCCGAGCCTGCCGGGCGCGCGCGAGCACGTCGGGGGCGCGGCGCACGTCCTCCCGCCGGTGCGGGCGGGCGGCCTGCTGGCGCTCGATCCCGGGCCTGGTGACGTCATCGGGATCGTCGACGGGCTGTTCCACCAGGTCAGGTCGGTCCAGCACAAGGAGATCCTGCACGCGATCGGGTGCGGCGCGAGCGTGCTGGGCGCGGCGAGCATGGGCGCGCTCCGGGCCGCGGAGCTCGCGCCGTTCGGCATGCGCGGCGTCGGCCGCGTCCACGCGGACTTCGCCTCCGGCCGGTTGACCGCGGACGACGAGGTCGCCGTCGTGCACACCGGCCGCGAGCACGGTTACCGCGGCCTCACCTTCCCGCTGGTGTCCCTGCGCTACACCCTGGAGGACCTGACCCGGTCGGGCGGGCTCTCCCCGGGCGAGGCCGAGCGGATCCTCGGACACGCGCGGGCCCTGCACTACTCGGAACGCACCTTCGCCCGCCTCGGCGACCTGGTGGACGTCGAGACCTTGCGTTCGGCGTGGATGGACGCGAAGAAGGACGACGCGCTCGCCCTGATCGACGCGATGTCCCGGCCGCCGGGCCCCGCCGATCCGGGAAATGCGCGGGTCCCGGACACGATTTATCTGCACGGCTGGCGGCTGAGCCGGGAAATGGCGCGGACCGGTGCCGGTCCGGCACTTCGCGTTTATCAGCTTTTCGGCAGTGATTATCCGGAATTCTATGCGCGGCTCGTCGCGGACCTGGTGCGGAACGACTGCCTGGCCCGCTGCGGGCCGCAGGCGGACACCCCGTTCGGCGACCCGCTGCTCGATCACGCCCACCACGACGGCCACCTGCCGCCCGGAGAGCCTCCCGCGCCGCTCAGGAACGCGCTGATCGCGGCGTTCCGCCTGCACCCCGACGTCACCCCCGACGCCGAGGCCGGACGGCGGCTGCTGGCGCTCGGACTCGGCCCGCGGGCCCGGGAGATCCACGACCTCGCGCGAACCGTCAACCAGGACGCCGAATCCCGCATACCCGGATTCTCCACCGAACTCATCCCCGACGACCGGTTGGCGGGATTTGCCGGCGACCTGTACGGCGTCCGCCCCGACGATCTGGAAAACACCGCGAGAATGCGCGGAATTTCCGGAGCGGAGCCGCTGATCGCCGCACTGAGGCCGTATTATCTGCTCGCGAAATACAACCCGGAAACAGTGGCGCTCGCCCTGCGCGACCCCTGACCGCGCGGAGGCGGAGATCACCTTGCTCTCGGCATACGGGCGCGCCTGGCGCACCGTGCGCGGCTCGCGCGCCATGACGCTCCTGGCGCTCATCACCGGCGTGAACGCGGTCGGCAACGGCCTGTACGCCACGGTCAGCGCGCTGTACTTCACGACCGTGCTCGGCCATCCGGTGAGCCTGGTCTCGGCGGTGCTGTTCGGGGCGATGACGCTGGCCATGGCGGCCGACCTGGCCGGCGGCCGGTTCGCCGACACGAGAGGGCCGCGGGAGGTCTTCCGGGCCGGCCTGCTCGTGTCCGTGATCGGCATGGCGGCGATGCTGGCCGCGGGCAGCGTCGCCGTCTTCGTCCTCGCGGGGCTGCTCGCCGGGGTCGGGCAGGGGTTGTGCATGTCGTCCAACGTGGCGCTGATCCGCCGGGCCGCCGGCGCGGACGCCGTGCTGGCACGGGCGACGCTGCGCACGTTCCTCACGGTCGGCCTGGCCGTGGGCGGTCTCGCGGGGGCGGGGGTGCTCGCGTGGCGGACGCCTGGGGCCTACCTGGTCGCGATCGCGGTCAACCTCGTCTCGTTCGGGTGCTGCGCGCTGCTGACCGGGCGGCTCGACGTGGCCACCCTGCCCGGCGGCGGCGTCCGGCGTGCGGCCGGCCTGTTCGGCGTCTACCGCGACCACCGGTTCATGGCGTTCGCGGTGATCTCCGCCCTGATCTCGGTGCACAACCACGTGCTGCCGTTCGCCGTGCCGCTGTGGCTGGCGGTCACGCACCCCGAGCTGACCTGGCTGGCGGGCGTCGCCATGGTGGTCAACACCGTGCTGGGGGTGGCGTTGCAGATCTACGCCAACGGGCGGATCGGCTCCGGGCGGGGGGCCGTCCTGTCGTTCCTGCTCGGCGGGGCGACCATCGGCGCCTCCTACGTCGTGTTCGCGTGGATGGCGCACGCGCCGCTGACGACCGCGGTGGTGCTCGTGCTGGGGTTCGTCGTCATCTACTCGCTCGGCGAGATCGTGCTGGCCGCCGGAGCCATGGACCTGCAGTTCAGGGTCGTCCCGGCGGAGATGCAGGGGCAGTACAGCGCCGCTTTCGGGACGATGCACGGCCTGGCCTCGGCCGTCGCCCCGGCGGTGCTCGGCCTGATCGTCACCTCGGGGGGCGTGTCCGGGTGGCTGGTCCTCGCCGCGGCGACGGCCGTGCTGTCGTCGATGATGCTCGTCGTGGGGCGCACGTTCGAGTTCCAGCCGGTCGGATAGCCCGGGGTGGGCTCCCCACGGCCCACCCCGTTCTCATGTCCCGATCAGGGCCAGTCGAGCGACGGGCGCAGCGGCATGCCGGAGTGGCCGTGGGAGTCGAGCTTGACCCCGAGCACCTGGTGGAGCTGCACCTTGTTGCGCTCGAAGCCGACGATGCAGCCCGCCATGTACAGGGCCCACACCCGGGCCGTGCCCATGCCGACCTCCTGCACCGCGTCCTGCCAGTTGGCGTCGAGGTTGTCGCACCAGTGACGCAGGGTCTGGGCGTAGTGCTCGCGCAGGTTCTCCTCGTGGCGGATCTCGAAGCCGAGGTCCTCCATCTGCCTGACCAGCCAGCCCACCGACTCCAGTTCGCCGTCGGGGAAGACGTAGCGGTTGATGAAACCGCCCTTGTTGAACGTCCGCTCCCTGCCGGTCGGCCGGGTGATGCAGTGGTTGAGGATGCGCCCGCCCGGCTTCAGCTTGCCGTACAGGAACTCGAAGTACGCCGGCACGTTCGCCTTGCCGATGTGCTCGGTCAGGCCGATGGAGCTCACCGCGTCGAAGTCGCCCTCGGCGACGTCGCGGTAGTCCATGAACCGGACCTCGGCGAGGTCCTGCAACCCGGCGTCGGCGATGGCCTTCTGCGCCCACTCCGCCTGCTGGCGGCTCAGCGTGACACCGAGCGCCTTGACGCCGTAGTGCTTGGCCGCGTGCATGACCATGCCGCCCCAGCCGCAGCCGACGTCGAGCAGGCGCATGCCCGGCTCCAGGCCGAGCTTGCGCGCCACCAGGTCGAACTTGGCGAACTGGGCCTCCTCCAGCGTCGAGTCCGCGGCCGGGTAGCAGGCGCAGGTGTAGGCCATGGACGGGCCGAGCACCCACCGGTAGAACCGGTTGGACACGTCGTAGTGGTGGTGGATGGCCTCCGCGTCACGCTGCTTGGCGTGCCGGGAGCCCAGCTTGGCCAGCGCGCTCTGGCGCATCTCCTGCGGGGGCGGAGGCACCCGCATCAGGAGCGGTTTGAGGCCCAGGGCCCGGACCGCCTCGAGCTTCTCCGACGCGGTCAGGTCGTTCGTGGTGATGTTCCACATCCGGTCCAGGAGCGCGTACATGTCGCCGTGGACGTCGATGTGGCCGGACACGTACGCCCTGGCCAGACCCAGCTCACCCGGAGCCTGGGCGAGGTAGGCCACGGCGATCGGAGTCTTGACCTCGATGGCGAGGTCGGCGCCGTCGGGGCCCGCCTTGCTGCCGTCATACGCCGTGAACGCGATGTTCGTGTTCGAGCCGACGATTTTCTCAAAGATGGATGCGAGAGCCATCTAACTGCTCACCTTCCCCGTACACACTTTTCGTACAGGTCCAGCAGGCGCCCATTCGGGTCGTATTCCCGCTTGACCGGCCAGTAGGCATCGCCGTTGTACAGCCGCCAGAACTGTTCACGGGCGTAGAAGGAGGTCGAGTAGAGCGACTTGTGGCCGTCGAGGTCGTGTACCGTCCCCTCGATCAGCCGGTTGTAGTAACCGTCGAACTGCCCCCGGGGCAACTGCACCATGCCCCAGAAACCGAAGTTGACGTAGAGTTTGCCCGGCTCCAGCGGGTAGATCGGCCAGCGTGAGCTCGCCCGCAGCGGGCACATCCACACCGGCGTCATGCCCACCTTGTCATAGAAGAAGTCGAGGAACTCCGCCCCTCTCTCGACCGGTGTCTCGACGTCCTGGATGACCGACTCGCTCACCGGCTGCCCGCGCCACCTGTCGATGCGGGCGGTCACGGCGTACTTGCGGTCGAGCGCCACCAGGCGCCGGTAGACATCGGAACGCATCCAGCGGCGCGGCATCAGCGAGCGCACGGCCGGCTGCTGCACGCCGAAGGCGCGCGAGCACCAGAACCAGTCGGTGTCCCAGCGCCACAGGTAGTCGCGCACGGTCAGCCAGTCGCGGCTGCGCTGCCTGATCGACTGGTAGTAGACGCGCATCCCCGTGTAGTCGGAGATGTAGGGTGCGCGCTCGGCGAAGCGGCCCAGCGTGAGGTACACCTCGCCGGGCTCGAAGAAGACGCCGTCCACGAAGTCGACGCGCTCGCCGTCGTGGACCATGCTGTCGCAGATCTCCTGCATGGCCAGCATGCACTTGCCCGCGTCGGTGAACTTGACGTGGGTGAGGTGCACGTACGGCTGCACCTTGCGCAGCTTGATCCGGATGCGCAGCGCGTAGCCGAGCGTGCCGTAGGAGTTGGGGAAGGCGCGGAACAGGTCGCGGTGCTCGTTGTCGTCGCGGGCCACGACCACGCGCCCGTCGCCGGTGAGGATCTCGAGCTCCTCGACGGACTCGTGCGGCAGCCCGTCCCTGAAGCTGGTGGACTCGATGCCGAGCCCGGTCACGGCGCCGCCCAGCGTGATGGTCTTGAGCTGCGGCACCACGTACGGCATCAGCCCGTGCGGCAGCGTGGCGTCCACGAGGTGCTCGTACGTGGTCATGCCCTGGACCTCGGCGGTCATGGTCTCGGGATCGACGCTGATGACCTCGGCGAGATCCCGGGCCGAGAGCTTGGCCGTCCTGCCGCCGTCGCGGAACCTGAAGAGGTTGGACGTGGACTTGGCCAGCCGGGGCGAGGCATCGCCGGGAATCTCGGCGTACGACTGCCGGATCTGCTCTACTGCCCGACGGTGTGTCGACATCGTCGTCGTCACGAAAGCACCCCCCTTGAGCTGGTAGAGATCGTCCGTAAGACCGTATCCCCCAAGGGCCGCCTCGAATAGACCGGGGTCGTTAAAGACACGAAAACTGTTCATCGTGCCAGGTCGAGCCGCTACGCGGTAGGCGATTGCGTAAACTTCCTGTTGATCATGGGTGCGACGCCGTTCACCACGCCGTCCACCTCGCGTCCTTCGACGGCCGCGGCCAGGTTGTCAAGGACGGCTGTGACCAGGCGTCCGGTGGACTCCGGGGTGACCCCGGCGACGTGCGGGGAGAGCAGCACGTTCGGCAGTTCGCGCAGCGGGTCGCCGGGCGGCAGCGGCTCGACGTCGAAGACGTCCAGCGCGGCGCCGCCGAGGTGACCGGCGCGCAGGGCCGCCACCAGCGCCTGCTGGTCCACCACGCCGCCCCTGGCCGCGTTGACGAGCAGCGCGCCCTGCTTCATGCGGCCGGGATCGACCAGGCCGCGGGTCTGCTCCGACAGCGCGATCACGACGATCACGACGTCGCTGCCGGACACGAGGGCGTCGAGGTCCTGGTGACCGGGGTCGGCACGCGGGGTGCGGGTCCAGTAGGCCACCTCGCAGCCGAGCGCGCGAAACATCCGCGCGCACATGGCGCCGATCGGGCCGTAGCCGACCACGCCGACGCGGCGCCCGCGCAGTTCGTGCGGGAGCAGGCCCTGCTGGGGCCACTCGCCCGCGCGTACGGCGGCGTCGGCGGCGGCCAGCTTGCGCGACAGCGACAGCGTGGCCGCCAGGCACCATTCCGCGACCGCCCCGGCGCTGACCCCGGGCGTGTTGGCCAGTGGCACCCCGGCCGCGGCCAGGGCGGCGAGGTCGTGGCCGTCCACGCCCACCGACGGCTGCTGCACGAACGACAGCAGGGGCGCCGCCGCGACCGCCTCGGCGTCCATGACGAGGTCGCCGGTCCAGTCGCCGAGCACGATCTCCGCCTCCGGCAGCGCGGCCAGCAGCGCCGCCCGGTCGCGGGCCGCGGGCACGCGGAGCGTCACCCGGTCGCCGAGCGGGGCGAGCAGGCGGCGCATGGGCTCCTCGGGGAGCGGCGGCAGGGCGAGCAGGTTCCAGGGGCTCATGCCCCCACAGTAAAGCTGTTGATCACCTGCCGCATCAGCGCCCGGTTGCGCTGCCACTGGCCCTCGGCGACGGTCCAGGACAGCACGTACGCGGTGTCGCCGATCGCGACGGCCCGGCGGATCTCCCGGTAGCGGGTGCCGGGACGCGCCCAGCGGGCCTCGGTCGTCGCCTCCGCCTGCCAGGAGAACTCCCACTGCACGGCCGGGGTGCCCTGGTGGGTGACCGTCCGCCGGCCGTGGTTGACCACGTCCTGGCCGTTCTGCCGGAGCGTCTCCTGCTCGCCGGCGATCAGCTCGGCGGGGTCGGTGTTGGCGTAGACGGCCTGGATCCCGAGGTGGGCGTGACCGTCCCTGCGGGTCCACTCGGTGTACGCCTCGCCGAGCGCGCCCCGCCAGCCGGTGGGCCGCATGATCGACCAGCCGTCGCGCGACTGCCACACCCGCACGGCCGGCCGGACCCTGGTGACGCTCGGCGTCGGCGTGGGGGTGGGTGTCGCGCTGGGCGTCGGCGTCGCGGTGGGCGTGATCGGGGCGGTCGCGGCGGCCCGCTGCGCGGTGGCGCGCGGCGCGCCCTCCGCCGGCCCGGCCGTCCTGAAGTACGCGACCGCGCCACCCGTGAGCACCAGCACCACCGTCGCGGCGGCGGCCAGCAGCGCCCTGCCGGGGCCCTGCCCCTTCTTCTTCTCGGCGACGTCGAGGTCGGCGGAGGCGGGCCTGGTGGCGATGATGTCCGCCAGCAGCCGTTCGGCCTCCTCGGCGTCCACCCGGTCGGCGGGCTCCTTCTTGAGCAGCCCCTTCAGGACCGGGTGCATGATCGGCGGGATCCTGCGGTAGTCGGGCTCCTCGGTGAGCAGCGCGTTGAGCGTGGCCATGGGGTCGCCGCGCTCGAACGGCGAGCGGCCGACCATGCACGCGTACAGGGTGGCGCCCAGTGACCACAGGTCGGAGGCGGGCCCGGCGTTCTCGGCGCGGACCCGTTCCGGGGCCAGGAAGCTCGGCGAGCCGGTCACCATCCCGGTCCTGGTCAGCGAGGAGTCGCCTTCGACGGTGGCGATGCCGAAGTCCATGAGCACGGCCCGGCCGTCGTCGGCCAGCAGGATGTTGCTCGGCTTGACGTCGCGGTGCAGGATGCCCATCTGGTGGGCGGTCCGCAGCGCGGACAGCACCTGCCTGCCCAGTTCGGCGGCCTCGCGCACCGGCAGCGCGCCCGTGGTGAGCACGACCTGCTCGACCGTCGGATGGCTGACCAGCTCCATCACGATCCAGGGCCGGCCGTCCTCCTCCAGCACGTCGTACACGGCGACGACCGAGGGGTGGTTGAGCTTGGCCGCGGTGCGGGCCTCGCGGGCGGTCCTCAGGAGCTGGCGCTCCTGGTCACCCGGTGACAGCGTGTTCGGCAGCAGCACCTCCTTGATGGCCACCTGCCGGTTGAGCAAAGTGTCGCGGCCTTCCCAGACCACGCCCATCCCGCCGCGACCCAGTTCGCGCACTAACTGGTAGCGCTCTGCGATGAGCCGGTTGCCATCCGAAACCATGTCCTACCCCTGTAGCGACGGGGGCGCCTGCTGCCACAGCCGCCGTACGCGGCCCTTGTAGACCACCCGAACAGTGGGCAAGTTTCCCATACCTGCCAGATGTTCGCGGGAAGGTCGCCAAGGCCGCTTGCACCAGTTCACCGAATGTTGTTCTACTGGGGCAGGGTCCACAGCAAGGGAGAGGCTGATGCCTGAGGTTCGCCGGGGTCCGTTGTCCGGAGTGCGGGTGCTGGAGCTCGCCGGGCTCGCTCCTGGGCCTTTCGCGGGGATGATGCTAGCCGATCATGGCGCGGAAGTCCTGCGTATCGACAGGGTCAAGGCGGTTTCGGACCGCCCGCGGACGGACGTGATGGACCGCGGCAAACACACCATCGGGCTGGACCTGAAGTCGCCCGAGGGCGTGGCGGCCGTCAAGGAACTCGCCCGGCACGCCGACGTCGTGATCGAGGTGTTCCGTCCCGGCGTCGCCGAGCGGCTCGGGATCGGCCCCGAGGACCTGCACGCGGTCAACGAGCGGCTCGTCTACGGCCGGATGACCGGATGGGGGCAGAACGGCCCGCTGGCCCCGACGGCGGGCCACGACATCGACTACATCGCCGTCTCCGGCGTGCTGTCCATGCTGGGCCGCGCGGACGAGCGGCCCACCCCGCCGATCAACATCCTGGGCGACTTCGCCGGCGGCGGGCTCATGCTCGCGTACGGGGTGCTCCTGGCCCTGTTCGAACGGGAGCGCACCGGCACGGGACGGGTGATCGACGCCGCCATGGTGGACGGGGCGGCGATCCTGTTCTCGATGTTCTACCAGGCGGTGCAGAGCGGCCACTGGGGACCGCACGGCACGAACCTGCTGGACACCGGGGCCCCGCAGTACGACACGTACGAGACGGCCGACGGCCGGCACGTCGCCGTGGGCTCGCTGGAGCCGCAGTTCTGGGAGGCGATGACGTCCCTGATGGGCCTGACCGGCCTGCCGGACAGGAACGACCGCGCCCAGTGGCCCGCGCTCAAGGCCCGCCTGGCCGAGGAGTTCAGGAAGCGCACGCGGGCCGAGTGGGAGGCGCTGTTCGACGGCTCCGACGCCTGCGTGTCGCCCGTGCTGTCGATGGCCGAGGCCCCCGCGCATCCGCACAACGTCGCCAGGGACGCCTTCGTCCAGGTCGGCGGCGTCACCCACCCGGCGCCCGCGCCGCGCCTGCTCGGCGTGCCGGCCCAGGACCTCTCCCCCGCCACCCGCCTGGACGACCTGTCCGGCTGGGGCCTGTCGCGGGAGGAGGCCGGCAAGCTACGCGACCAGGGGGTGCTCGCATGATCGACTTACTCGACGGCGACCTGTACGCCGGCGACCCCGCCCCCGCCTACGCCTGGCTGCGCGAGCGGGCGCCCGTCTACTGGGACGAGGGCAACGCCCTGTGGGGCGTCTCCCGCCACGCCGACGTCTCCGCCATCGAGCGCGACCCGCGCCTGTGGACCAGCACCGGCGGCTACCGCCCCCAGCTCCCCTCGGACCCGTCGATGATCGGTCTGGACGATCCCGAGCACGCCGAGGCCCGCCGGCTCGTCTACCGCCGATTCACGCCCCGCCACGTACACGAGCGCTACGCCACCCGGATCCGCGAGGTCGTCGCCGAACTGCTCGACCGCGCACTCGCCAAGGGCGCGGCCGAGGTGGTGGACGACCTGGCCGCGCCGCTGCCCGCCCGCATGATCGGCTGGCTGCTCGGGTTCCCCGACGAGGACTGGCCCAAGCTCAAACACTGGTCGGAGAGCACGATCGTCGCCGGGGGCGGGCTGCGTTACGTCACGCACGAGGCCGCCGTCGCCGCCGCCGAGTACGGCCAGGCCGTGCTGGAACTGGCCGCGGAACGGCGCGCCCATCCCCGCGACGACCTGGTGTCGCTGTGGTCCGCCAGCCCCGGCTACGACGACGGGCGGCTGGCCGACGACGCGCTGCTGCTGCTCGACGGCGGCGCCGAGACCACCAGGACGGTCATCGCCACCGCCATCGACGCGCTGATCCGCCACCCCGGCCAGTGGGAACTGCTGCGCGCGGACCGGGGGCTGATGGAGGGGGCGGTGGAGGAGTTCATCCGCTGGACCACGCCGGTGCTGAACATGTGCCGCTCCGCCACCCGCGACACCACCCTGCACGGGCAGGACATCCGCGCGGGCCAGCAGGTGCTGCTCATGTACGGCTCGGCGAACCGGGACCCCGAGGTGTTCACCGACCCGGACGTCTTCAACGTGACCAGGAAGCCCGGCGGGCACATCGCCTTCGGCCTGGGCACGCACTTCTGCCTCGGGGCGGCGCTGGCCAGGCTGGAGCTGCGGATCTTCTTCGAGGAGTGGCTGGACCGGGTCGGGTCCGCCGCGTGGGCGGACGCCGAGGGACCGCGCATCATGCCGAACGCGTTCGTCAGGGGGGTGACGGCCTTCCCCGTGGTGCTGCGTCGTCGCTGACACTGCCGGCGGAGGGGGGTGCAGGGGCGGCCGGCGGGCTCGGGTGCCGAGCGGTGCGATCACACGGCGACGTACAGATCCACCCCGTCGGGGTGATGCACCTCCAGGTCCGTGGTGAAGGCGCGCGACGGCGTGCCCCCCGACTCGGTGTGCTTCCACACCTGCTGCCACGACTCGGCCAGCGACTGCGGCATCGGGCCGCGCGCCTCCACCCTCAGCGCCTGACCGGCCGGCACCCGCACGGCCACCATGCCCTCGGGCAGCCGGGGCACCGTGCGCACGCCCGTGCCGACGATCTGCGTGTAAGCCCCGTGACGGTCGCTCTCGTAGTCGGTGAGCACCGCGTACAGGTTCTCGTCGACGCGGCCGGGCACGTGCGCGAAGGCCCCGGGCGAGCCCGCCCGCTGCCAGAGCGCGGGCAGTCTCGCCCGCGCCGGATCCATTTCATCGGCGTTCGTGGTGCGTACGGCGAATCCGACCACGATCAGTTCGGCCCGTTCGATGACGTTCACAGACGCTCCCTCCCCCAAAAGTGTCCCGGCCGATCATAAGCCCCCGCGAAACGGGGAAATGCCTTGTTGACCTGTCAGCACATAAGATGGATGAACGTGAGATTTCTCAACGACCTCGAGCCTCATTACGACCTGACCTATAGCGACGTGTTCATGGTTCCGTCGCGTTCGGCGATCGGCTCCAGGCTCGCGGTGGACCTTTCGACCAGCGACGGCACGGGCACCACCATCCCCGTCGTCGTGGCGAACATGACCGCGGTCGCCGGCCGCCGGATGGCCGAGACCATCGCGCGGCGGGGCGGCATCACCGTGATCCCGCAGGACATTCCCCTCGACGTCGTCGCCAATGTCGTCGACTGGGTCAAGAAACGCGACCTCGTGCACGACACGCCCCTCACCCTGACCCCCCACGACACCGTCGGCGAGGCGCTGCAACTGCTGCCCAAGCGGGCACACGGCGCGATCATCGTGGTCGACTGGGAGAACCGTCCCGTCGGCGTCGTGACCGAGGCCGACTGCCGCGACGTCGACATGTTCACCCAGCTCTCCCACGTCATGTCCAGCGAACTGCTCACCCTGCCCGCCGGGCTCGACCCGCGGGCCGCCTTCGACCGGCTGCACGAGGGCCGCCACCGCCTCGCGCCCATCGTCGACGGCGAAGGCCGTCTGGTCGGCATCCTCACCCGCACCGGCGCCCTGCGCGCCACCCTCTACCAGCCGGCCGTGGACGCCAGGGGCAGGCTGCGCATCGCCGCCGCCGTGGGCGTGAACGGCGACGTGGCCGCCCGGGCCAAGGAACTGCTGGAGGCCGGGATCGACTGCCTGGTCGTCGACACCGCGCACGGCCACCAGGAGAAGATGATCGCCGCGCTGCGCGCCGTCACCGCCCTCGAACCCGGCGTGCCGGTCGCGGCGGGCAACGTGGTGACCGCCTCCGGCGTGCGCGACCTGGCCGCGGCGGGGGCCGACATCCTCAAGGTCGGCGTCGGGCCCGGCGCCATGTGCACCACCCGGATGATGACCGGCGTCGGCCGGCCGCAGTTCTCCGCCGTGCTGGAGTGCTCCACCGAGGCCCGCCGCCTGGGACGGCACGTGTGGGCCGACGGCGGCGTGCGCCACCCGCGTGACGTGGCGCTGGCCCTGGCCGCCGGGGCGTCCAACGTGATGATCGGGTCGTGGTTCGCGGGCACGTACGAATCGCCCGGTGACACCCACATCGACGCCAACGGGCGGGCGTACAAGGAGAACTACGGCATGGCCTCCGCGCGGGCCGTGCGGCTGCGCACCTCCGAGGACTCCGCGTTCGAGCGGGCCAGGAAGGCGCTGTTCGAGGAGGGCATCTCGACGTCCAGGATGTATCTCGACCCGAAGCGGCCCAGCGTGGAGGACCAGATCGACGCGATCGTGGCCGGGTTGCGCTCGTCGTGCACGTACGCGGGGGCGACGAACCTGGAGGAGTTCCACGAGCGGGCGGTCGTGGGGATCCAGAGCTCGTCGGGGTACGCGGAGGGCATGCCGCTGCACCAGAGCTGGTGACGCCACCGCACGACGAGTCGCGAATGAGGCTCGGGGCGGGCCGTCACGAGCGTGTGCCCTGGACGCGGTTCGTGGCGACTTGTCGCGAGCATGTGCCCTGGATGCGCTTCGTGGCGGCTCATCAGGAGCGTGCGCCCTGGATGCCGTTCGTCGCGGCTCATCAGGGCAGGGCCTCGTGTCCGGGCACGTGGCAGTTCGTCACGTCAGCGCCTCGGGAGCGGGCGTGGGGCGGCTTGTCAGGGGGGTTCTGCGCCAGCCGCCCGCGGCGTTGATGCCGCCGTCCACGTGCACCGTCGTGCCCGTCACGAACCCGGCCAGGTCGCCGGCCAGGAACAGCGCCGCCGCGGCGGCGTCGCGGGGATCGCCCAGGTGGCCGAGCGGCGGCACCCGCACCGGTTCGAAGGGCAGCGGGCGGGCCGTCATGCTCTCACGCACCCCCTGCTCGCCCTCGGTCCGGAGCGCGTCGGGGGCGATGGCGTTCACCCTGATGCCCTGGGGGGCGAGTTCGAGCGCCAGCGACTTCGTCAGGCTCTCGACGGCCGCCTTCATGGCCGCGTACACCGCGAATCCGGGCGCCGCCTGGTGCGCCTCGCTCGACGTCAGGTTGATGATCGACGAACCCGGGGGCATCAGCGGCAGCATGCGCCGGATCATCCCGGTGACCTGCGTGAAGTTCTCCTCGACGAGGGTCCGCTCGCCGCGCGGCGAGATGTCGGCGAAACCGGCGTGGAAGGTGCCGCCCGCGTTGTTGACCAGGACGTCCACGCGGCCCCACCGCTCGCGTACGGCCTCGGCGAACACCTCCACCGCGACGTGGTCGCGCACGTCGAGGGTCATCGCCAGCTCGCCGCTCGGCTTGTCGCGGTCGCAGACCGCGACGTGGGCCCCGAACGCGGCGAAGGTCTCGGCGATCGCCAGTCCGATCCCCCTGGCCGCCCCGGTGACGACGGCGACGCGGCCGGTGAGCAGGATCGCGTCAGGAGAAAGGGCCGCCATGAACGTCGACGATATCCCGACCGCATAGAGTCGTCGGGTCCAATCTCTTCGAGAGCAACCATCAATCAGGAGCACATACGTGGCACTCCAGAAGCCCGAGATCGATTTTCCGGGGGGCGAGCCGCCCAAGAGCCTCGAGATCGAGGACCTGACGGTCGGTGACGGTCCCGAGGCCAAGCCCGGTCAGAACGTGCGCGTCCACTACGTGGGTGTGTCGTTCTCGACCGGCGAGGAGTTCGACGCGTCGTGGAACCGCGGCGACGCGTTCGAGTTCCCGCTGGGCGCCGGACGGGTCATCGGGGGCTGGGACCAGGGCGTCGCGGGCATGAAGGTCGGCGGCCGGCGCAAGCTGGTCATCCCGCCGGACCTCGGCTACGGCACCCGTGGCGCCCCTCCGCGCATCAAGCCGAACGAGACGCTCATCTTCGTCGTCGACCTGCTCGGCGTGAGCTGACGCCTCAGTTCCGGGCGCCGGAGCCCATCGCGGCCCGGCGCCCGCCCCGCCCGGATTCGACACACTCCGCACAGCCGCCGATACCAAGTGGGGAAATGTCGCTGTCGTGAGGCAACATAAGCATGTGCTTCTGATCGACGTGGTCCGGGTGTCCGAGGCGGTGACGCGCACGTCCGCGCGGCTCGGCAAGGTCGGCCATCTGGCGGAGCTGCTGGGCCGGGTCGGTCCCGGCGAGGCGGAGATCGCCATCTCCTACCTGTCGGGCGAGCTGCCGCAGCGGCAGGTCGGCGTGGGCTGGCGCACGCTGGAGGAGATCCCCCAGCCCAAGCTCGCCGCCACCGCCACACTCACCGACGTCGATCAGTTGCTGAGCCGGATCAAGGCCGTCTCCGGGCCGGGTTCGCAGGCCGCGCGCAAGGCGCTGGTGACCGAGCTGTTCGCCGGGCTGACCAGCCAGGAACAGCGGTTCATGCGGCGACTGCTGCACGGCGAACTGCGCCAGGGCGCGCTCGACGGCGTCATGATCGAGGCGGTGGCCATGGCATCCGGCGCGCCGTCGGCCGACGTCCGCCGGGCGCTCACGCTGCGCGGCTGGCTCCCGGCGGTCGGCGCCGCCGCGCTGAGTGGCGGGGTGCCGGCGTTGCACGCGTTCCGGCTGGAGGTGGGCCGGGCGGTCGCGCCCATGCTGGCGGGCAGCGCGCCCAACGTGGGCGCGGCCCTGGAGAAGGCCGGCGCGCCGGCGGCGCTGGAGTGGAAGCTCGACGGCGTACGCGTGCAGGCCCACCGCTCCGGCTCCGACGTCCGGGTCTTCACCCGCACGCTCGACGACATCACCGCGCAGGTGCCCGAACTGGTCGAGGCGGTGCTCGCGATGCCGTCCGACGACCTGGTGCTCGACGGCGAGGTGATCGCGCTGCGGCCCGACGGCCGGCCGCACCCGTTCCAGGTGACCGCGAGCCGCGTCTCCAGCAAGATCAACGTGGCCGCGCTGCGTGAGCAGACACCGCTGAGCGTCTTCTTCTTCGACGCCCTCCGCGCCGACGGCGCCGACCTGCTCGACCTGCCCTACGCCCGGCGCCAGGAGGCGCTGGCCCACGCGGTCCCGCCGGAGCTGCTGACGCCCCGGCTGGTGACGGGGGAGGTCGCGGAGGCCGAGAAGTTCTTCATCGACGTGGTGAAGGCGGGCCACGAGGGCCTCGTGGTCAAGTCCCTCGCCTCCCCCTACGCGGCCGGACGGCGCGGGGCCGGCTGGATCAAGGTCAAGCCGCGCCACACGCTCGACCTGGTGGTCCTGGCGGCCGAGTGGGGTCATGGCCGTCGCGAGGGCAAGCTGTCCAACCTGCACCTGGGGGCGCGCGATCCCGAGGGCGGGTTCGTGATGCTCGGCAAGACCTTCAAGGGGCTGACGGACCAACTGCTGGCCTGGCAGACCGAGCGTTTCCTCGAACTGGCCGACGGGCCGACCGACGAGTGGACGGTCCGGCTGCGGCCCGAACTGGTCGTGGAGATCGCCTTCGACGGGGTGCAGCGCTCGCCGCGCTATCCCGGGGGGATGGCGCTGCGTTTCGCCCGGGTGCTGCGCTACCGGCCCGACAAGCGCGTCGAGGACGCCGACACCGTCGAAACGGTCCGCTCCCTGATGCTCTGACCGCCCCGAACGCCCTCCTCGACGCAGCACCCCTCACACGCCGGTCGTGGCGGATGCCTCCAGCACCGCCACGACCCCGGCCAGACACACCCGGCGGCCCGCTCCCCGATGCTCTGACCGCCCCCGAACGCCCTTCACTGCCTCCCTCACACGCCGCGCGGCGCGATGCCTTCGGCACCACCGCGGGCCTCGCCTGGAGACGCCTCCTCCGCTGTCGGCGGCGGACAACGCTGGGCCTGTCCTTCCAGTCAGCGACCGACAAGCTGGGCCTGCTCCTCCGCCTGTTCGGCATCGGCCTCGGCCCACGCTTTACGCACGGCGCGCTCGCCACGTGGGATGAGCGACGGTCGCCGCGTGAGATCAGCGGGCCCGGCCCGCGCCATGCGCTCGGGGTCACGCCGCGTGGAATGAGTGGGCCCCGGCCCGCGCCATGCGCGCTCGGGCCTCGCCGCGTGGGACGAGTAGGCCCGGCCCACGCCTTGCGCGCGGGGCCTCGCCGCGTGGGGACGGGCTTACCGCGCCGCTGCCCGGCCGCCGGAGTCCGGGCGCGCTCCGGGCTTGGTTGGGTGGTTCGGGCATCCTGCGGCGCGAGTGAGAAATTTCACCGAACGTCCCATTAAGTTGCCTTTACCTGCTCTTTGTCGCATATGTTCGTCCTCTGCGCGCGGGATCCCCCACCCCGCCCCCGGA
>NZ_SSXE01000174.1 GCF_021699195.1 Nonomuraea sp. MG754425 | reverse complement strand
GGCGTGGGCGGCCGGATCCGCAAGCAGGACGTCCTGGAGGCCGCCAAGGCCCAGCGTGAGCAGGCCGCCGCCGCGCAGCCCGCCGCCCCGGCGCCGGCCCCCGCCGCCGCCGCTCCGGCCGCCGCCCCGGTGGCAGCCGCCCCGGTCGCCGCCGCGCCCGAACCGGTGGAGGTCGACACGACCCTGCGCGGCCGTACGGAGAAGATGACCCGCCTGCGTCAGACCATCGCCAAGCGCATGGTCCAGTCGCTGCAGACGGCGGCGCAGCTCACGTCGGTCGTCGAGGTCGACGTCACGAAGATCGCCCAGCTCCGGGCCAAGGCGAAGGCCGACTTCTTCCGCCGCGAGGGCGTGAAGCTGACCTTCACCCCGTTCTTCGCGATGGCCACGGTCGAGGCGCTCAAGCAGCACCCCAAGCTCAACGCCACGATCAACAGCGAGACCAACGAGGTCACCTACTTCGACGTCGAGGACCTCGGCATCGCGGTGGACACCCCGCGCGGCCTCGTCGCGGCCGTGGTCAAGAACGCCGGCGACCTCAACCTCGCCGGCATCACCCGCAAGATCAACGACCTCGCCGAGCGCACCCGCAACAACCAGGTGACGCCCGACGAGATCACCGGCGGCACGTTCACGCTGACCAACACCGGCAGCCGTGGCGCGCTGTTCGACACGCCGATCCTCAACCAGCCGCAGGTCGGCATGCTCGGCACGGGCGCCGTCGTCAAGCGTCCGGTGGTGATCGACACGCCGGAGGGCGAGGTCATCGCCATCCGCTCGATGGTCTACCTCGCGCTGACCTACGACCACCGCCTGGTCGACGGCGCCGACGCCGCCCGCTTCCTGACGACGATCAAGCGTCGTCTCGAGGAGGGCCGTTTCGAGGCGCAGCTCGGGCTCGCGTGACGCGGCGTCCGTGAGTGTCTGATGGGCCGGGCGGCTCCTGCGGGGGCCGCCCGGCCCGTCGCTTTCTCCGGAGCCTTTCGCGCGGGCCCCGCGACGGCGCTGAGCACGGTGAACGATGCCCTCCGGGCGGAGGGCGGGCGTACTGTGGAGCCATGGCGATCATCGTGACGGGGGCCTCGGGCCTGC
This sequence comes from Nonomuraea sp. MG754425, assembly GCF_021699195.1. Classification (GTDB taxonomy): domain Bacteria; phylum Actinomycetota; class Actinomycetes; order Streptosporangiales; family Streptosporangiaceae; genus Nonomuraea. The sequence continues at coordinate 20,022 of NZ_SSXE01000174.1, read as the reverse complement.
TCGGGACGGCGCTGGTGGCGGCGCTGCGGGCCGACGGCAGGCAGGTGGTCCGGCTGGTGCGCAGACGGCCGCAGCAGGACGACGAGGCGTTCTGGGACCCTGCCGAGCAGGTCGTCGACCTGGCCGCGCTGCGGGGGGCGGAGGCGGTCGTGCACCTGGCCGGGGCGTCGATCGCGGGCCGGCGGTGGAGTCCCGCGTACAAGCGTGAGCTGGTGACCAGCCGCACCCAGGGCACCAGGGTGCTGGTCGACGCCCTGCGCGGGCTGTCCGAGCCGCCCGAGGTGCTCCTGTCGGCCTCCGGGATGGACTTCTACGGCGACACCGGCGACCGGGTGATCGACGAGACGGCGGGCAAGGGCGAGGGCTTCCTGTCCGAGCTGTGCCTGCGCTGGGAGGACGAGGCCCGGCGGGCCGCGGAGTCGGGCATCAGGACGGTGCTGGCCCGCACGTCGCTGGTGCTGAGCCGGCGCGGCGGGGCGCTCGGCCGGATCCTGCCGATCTTCAGGATGGGGCTGGGCGCGCCGCTCGGCACGGGCCGGCAGTACTGGTCGTGGATCACCCTGGACGACTGGGTCGGGGCGGCGCTGCACGTGCTGCGGACCCGCGACGTCGAGGGCCCGGTGAACTTCTCCTCGCCCGCGCCCGTCACGAACGCCGAGTTCACCACGACCCTCGGCAAGACCCTGCGGCGCGGGACGCTGCCGATCCCCGTGCCCGCGTTCGCGCTGGCCGCGGGGCTGGGCGAGTTCGCCCGGGAGGGGCTGCTCGTCAGCCATCGCCTGACGCCTGCCAAGCTGGTCGCCGGGGGTTACCGCTTCTCGCATACGACCCTCGACGAGGCCTTTCGCGCCGTACTCTAGTTTGCCGTCATCCTTCTAGCAGCCGGGAGAAATCTGACATGAGCCGGTCAGGACAGTCGCACATCCTCGCCATCGGAGGCGGCTCGTTCCGCCCCAGCAGGCGGCACGGCCAGATCGAGGCGAGCGGGCTGCTGCGCTACGGCCTCGACCTGACCGGCCAGGACCGGCCGAAGCTGGGCCTGGTGGCCACCGCGATGGGAGACTCCGCCGACTGGATGCTGAAGATGTACGGCGCCTTCTCCGGCTGGGACGTCGAGTTGAGCCATCTGACGGTGTTCCCGATGCCGAACGTGCCGGATCCGCGGGCGTGGATCCTGGAACAGGACATGATCTACGTCAGCGGCGGCAGCGTGGCCAACCTGATGGCGCTGTGGCGGCTGCACGGGCTCGACGAGGCGTTCGAGGAAGCGTGGCGGGCCGGGGTGGTGCTGTCGGGGCAGAGCGCGGGCGCACTGTGCTGGCACGTCGGCGGCAACACCGACTCCTTCGGCCCCGAGCTGCGGGTGTGGGCCGAGGGCATGGCGCTGCTGCCGTACTCGTGCGGGGTGCACTACAACTCCGAGCCGCAGCGCCGCCCGCTGCTGCAGGGGTCGGTGGCCAGCGGCGAGTTGCCCGCCGGGTACGCGGCCGACGAGGGCGTGGCGCTGCACTACGTGGGCCCCGAGTTCATCCAGGCGGTCAGCGTGGACGCCTCCGCCTACGCGTACAAGGTGGAGGACGAAGGTGCGGGAAGGGTAAAGGAGTTCAGGATCGAGCCACGTCTGCTGACCCCCTGATTACCCTTCGAGGGTGAGGGAACGGCACAATAGGCTCATGCGCCCCATCCCCGGGGACGATCCCCACGCACTCGCCATCGTCCGCCTCGGTGTCGACGTCCCCTACGAGCAGGCCTGGTCGCTGCAGCGCTGGGTGCACGGCAAGCGCGCCGCCGCAGAGCTCACCGACACCGTCCTGTTCCTCGAGCACGCGCCCGTCTACACGGCGGGCAAGCGCACCGCGCCGCACGAGCGGCCGTCCGACGGCACCCCGGTCGTCGACGTCGATCGCGGCGGGCGGCTGACCTGGCACGGTCCTGGGCAGCTCGTCGCCTATCCGATCGTGGCGGTGAGCGACGTGGTCGCCTACGCCTGCCGCCTGGAGGACACCATGATCCAGGTGTGCGCCGACTTCGGCGTCACCGCGCGCCGGGTGCCCGGCAGGCCGGGCGTCTGGGCGGCCGGCGATCCGGCCCTCGGGCTGCCCGACCGCCAGCTCGGCGCGGTGGGCCTGCGGGTGGCGCGGGGCGTGAGCATGCACGGCTTCGCCCTCAACTGCGCCAGCGACCCCCGCTGGTTCGAGCGCATCACGCCGTGCGGCATCCCCGGTGTCGGGGTCTCGTCGCTGTCCGCCGAGACGGGCCGGCGCATCGTGGTGGAGGAGGTCATCCCGATCGCGGAGAAACGGCTGGCGGAGGCGCTCGGCAAGGAGCCCTTCGACCTCCATGAGGAGGACCTGCTGCGCCGGTGAGCGCACCGGGCACGCGGCGACCGTAAATCGCCTCGCGATCGAGGGCGGCCGGGGCTTACCATCCCGGTGTGAAGCGCCTTTCCGCCCTCGTGATCGCGCTCTTGGTGCACCTGCTGACGCTGGCCTTCGTCGCCCTCGGCGCGTGGATCATCGTTCGTGAGCCGGGCAGCACCCTGTCCTGGATCTTCGGCGCGGCGAGCCTGGCCGTCGGGTGGGTGCTGCGGCCCGGCCTCGGCCGTCTGCCCGCCGACGCCGAGGTGCTCGACCGCGTCTCGGCCGCCGAGGTGTACGAGGTGGCCGACCGCGTGGCCGACCGCGTCGGGGTGCGGCGGCCGAAGAAGATCGCGGTGCGCGACCTCAGCGTGCTCACCCGCTACGACCACGTCGGCGTGCTGCGCGTGCCCGTGCTGGTCATCGGCCTGCCGTTGTGGCTGGCGCTGCCGCCCACGCAGCGGGTGACGCTGCTGGCCACGGCGTACGCCCGGCTGCCCGCCGGTGACGAGCGGGTGGTGAGCGAGGCGCTGGCCACCCTCGACTCCTGGCAGGACGGCCTGCTGGGCTCGGGCGCGGCGCCGCTGGCGGCCAGGCGGGACGCCGAGGACAGCATCGCCGTCTCCTCCCCGATGGCGCTGTACGCGATGGACACCACCTACAACGTGACGGGCTTCATCGGCCGCCTGTTCGGCCGGGTGCTCGGCGGGCCGCTGCTGCTCGTCCGGTACGCGCTGACCCGCCTGGCGAGGTCGGGCGAGGTCCGGGTGGCGGCCAGGCACAGGGGGCTGGCATTGCGGGCGGTGTCCGAGGCGGAGCTGGCCGAGCTGGAGGCGCTGGAGGCGCGCGGCGGCTACGTGGCGCCGATGCAGGCGGCGGCGCTGCGCGGCGAGAGCGTGTCGGCGATCCGGCGCACGGTGCTGGCCAAGTTCCAGCTCACCGCCGACGGCGTGCTCCCCGACGCCCCGCAGTCCGAGCTGCTCGGCACCGCGCAGTCCGGGCGCATCGACGAGGAGCTGTCGGCCCACTACACCCGTGCGATCCGCGGCTTCGGTCTCATCTCCTGACCCTCGACCTGTCCCCTTTCCCGCGAGACGTAAGCTGGGAGGGTGACCGTTGCTCCTGAAGGCCGAAAGCTCCTCCGCCTGGAGGTGCGTAACGCCGAGACCCCTATCGAGCGCAAGCCCCCGTGGATCAAGACCAAGCTGAAGACGGGCCCCGAGTACACCGAGCTGAAATCGCTCGTGCGCCGGGAGGGCCTGCACACGGTCTGTGAAGAGGCGGGCTGTCCCAACATCTACGAGTGCTGGGAGGATCGCGAGGCGACCTTCCTCATCGGCGGCGACCAGTGCACCCGCCGCTGCGACTTCTGCCAGATCGACACGGGCAAGCCGAAGGAATACGACCGCGACGAGCCCCGCCGGGTGGCCGAGTCCGTCCAGCAGATGGGCCTGCGCTACGCGACCGTGACCGGGGTGGCCCGCGACGACCTGCCCGACGGCGGCGCCTGGCTGTACGCCGAGACCGCGCGGCAGATCCACGAGCTGCTGCCCGGCTGCGGCGTCGAGCTGCTGGTGCCCGACTTCAACGGCGACCGCGAGCAGCTCGCGGAGGTCTTCTCCAGCGCGCCCGAGGTGTTCGCGCACAACGTCGAGACGGTGCCGCGCATCTTCAAGCGCATCCGTCCCGCCTTCCGCTACGAGCGCTCGCTCGGGGTGATCACGACGGCCCGCGAGGCCGGGCTGGTCACCAAGTCCAACCTGATCCTGGGCATGGGCGAGACGCGCGAGGAGGTCACCGAGGCGATGCGCGACCTGCACGCGGCCGGCACCGACCTGCTGACGATCACCCAGTACCTGCGGCCGACGCCGCGCCACCACCCGGTGGAGCGCTGGGTCAAGCCGGAGGAGTTCGTGGAGCTGCAGGCCGAGGCCGAGGCGATCGGGTTCGCCGGGGTGCTGTCCGGGCCGCTGGTGCGTTCGTCGTACCGGGCGGGCCGGCTCTACCAGCAGGCCATCGAGGCCCGCCAGACCGCCTGACGCCGCGCACGCGCGGACACATGGGCCCCGGGCGTCGTCCCGGGGCTCACGCGTGTCCGGGGCGGGTGTCGCGGGCTCCCGCATTGTCGGCGGGCGTGGCTACCATGGCAGCCCAGCCAGACGGAGGGCGCCCCCGCATGACCGTTCTGATCCGCACGAGCGACTTACCCGCCGAGCGCCGGCTCGACGCCTGGCGCAGCATCGTCTGCGACACCCTCGGCCCCCTCGACCTGCGCATCGACCTCGACGCGCCACTGCGGGGCGAGATCGAGTTCGGCCGGCTCGGCGCGGTGGGGGTCGGCCGGATCCACACCTCCACCCCGCACAGCGTGCACCGCACCTCGGGGCTGATCCGCCGCGGCAACCCCGACCACTACCGCGTGGTGCTCGCGCTGGAGGGCAGCCCGCGGCTGTCCCAGGACGGGCGGCGCACGCAGCTCAGCCGGGGCGAGTTCGCGATCTACGACTTCACCCGGCCGTACGAGCTGGCCTACGACTCGGCGGTGCGGCTGGCGGTGTTCAGCTTCCCGCGTGACCGGCTCGCGGTGCCGGTCGACGCGGTGGCGGAGCTGGCCGCGCTGCCCATCGGGGAGGGGTCGGGGGCCGCCGCGCTGGCCGTGCCGCTGCTGCGGCGGGTGGCCCTGGATCACGAGACGTACCGGGCCGACAGCGCCGCGCGGCTGTCCACGGTGGTGACCGACCTGGTGGGCGCGGCCGTGGCCGAGCGGCTGGACCAGACCGGGGCGCTGCCCGCCGGCACCAGGCAGCGCACGCTGCTGCTCCAGGTGCACACGTTCATCGAGCAGCGGCTGGGCGAGATCGACCTCGACCCGGCGAGCATCGCGGCGGCGCACAACGTCTCCGTGCGCTTCCTGCACCGGCTCTTCGAGTCCGAGCACACCACGGTGGCCGCCTGGATCCGGCAGCGCCGGCTCGAACGCTGCCGGGCGGACCTGATCGCGGGCGGCTCCCAGTCGGTCAGCGCGATCGGGGCGCGGTGGGGGTTACCGGACGCGGCGCATTTCTCCAGGTTGTTCCGGCGCGCCTACGGGATGCCGCCGGCCGAGTACCGACGGGCGCACACCGTGCGCTGAAGTTCAATCCACCTGGCATCCAGATCCAAGACTCTCCGGCCGCGACGCAGCAGACTTGAGACGTTCGCAGGACGCGAGAAAGGGATCAGTCAGATGCAGCTCTTCGTGAACCTCCCGGTCAAGGATCTGGACCGGTCGAAGCAGTTCTTCACCGACCTCGGCTTCTCCATCTTCGGCATGGCCGAGGGCATGGCGTCGGTGATCATCAACGATCAGACGCAGGTCATGCTGCTGGCCGAGAAGGTGTTCGCCTCGTTCGTCACCAAGGAGGTCGCCGACCCGGCCGACCGTACGGCCGCGGTCCTGGTGCTCGGGATGGAGAACCCGGCGCAGGTGGACGCGCTGCTGGAGAAGGCGCTGGCGGCCGGCGGCAGCCCGGCGGGCGTCGAGCAGCCGGAGGGCGGCCCCCGCTACCAGCGCGGCTTCGCCGACCCCGACGGCTACCACTGGGAGGCCCTGTGCCTCGTACAGCCCGCGTCATGAGCACGGACTCGGTGCGGGCGGGCGCGATGCGTACGGGGACGGCGAGGTCCGGCGACGGCACCGTCATCGCCTACGACCGCCACGGCGAGGGCCCGGCGGTGGTGCTGGTGCAGGGCGCGTTCACGGATCGGCGGCATCCCATGATGGCCGCCATCGCGACCGGCCTGGCGCGGTGGTTCACGGTCTACAACTACGACCGCCGCGGGCGCGGTGACAGCGGCGACACCGAGCCGTACGCCGTCGAGCGGGAGATCGAGGACCTGGCCGCCGTCGTCGCGGCGGCGGGCGGGTCGGCCATGGTGTTCGGCGGCTCGTCCGGGGCGGCGCTGGCGCTGCAGGCGGCGGCCTGTTACCCGGCGATCACGAAGCTGGCCGTGTGGGAGCCGCCGTACCACGTGGACGCCGGCGCGCCCGCCCTCCCTGTCGACTTCGCGGCGCGGCTGGCCGACCTGGTCGCCGAGGGCAGGCGGGGCGAAGCCGTCGAGCGGTTCATGGTCGAGGCGGCGGAGCTGCCGCGCGAGGGCGTGGCCGCGATGCGCGAGCACCCGTCCTGGGCGGAGGCCGAGGCGGTGGCGCACACGCTGGCGTACGAGGCGGCGGTGCTCGGCCCCGGCAACGCGCTGCCCGCCGACCTGCTGGCCGCGCTGGAGCAGCCGACGCTGGTGCTCAACGGGTCCGACAGCCCGGCGTGGATGGCGAGCGCGGGGCTGGCGGTGACGGCGGCGGTGCCTGGGGCGGTGCGGCGGGTGCTGGAGGACCAGGCGCACAACGTGGCGCCCGAGGCGCTGGTGCCCGAGCTGCTGGAGTTCTTCGTGACCGCCTGACGGCCCGCGTTTTGCCGGACGCGAAGGTCGCGGACCTGTCGGGGACGCGCACACCTGATGAACACTGTGCTCGTGGACCTCGACGAACTGATCGCCCGGCTCGACCTGCCCGCCAAGATCCGCCTGCTCACGGGGGCCGGCATGTGGTCGCTGCCCCCGCTGCCCGAGATCGGGCTCGATCGTCTCGTGATGAGCGACGGGCCCATCGGCGTACGCGGCGAGCAGTGGAGCGCCGCCGACCCGTCGATCGCCCTGCCGAGCCCGACGGCGCTGGCCGCGACCTGGGACGTCGAGCTGGTCCGGCGGGCCGGGCTGCTGCTCGCCCAGGAGGCGCGGCGCAAGGGCGTGCACGTGCTGCTCGCGCCCACGCTCAACCTGCACCGCTCCCCGCTCGGCGGCCGGCACTTCGAGTGCCTGTCGGAGGATCCGTACATGACGGGTGAGATCGGCGCCGCCTACGTCGAGGGCGTGCAGGAGGGCGGGGTCGCGACCACGCCGAAGCACTTCGTGGCCAACGACTTCGAGACCGACCGCTTCACCGTGGACGTCGTGGCCGGCGACCAGGCGCTGCGCGAGTTGTACCTGGCGCCGTTCGAGCGGGTGGTGCGGGCCGGGGCGTGGGGGCTGATGACGGCCTACAACGCGGTGAACGGGACCACCATGACCGAGCACTCGGAGCTGGTCAACGGGGTGTTGAAGGGCGAGTGGGGCTTCGACGGGTGCGTGGTGTCGGACTGGACGGCGGTGCGCTCGACCGAGCCCGCCGCGCTGGGCGGCACCGACGTGGCCATGCCGGGGCCGTCCGGGCCGTGGGGCGGGCGGCTGGAGGCGGCCGTGCGCGCGGGGCGGGTGCCGGAGGCGGTCGTGGACGATCACGTCCGCCGCGTGCTGCGCCTGGCCGAGCGCGTCGGAGCGCTCGGCGGCCGGCCCCCGGAGCCCGCCGGGGAGCCCATCGACGGCGTGGCGCTGGCCCGTGAGCTCGCCGCGCGCGGCTCCACCCTGCTCGTCAACGACGGCCTGCTGCCACTGCGGGGCACGCCGACGCTGGCCGTGATCGGCGTGGCGGCCCGCGAGGCGCGCGTGATGGGCGGCGGCAGCGCCCAGGTCTTCCCCGACCGGGTCGTCTCGCCGCTGCGCGGCCTGGCCGAGCGGACCGAGGTCCGTCACGCCCTCGGCGCCGACCCCCGCATCCGCCTGTCGCCGCTGCCCGGCCCCGTCACGGCGCAGTTCCTGGACGGGTCGGGCACGGTGCTGAACGAGCAGCCGCTGGCCACGGGCGAGGCGCGCTGGCTCGGCGAGTTGCCGCCCGGGGTGGACGGCGACCGGCTCAGGGCGGTGCGGCTGCGGGCGGCGTACACGGCGCGGACCGGCGGCGGGCACGAGCTGTCGGTGAGGGGGGTGGGCGCGTTCACGCTCACCGTGAACGGTGAGACCGTCCTCGACGAGAACGTGGGCCTGGAGGGGGCGGACCCGGCCGTGGCGTTCCTGTCGCCGCCCGAGACGCGGGTCGGGGTGGCGATGGCGGCGGGCGAGACGTACGAGCTGGTGCTGACGCATCCGGCGGGCACGTTCGGCGGCGTGGCGTTCGTGTCGTTCACGCTCGGCCACGCGGAGCCGGCGGCCGGCGCGGACGAGCTGATCGCCGAGGCCGTGCGGACGGCACGCGAGTGCGACGTGGCGGTGGTCGTGGCGGCGACCACGCCGGAGGTCGAGAGCGAGGGCTTCGACCGCACCGGCCTGCGGCTGCCGGGCCGCCAGGACGAGCTGATCAGCGCGGTGGCGGCGGCCAACCCCCGCACGGTGGTCGTGGTCAACGCGGGCGCGCCGGTGGAGCTGCCCTGGCTGGCGGAGGTGGCGGCGGTGCTGGTCACCTGGTTCCCCGGGCAGGAGGCGGGGGCGGCGCTGGCCGACGTGCTGTTCGGGGACGCCGAGCCGGGCGGGCGGCTGCCCACGACGTGGCCGGCGCGGCTGGCGGACGCGCCGGTGACGGACGTGACACCGGTGGACGGGAAGGTGAGCTACGACGAGGGCGTGTTCGTCGGCTATCCGGCGTGGCGGCGGGCCGAGCGGGCTCCCGCGTTCTGGTTCGGGCACGGGCTGGGCTACACGACCTGGTCCTACGACTCGATCGCGGCCGAGGGCACGAGCGTGACCGTGGCCGTCACGAACACCGGCAGCCGCCCCGGGCGGGAGGTCGTCCAGGTCTACGCCGGGCCGCGCAGGCGGCTGGCCGGGTTCGACGTGGTGACGGCGGAGCCGGGCCAGACCGTGCTGACCACCGTTTTCCTGCCGGATCGCGCTTTCCAGATGTGGGAGGACGGCTGGCGCACGGTCGAGGGCGTGCACACGGTGGAGGTGGGCCGCAGCGCGGCCGACATCCGGCTGACGGCCACGGTCACGATCTCCTGACGTCCGGCGCCGCGCGGTCACGGTGGCCGCCGAAGTTGGTCACAGCCGGAGAACGGCCGGGGCGCGTTTTCCCTAGCGCACCAGTTGGTTTGTATCCTTCTGAGCATGGCAAAGTCCGAGGACTCAGAGAAGCCGGGGCGTATCAAGCAGCTCCGCATGGTCGCGCAGATCATCAAGCAGGCCAATCCCAAGGGGATGCCGATCGTCTTCCTCTCGGCGGTGGGCACGCTGGCTGTGGTCGTCGTGATCGGCCTGGTCACGGACTACCTCTGGTATTCGCTGTTCATCGGCGTGCTGGCCGCGCTCACGGTCGGGCTGGTGGTGTTCGGGCAGCTCGCCCAGAAGGCCCAGTACTCGATCCTGCACGGCCAGACCGGCGCCGCGGCGGCGGTGCTGCAGGGCATGCGCGGCAACTGGCAGGTCACCCCGGCCATCGCGGTCAACCGTGACCAGGACCTCATCCACCTGGTGGTCGGCTACCCGGGCGTCGTGCTGGTGTCCGAGGGGCCGGGCAACCGGGTGGCGAAGATGCTCAAGGCGGAGAAGCAGCGCATCTCGCGGGTGGTGCTGGGCGTCGAGATCTATGACGTCCAGTGCGGCGACGGCGAGGGGCAGGTGCCGCTGGGCAAGCTGCAGCGCCACCTGATGAAGCTGCCGCGCAACCTGAAGAAGCCCTCGGTCAACGAGGTGAAGGACCGCCTGCGCTCGCTGCCGCGCAACATGCCGATGCCCAAGGGCCCGATGCCCAAGGGCGCGCGCATGCCGCGTGGCCCCAAGATGCGCTAGTGCTGTCGCCTTCGTCGCGGGCCAACCGCGGCTGGTGGGACGGCAACGCCGACGACTACCAGGTCGAGCACGGCGAGTTCCTGCGTGACGACGGGTTCGTGTGGGGCCCCGAGGGGCTCGACGAGGCCGAGGCGGGGCTGCTCGGCCCGGTACGCGGGCGGCGGGTGCTGGAGATCGGCTGCGGCGCCGCCCAGTGCGCGCGCTGGCTGGCGCGGCAGGGGGCGGCGGTGGCGGCCTTCGACATCTCGCACCGCCAGCTCCGCCACTCCCAGCGCATCGATCTCGACGCCGGCGTCCGCGTACCGGTCGTGCAGGCCGACGCCGAGGCGCTGCCGTTCGCCGGCGGCTCCTTCGACGTGGCCTGCTCGGCGTACGGGGCGCTGCCGTTCGTGGCCGACCCGGTGGCCGTCTTCCGCGAGGTGCGCAGGGTGCTGCGGCCGGGCGGGCGGTTCGTGTTCTCGGTGAGCCACCCGATCCGCTGGGCCTTCCCCGACGATCCGGGGCCGCGCGGGCTGACCTCCGACCGTTCCTACTTCGACCGCGGCCCGTACGAGGAGCGCGACGAGCGGGGCACGCTGACCTACGTCGAGCACCACCGCACGATGGCCGACTGGGTGAACCTGCTGGCGCTCTCCGGCCTGACGATCACCGGGCTGGTGGAGCCGGAGTGGCCGCAGGAGCACGAGCGGGTGTGGGGCGGCTGGAGCCCGCTGCGCGGCCGTCACCTGCCCGGCACGGCCGTCTTCTGCTGCGCGAACACCTGATCCGACGCCCTAGCCGCGCGCGTACCGGGCGGCCATGGTGTGGAAGACCTCCTTGGGCTCCCATCGGGTCTCGTCCAGCATCCGGACCACGCCGTAGGAGCCGAGGTCGTCATCGCCGAGGCGGGTGTATCCGGCGAAGGTGAACCAGAGCGCCGTCTCGACGCCCTCCTTCTCGAAGACGTCGAGGAGTTCGGTGAGGTAGCGGGCCTGCTCGCTCTCGTCGGGCACCGCGCCGTCGGGCACCGACCAGGCCATGCCGCCCCGCTCGCCCGCGCCCCGGTAGCCGCACGTGCCGAACTCGGTCACCGCGACCGGCTTGCCGTGCCCGAAGTGGCCGCGTACCTCCTCGACGAAGGCGTCCTTGTTGTGGGCGGCCCGGTAGGCGTCCGTGCCGACCAGGTCGAACGGGCTCCAGTCGATGGACTCCCAGGGCCCGGCGGCGTAGGTGATCCGGCCGCCGAAGCGGGCTCTGGCGGTGCTCGCGGCCTCGGCGAGGAAGGCGTCGAGCGCCTCCATGACGGGGCCGAGCGAGGTCCACTCCGCCATCCCGGCCGTGCCCATCCAGGTCAGGCGGTCCATGTAGGACTCGCCCGGCAGGTAGCCGGGGCAGAAGGCGCTGGTCTCGCAGCCGGTGACGAGCACGACCTCGGCCCCGCCGCGGCGCAGCGACTCGGCGCGGCCGGCGCAGTCGGCGTACAGCGCCAGGACCTCGTCGGGCTGGGCGTCCACCGGGAACGGGGCGAACCACACCTCCAGGCCCGCGGCGGCGGCCTGTTCGGCGGCCACGCCGAGCCGGGCGGCGTCGCGGCCCGAGACGCGGACGACCTGGCAGTGCAGTTCGTCGGCGATGACCCGCATCTCCCGGGCGACGACGCCGGGGTCGAACGCCCGGCGCGAGATCCCGCTCCCCGGCAGGAACCCCGTGTCGTAGTTGATGCCTTTTTTCACGCTATGTCTCCCTCGATGGATGAGAAGCCGTGTTCCAGGAGGTCGAAGGCCAGCTCGACGTCCTCCCCCAGGAGCCGTCCCGCCTCCGCCGGCGGCACGCCTGTGGCGAGCCGGTGGAAGAACGTCTCCTGCAACGTGGTGACGGCGGCGGTGACCTGGGCCGCCATGAGCGTCGCGGCGCGTCCCGCGCCCGCTTCGGCGAGCGCGGCGGCCAGTTCGTGGCGCCGGCCGGCGTTGGTCTGGTAGACGCCCGCCAGCAGGGCCGGGCTCGACGCGATCACGCGGATCTTCGTGAGCAGCCCTTCGACGTCCAGGCCGCCGCCCTGTTCCCCGCTCATGGCCCGGTAGTGGGCGCGCAGGGCGGCGAGCGGCCGCTGCCCCTCGGCCCGGCCGGCCACGATCGTGGCCGTGTCCTCCTGGACCCCGTCGAGGACCAGGCAGTCCTTGCTCGGGAAGTAGCTGAACAGGGTGACCTTGGCGACCCCCGCCGCCTCGGCGACCTCGTTGACGGTCACCGCGTCGTATCCGCGTTCGTCGAACAGCCGCAACGCCACCTCGGAGATCCGCCGCCGGGTCTCCTCCTTCTTGCGCTCCCTGAGCCCCGCCATCATGCGGACAGCATAAACCGTACCGGGTACAAATTTAAACCCGGTACGGTTTTTTAATGCGGTGAGATCACATACGGACGACCACGGTGTTGGACGCGCGGTCGTGCAGCCCGCGGTGGTCGCGGTCCCAGATCGCGGCCGGCACGACCAGAGCCAGCAGCACCGTACGCACCGCGACGGGCAGCAGCCGCGGGTCCCCGCCGTCCATCGCGGCGACCCGGACGCCCATCAGCCGGTGGCCGAACGTCTGGCCGAACCACCCGACCAGCACCAGGTACTGCAGCGCGAACACCAGCGCCGGCGCCCACGGCGACTCGGCCGGGTTCATCCTGAGCAGCAGTTGCACGACCACCCACGTGCAGATCATCCAGTCGATGACGAGCGCGCCGATCCTGCGCCCCCAGCCCGCGATCGACCCGCTGCCCTCCTCGGGCAGCCCGAGGCGCTGTCCGGGATAGCCGAGATCGACTCCGGCGGACCGGACCCCGCCCAGCCACGTCTGTGTCCACCGAGGCTCGTTGCTGCTCATACCCTCCACGGTAGCCGCCCGGTGGGCCGGTCCGGATCGTGACCCAACCGCGTCACTGGACGGCCATCATGGACGCCATGCCACACGGGGACGACCTCGACCGCCGTTTCAACGAGCTGGTCGCGCAGATCGACACCGGCCAGCAGCGCCGGATGCGGGCGGCGGCGCGGAAGGCGGCCAGGACGCCCCGGGTCGGGCCGGTCTGGACGGCGATGGCCGGGATCACGGCGGTGATCGTGGCGGCGGGGGTGGTCGTCATGTTCCGTCCCGATCTGCTCGCCTCCTCCGGCTTCGCGCCCGTGGACACTCCCCTGTCCTCGGTGCCCAACGGCGGGGACGCCCCGCTGACCGGGGAGACGACGCCGGCCCGGGGCACGCGCGGCGCGGCCGAGGGGCCGTTCGCCGGCACCCGGGCGGCGGGCTGGCCGGACGGCGCGGCCGGTTTCGTCATGCCCGCGGCCACGGCGACCGGCGGCCTGTCGGAGCAGGACGTGGCCGAGGGCCTGCGGCGGGCCCGCGACCTGCTGGCCGCGGCCCACCTCGACCACGAGACGCTCATGGGCGGCGAGCCGGCGGCGTTCATGCGGCTGCTGCACCCCGGCGAGCGGTCCTGGTTCGCCGAGCGGCTCGACCGCGACGGGTCCGACGACACCCGCAGGTGGGTGACGAGCCTCGCGCCCGGCTCCGCCGAACGGGCCGGCGCCACGGTCAAGGTGCGCGGCAGGACCGCGCTGTCGCCGTTCACGCTGGACGGGCGCGAGGGCGCCAGGCTGGAGACCGACCACGTCATCGTGCACGCCGTCCAGCGGCCCGGCCGCCCTGACACCGCGATCCCGCTGGTCACACGCAGACACGCGACGTTCCTGCTGTACCGGGAGGCGGGCGAGGTGGTCGTCTGGGTGGACCGGTCGGGCGGGTACGCCACGCCCGCCCGCTGCGACGGGGCCGACGCGTTCGTCCACCCCCTCTTCGACGGCTCCACTGGGGCGGCGGGCGCGCCCGTGGACCCGTACGAGCTGGACGGGCCCCGGCCCGGGCACGACTGCCTGGCCGCCAAGGAGACGTGAACGACTTCCCGGCGCTCCGGCACGTCGGACCCGTCGTGCGTAACATGTGCGAAACAATCGAGACACCATATGGAAACGGCCACGTCCTAGCGTCGCAATGATGGCCATGTCCTCAGGGAGGTTCGAGAGTGTTCAACTCCGCCGACGACGTCCTGAAGTTCATCAGTGACGAAGGGGTGCAGTTCGTCGATGTCAGGTTCACCGACCTGCCGGGGACGACGCATCACTTCACCTTCCCGGTCGAGAACTTCAGCGCGAGCGTTTTCACCGACGGACTCATGTTCGACGGCTCGTCGATCCGCGGTTTCCAAGCGATCCACGAGTCCGACATGCTCCTTCTGCCCGACCCGAGCAGCGCCGTGCTGGACCCGTTCCGCCAGCACAAGACGCTCAACCTGAACTTCTTCGTGCACGACCCGCTGACGGGCGAGGCCTACAGCCGCGACCCGCGCAACGTCGCACGCAAGGCGGAGGAGTACCTCAAGGGCACCGGCATCGCCGACACCGTGTACTTCGGCCCGGAGGCCGAGTTCTACATCTTCGACGACGTGCGCTTCGAGACGCGGCAGAACGCCGGCTACTACTACATCGACTCCATCGAGGGCGCCTGGAACACCGGCAAGGCCACCGAGGGCGGCAACCTCGGCTACAAGCCGCGCTACAAGGGCGGCTACTTCCCGGTGCCGCCGATGGACCACTTCACCGACCTGCGCTCGGAGATGGTCCGCAACCTCATCGAGTGCGGCATCGACGTCGAGATGCAGCACCACGAGGTCGGCACGGCCGGTCAGGCGGAGATCGACTTCAAGTTCGGCACGCTGCTCAAGACCGCCGACAACCTGATGCTGTACAAGTACATCATCAAGAGCACGGCGCTCGAGTTCGGGCACACGGTCACGTTCATGCCCAAGCCGATCTTCGGTGACAACGGCTCCGGCATGCACTGCCACCAGTCGCTGTGGAAGGACGGCTCGCCGCTCTTCTACGACGAGGTCGGCTACGCGGGCCTGTCCGACACCGCCCGCTACTACATCGGCGGCCTGCTCAGGCACGCCCCGTCGCTGCTGGCCTTCACCAACCCGACGGTCAACTCCTACCACCGTCTGGTGCCCGGCTACGAGGCCCCGGTCAACCTGGTCTACTCCCAGCGCAACCGCTCGGCCTGCGTGCGCATCCCGATCACGGGCTCCAACCCGAAGGCCAAGCGCATCGAGTTCCGGGTGCCCGACCCGTCGTGCAACCCGTACTTCGCGTTCTCGGCCATGCTGATGGCTGGCATCGACGGCATCCGCAACAAGATCGAGCCGCCGGAGCCGGTCGACAAGGACCTCTACGAGCTCCCGCCGGAGGAGGCCCGCAACATCCCGCAGGTGCCGGGCTCACTCACCGACGTGCTCAACGCGCTCGAAGGCGACCACGACTACCTGCTCGAAGGCGGCGTGTTCACGCCCGACCTGATCGAGACGTGGGTCTCGTACAAGCGGGAGAACGAGGTCGACCCGATCCGGCTGCGCCCGCACCCGCACGAGTTCGAGCTCTACTACGACGTGTGACCCTTCCGCCTCCTGACCGAGCGGAGACCGGACAGAACGGCCCGGCGTCGAACATCGATGCCGGGCCGTTTCCGCGCGTGGGAGCCGGCCAGGTGGTCGGGCCGGGTACCGGCGCTGACCAGTGACACAGCGCCGACGGAGCACTCAGGCAACACCATTACGGCAGTTGGCGGACCTCGGACGGGAGCGCGGTTCACCCGCTTCCACGTCGACCAGGCAGTCCGGACAGGTCGGCTGACCTCGGCCGTTCCGTGCGGCTACCGCCGTCCCGCGTATCGGACCCGCCATGCGGCGGTTGTGGAACCAGTCGGCCGTGTCGCGTCCGGTCAGCAGGACGATGATGGTCACGCCGGCGCCGCAGGCGATGACGAGCAGCGCCAACCACAGGAGATCCCACGGGCCGATGTTCGACCGGATGTCCGGCAGCAGAGTGGCAGCGCTGATCAACGCGCTTGTCGCGCCGGCGACGGGCATGCCGGCGACGGCGATCACCACGAGTCTGGCGACGTCCCCGCCGCGTCGGATCATGAAGAACAGGACGATCGAGGCTGTCGCGCCGACGATGCCGCTCATGTTGATCGAGATCTCGTAACCGATGGAGCTGGGAACCCGACCCGACACGAGGTAGGTGTTCGCCGCCATCCTCACGACCTGGTAGAGGGCGTAGCCGATCAGCAGCCACGAGGCCACGCTCACCCCTCTGGGCCTGGCCGCCGTCGAGGGCGGGCCGGCTCCGGCGCGGTGCCAGAACCGGCGTGCCGATTCCCGGGTCGCCAGGAGCGAGAAGGCGACCACGGTCGCGGCACTCAGCGCGACCAGTCTCAGCACCATGATCCAGCTCAACTGCGAGAGCGTGGCGTCCGGCGTGGAGATCAGCGAATAGCCGGTGGCGGCCCAGATGGAGAGCATTCTCCCGAACGTGATGCCCAGGATGGCGAGCACGACGGCCCGGGCACCTTCGCGAGCGCGCACGGTTGACGGAATGAACACCAGCAGCAGCACCACTTCGACGAAGCGAACGGACCAACTCGTGATCTGGACGCCGCTGACCCACTCCCAGGCGTCCAGCCCGGTTCTGAGCACGTCGTGGACGAGTTCGACCAGGAGCAGGACGGCCGTGCCGGCGAGTACGCCTCCGGTTGCGGGGCGCACCAGAGGGCGCGTGCTGTCCGGGGCGGTTCTCGGGTGGAGAGGCTGCATGCCGCCCGACCTTAGGGCTGGGCCTTATCGATTCGCTTTCGGCGCACGGCCTTCGGCGGCGTGCCCGGCACCAGCACCGGCCGCTCCCCCGGCGGCACTTGTCGCTCCGTCCTCGGCGCGTATCGGTGTGGAGCCGTAATGACGATCTTCTCCCATGACCGCACATCACGCCATTAGGTTGTGTTCACCATTCGATGACTCCCAGTTGAACGGATGCGAAAATGACCTCTTCTCTCCCGGTCACGCGCAGGGGCCTGCTCAAGCTCGGCGCGGGAGTGGCCGCGACGGCCGCCCTCCTCCCCACCGAGGCCGCGTCCGCCGCGGAGGGCCGCTTCGAGCTCACCGCCCCCTCGACCTCGTTGATCTGGCGCAAGGCGCTGTACAACGGCACGGTCCTGCAGTCGTTCACCATCGACAACACCAACGGCCACATCTACACGGCCCAGGTCAAGAACGGCTCCGCCTCGAACGCCGCGGGCGACCTGTGCCTGACCAAGCTGAGCCTGTCGGGGGCCATCCTCGGGCACATGTACCTCATGGGCTTCGGCCACGGCGTCCAGATCGGCGTGGAGCCGTCGGGGTCGTCCGCCTACCTGTGGACGGAGACCGACGGGGTGACGTCCGAGGGCAGCTCCCGGGGCACCAGGCTGGCCCGCTTCAAGTTCGTCAACGGCCAGACGCTCACCACGTCGTCGTCGGCGCTCACCAAGTACCTGCCGATCGCGGACGCGACGAACACGACGTGCACGATCGACCCGTCGACCAACCGGCTGATCATGCGGTACTGGGGCGGGAGCTCCTTCCGGATCGCGGCCTTCCCGCTGGCGTCGGTCAAGGGGGGCGCGCCCGACAAGGTCTTCGACATCGCGCAGCCGGGCGGCCTGGGCACCTTCCAGGGGTACGCGGCCTACGGGAACTTCGTCTACATCCTGACCGGCAACTCCTACGACATCGCGCCCCCGCCCGGCAACACCTACATCACCTGCCTCGACCTGCGCACCGGCGCGCAGGTGCAGCGGGCGCGCAGCGTGGCCGGCAAGTCGCTGGACTTCCGGGAGCCGGAGGGCATGGGCATCCACATCGTCTCCGGCGCCCCGCGGTTGTGCCTCGGCCTGGCCTCGGAGCAGGGGCCGCGGCTGGCCAGCATCTTCTACAAGACCGAGCTGATCTGACCGCTCAGCCGCCCGGGAACGCGAAACGCGGCGCGGCGGCCGTGAGGATCGCCTGCTTCGGGGCGACGGGCCACAGGGCGTCGAGGTCTCCGGCGAGCGTGGTCAGGAGGGACTCGACGTCCTCGGCCGCCGTGTCGTGCAGGGCCTCCGCGACGATCAGCACGCTCGCCGTGGTGTCGCGGACGGCCGAGTGGCCGCTCTGGCGGTTGGTCCAGCGGCGGGCGTGCGCCCGGCCCGCCGCGTCGGCGAAGACCACCTCGCCCGCGGGCGGGTGCTCGGTGTCGCCGCCGAAGGTCAGGTACGTCTCGTCGCCCGTGGCGTACCCGACCTCGACGTGGGAGGTGATCCGGGAGACGTCGAAGACGGCGACGGGGACGGCGTAGGCGATGGAGACCGCGTTGCACAGGTCGATCAGGGGGTGCAGGCTCGGGAGCGAGCCCTCCTTCCTGAAGCGGCGCAGCAGGGCCTCCGACGCGCATCTGTACTGGGTCGGTTTGAGGCCCATCCGGGTGAAGGCGCGCCGCCAGGCCCGGATCTCCGGCAACTCGCCCTCCGAGACTCCCGCCAGCCGGGCGGCGGCCCGCTCGGCGTGGGCGGCGACGCGGGCGGCCGGGGACACCTCCGGCGTGATGCCCTCGGCGTAGAGCGCCCCCGGGACCAGTTCGGGGAAGTCCCGCCAGATGTCGCTCGAATGCTGGAAGTGCACGTTCACCTCATCGTCGTGGCCTGGCGCCTGCCACGATACTCCGGCCGGACGCTCTCGGGCGGCGGGCCGCCACGGCGTCCAGGACGTAACCGCCACACGCCCTGCGCGACGTGCGCCACGCGCTGAGCGCCTGACGCCGACCGGTCACGGGCGCTTGAGCCGGTAGAGGACGTGGCGCGACAGCGGGTTGTCGGCCGCGAGCCGGGGGTGCGCGAAGTCCTCGGCCGGGTCCCGGGTCATGCCGAGCCGCCGCATGACGGACTGGGAGCGCAGATTGCTCTCGGCGGTCATCGAGATGATGTCGCCGAGCCCCGCCTCCTCGAAGGCGTATTGGGCCGCCCGCCTGGCGGCCTCGATCGCGTACCCGTGGCCCCAGGCGGACCGCGCGAGCCGCCAGCCGATCTCCACGGCGGGCAGGAACGGCGCGTCGAAGGTCTGCAGGACGAGGCCGGTGAAGCCGATGAACTCGCCGCTCTCCCGCACCTCCAGGGCCCACAGCGAGTAGCCCCGCCGGTCGAACTGGTCCTCGATCCGGACCACCAGCGCGTCACTCTCCTCGCGGGTGAGCGGCGCGGGGAAGTGCTCCATCACCTCGGGGTCGGCGTTCATGGCCGCGAAGGGCTCCCGGTCCGCCTCGCGCCATCTGCGCATGATGAGCCGCTCTGTCTCCATCCCGCCTACATTACGACACCCGCACCTGGCCTGGCCGGGTCAGTGTCTCCGCTTGATCCCGGTGATGCGGCGGAAGACGTCCCACCAGAACGGCGCGCCGAACAGCAGCGCCACGTACGTCAGCAGGAACCCGGGCCAGTGACTGGGCGTGCTGACCCGGTCCCACCACGCGGCGAGGTCGGCCCGCACGCTGGGCTCGCCCGTCTCCGGGATCGACACGCTGACCATCGCCTGGCCCATCATCTTGACCAGGGCGGGCTCGCTGAGCAGTTCGGTCACGCAGGGCACCGGCTCGCCGCCGCCCGTGCACCGCCGCCTGAGCTCGTCGTAGGCGTCCGGCCCGGTCCCGGTCACGGCCGTCACCGAGGCGCGGAAGGCGTTGTCGCGCAGCAGCGTCTTGGCGTACTCGAAGCCGTCCATCGAGAACAGCAGCGTGACCACGATGCCCAGCACGGCGAGCACCCACTTGACGTAGCGCTTGTACAGCAGGGACAGCCGCCGCATCTCCCCGTCGAACCAGGTCTCCACGCCCTTCCTGAACCGGTCGAGGTCGCCCTGCGCGCTGTCCCACACGCCCTTCAGGTGGCCGTACAGCGGGCTGTCGATCTTGCGCAGCTTCTTCAGGAACTCGCCGACGTCGCCGTCCTCGGCCGCCGCCAGCTCCATGACGGCCACCGCGAACCGTTCGGGCGGCAGGTCGGCGATGCTCGTGCGGCCCCGCTTGCCATGGTCGATCTCCCGCACCCGCTCGTAGAGCAGGTTCATCACGGAGTCGCCGGTCCGCGCCTCGGGCATCGCGCCGGGCTGGGCG
>NZ_SSXE01000173.1 GCF_021699195.1 Nonomuraea sp. MG754425 | reverse complement strand
CCGGCGAAGTTGTTGTTGCCTTTGCCGTTCCAGATGGTGAGGGTGCCGGTGGTGGCGGAGAAGATGTCGCCGATGCCGTCACCGTTGAAGTCCGCGCCGGTCTGGCCCGGCGGCTGCCAGAGAGCGTTGACGATCTTCTGCGCGTCCGCGGCCTCGGGCTGGTAACGATCGGGATAGGCGGAGACCTGCACGGCCTGGCACACCTCGCCGATCGGCGCCGACTTCCAGGCGTCGCCCGGATAGAGCCGGATCATCTTGTCGAGGAAGGCGTTGGTGGCCCAGGCGGGGTTGAGCCGCTGGGTGACCGAGCCCCACGACGCGCGCTGCTGGAACAGGCCGAGGCTGTCGTGGTCGACCGTCTCCGCGACGTTCTGGATGGTCGACTCCACGATCGTCGTGGTGATCGCGATGACCGCGGCGCGAGAGGCCAGGCCCCGGTCGCGGACGGCCTTGACGACCATGCGGGCGCACGAGACGCGGTAGGCGGTCATGTAGCCGTCGAGCTTGCCGGTCAGGACGCCGTTCAACTGGGTGGCGGTCGCGGCGTCCGCGCCGGTCGTGCCGTTCGGGTCGCAGGGCGCGGTCTCGTACATGGCGGTCACGTCGCCGGCGAGGGGTTCGGGCTCTTCGGGACCCTGGGTGGCGGCCGGCGAGGACACCGGGCTGCCACCGGGCGCGGCCGGGACCGCTGCGGCGGGAGCCGATGCCACGACCGGGCCACTGACGACGGCGGCCACGAGCATGGCCGCGCCGGCTAAGTGTTTCTTCAGCACGTCGTTTCCTTCCACGAAAGTGCGGGGACGCGACACGCGGGAACACTTCGTCCTGCGTGCCGAAGCGTTACTCGACGGTAGGTTCCGCGGGTTTGCGTTCGGTATGTCAGAGCTGAAAACGCTGGTGTCAAGCTGTGCGCGGGGGCTTGCGGGGCACGCCGGTTTGCGTTCGAGCGCGCTCGCAGCCATAGCGTGCCCGCCATGACGACACAGACCTGGATCATCACCGGCGCGTCCCGTGGTTTCGGACGCGAACTGGCACGGGCGGCGCTGGCGGCGGGGGACCACGTGGTGGCCGCGGTGCGTGAGCCCGAGAGCGTGCGGGACCTGGCGGACGCCCACCCCGGCGCCTTCGTGGCCGCGAAGCACGACGTCCGCGACATCGCCGCCGCCCCCGTCCTCGTGGCCGCCGCCCTAGAGCGGTTCGGCCGGCTCGACGTGCTGGTCAACAACGCGGGCCGGGCCGTGGTCGGAGCGGTGGAGGAGGTCGGCGACGCGCAGTTGCGGGAGCTGATGGACCTGCACCTGTTCGGCCCCGCCGCGCTCGTGCGCGCGGCGCTGCCGGCGATGCGCGAGCGGCGCGCCGGGACGATCGTGCAGATGAGCAGCCAGGGCGGACGGATGTCGTTCCCCGGGGTGTCGACGTACTCCGCGTCGAAGTTCGCCCTCGAAGGCTGGTCGGAGTCCCTGGCCGGGGAGGTCGCGCCGTTCGGGATCCGGGTGATGCTGGTCGAGCCGAGCCGCTTCCGGACCGGCTTCCACACGCCCGACGTGCTGGAGTTCGCCGAGGTGTCCGAGACCTACCGGGACGTCCTGGCCGCCGTCCGCGCGGACATGGCCGGGGCGGACGGACGGCAGGAGGGCGACCCGGAGCGGGCCGCCGAGATCATCGTGTCCCTCGTGCACGGTGACGAGGTGCCGCTGCGGCTGCCGCTCGGGAGCGAGGCGGTCGAGCGGATCTCGGGCGTGTACCGGCGGGGCCTGGCGGAGGTCGAGCGGTGGGCCGGGACGGCTCGCGCCGCCGACTTCGAGGGGGTCGCCCCGTCGGTCCGTCCGGTCTGATCAGGGGGAGCGCGTCGGCCGGCGGGAGCATGACACAGTTCCAAAGTTGCGCATCTGAGCAACTATCGGCCAGGCTGAGGGGCAGCACACCGACGCCTGCCGGGGGAAGGACCTGTCATGCAGAACCTCGGATGGGGAGAGATCCTCATCATCGCCATCGTCTTCGCCATGTTGTTCGGCGCGAAGAAGCTGCCTGACACCGCCCGATCCATCGGGCGTTCCCTGCGCATCTTCAAGGCCGAGACCGCCAAGCTGCACGACGACGACCCGCCCGCTCCCGCCGTGTCTCTGGAGGAGCAGGCGCGGCGGCTGGAGGAGCAGGCGGCCAGGATCCGCGCCGACGCCCGCCTGGACGCGCGGTAGTCCGCACCGAGGAGACGGCGGGGCACGCCTAGACTTGGTGCTCGTCGCGAGGAAAGGGTGATGGTGGCGACCGTCGAGTTCGTTGATCCGTCGGCCGAGGTGCTGGCCGAGGCCGCTGCCGTGTTCGCCCTGCTGTCCTCGCCCCCGAGGTTGCACATCGTGTGGGTGCTGGCGCAGGGCGAGTGCGACGTCACCGGGCTGGCCGAGCGGGTGGGCGGCGCGCTGCCGGCCGTCAGCCAGCACCTGGCCAAGCTCAAGCTCGCCGGCCTCGTCCGGTCGAGGCGCGAGGGCCGCAGGGTCGTCTACCTGATCGACGACGAGGACATCGTGGCGACGGTGCACGTCCTGGTCGGACGGCTGGCCGAGCGGGGCGGGCTGCCCGCGGAACGCCGACGTGGCCTGGGCGCCTGAAGCGGCCGACACCCGCTTCCGCGCCCTGCGCCTGCTCGAGACCGGGCCGCGCGGGCTGACCGAGGCGCAGGCCGAGAGCCGCCTGCTGGCGCACGGCGACAACGTCGTCCCGCTGCGACGGCCGCTGTCCTGGCCGCGCCGTCTCGCGCGCAGCCTGCGCGACCCGTTCACGATGGTGCTGCTCGCCCTCGGCGCGGTCTCCGCCCTGATCACCTCGTGGGGCACGGTGGGCGTGATCGTGCTCCTGGTCGCGGTGAGCTGCCTGCTGCGCTCGAACGGTGAGCATCGGGCCGCCCGCTCCATGGCGGCCCTGCGGGAGCTGGTGACCAGCACGGTCACCGTCAGGCGACGCCCTGAAGAGAGCGCCGAGCCGCGCGAGCGGGAGATCCCGGTGGACGAGCTGGTCCCCGGCGACGTCATCAAGCTCGGTCCCGGCGACCTGGTGCCCGCCGACGTCCGGCTGCTGCGGGCCAGCGGGCTGACCGTGCACCAGGCGCCGCTCACCGGCGAGTCCGCGCCCGTGCCGAAACAGGCCCACGACCTGCCCGACGGCGAGGACCACCTGCTGTGGCAGGGCAGCAGCGTGGCCTCGGGCACCGCCGTGGCCGTGGTGACCGCGACCGGGGCCGACACCCTGTTCGCGGGCGCGCACCAGGCCCCGGCCCGCAAGCCGTCGGCCTTCGACCGTTCGGTGAACGGCATCTCCTGGACCCTGGTCCGGGTCATGCTCGTCATCCCGCCGATCGCGCTGGTGGCCAACGCGCTGCTGCACGGGAAGGGGCTGGAGGCGCTGCCGTTCGCGGTGGCGGTGGCCGTCGGGCTGACGCCCGAGATGTTGCCGGTCGTGGTGACCACCACGCTGGCCAGGGGAGCGGCCCGGCTGGCGCGCGAGGGCGTGATCGTCAAACGGCTGCCCGCGCTGCACGACCTGGGGGCCATCGACGTCCTGTGCGTGGACAAGACCGGGACGCTCACGCAGGACCGTCCCGTGCTCAGCGGGTCCGTCGGACCCGACGGCCGGGCCGATCCCGAGCCGCTGCGCTGGGCGGCGATCAACAGCTTCTGGACGCTGCACCTGACCGACCCGCCGACCCCCGACCCCCTCGACGAGGCGATCCTCGGCGGTGCCCTCGATCCGGGCGAGGTCGAGGGCGTGCGGGCCACGCCGTTCGATCCCACGCGGAAGATCTCCTGCGCGCTGGTCCGCTCGGACGCGGCGCACATCGTGGTGGTCAAGGGGGCGGTGGAGGCCGTGCTGGAGCGGTGCGCACTGAGCGAGCAGCACCGTGTCCGCGCGGGCGAGGTCGCCCGCGCCCTGGCCGAGGCCGGGGCGCGGGTGCTCGCGGTGGCCACGGCCGGCAGCTCCGCCCGTCACCGCCTGGGCGAGGAACGCGACCTGCGGCTGATCGGGTTCGTCACCTTGGTGGACGAGCCGTCGCCCGAGGCCGCCGCCGCGCTGGCGGCGCTGGCCGGGCGGGGGATCACCCCGAAGGTGCTGACCGGCGACCACCCGGCGACCGCCGCCCGCGTCTGCCGCGACCTGGGCCTCCGGGTGGAGTCGGTGATCGACGCCTGCGACCTCACGCCCGAGAACCTGGAACGCGCCACGGTGATCGCCCGCTGCACCCCCGAGGACAAGGCCCGCGTCGTCACGGCGCTGCGCGCGGCCGGGCACACGGTCGGGCTGCTCGGCGACGGAAGCAACGACCGGCCCGCGATGCGCGTCGCCGACGTCGGCATCTGCCCCCGCTCGGCGGTGGACGTCACCCGGGAGGCCGCCGACGTCGTGCTGGCCGCCAAGGACCTCACCGCGGTCGAGCACGCGGTGCTGGCCGGGCGGCGCAGCACCGGCAACATCATCACCTACCTGCGCATCGCGCTGTCGTCGAACGTCGGCAACGTGATCGCGATGCTGGCCGCCGGGCTGGTGTTCCCGTTCCTGCCGATGCTGCCGATCCAGGTGCTGGTGCAGAACGTCTGCTTCGACGCCGCCCAGCTCTCCTTCGCCTTCGACCGGGCGGTCCCGGCCACGCTGCGCCGTCCGCTGCGGCTGCGGCCGTCGGGCATCCTGCGGTTCATCGCGGGGTTCGGCGTGCTGAACGCGGTCGTCGACCTGGCCACGTTCGCCGTGCTGACCTGGGGCGCGCGGGCGGAGGGGCAACCGGCCTTCCACACCGGGTGGTTCATCGAGAACCTGCTCACCCAGGCCGTGGTCATGCTGCTGCTGCGTCCCACGGTCCGGGTGTCGCGCCCGCTCGGGCTGGCCACGGGCGCGCTCGCCGTGGTCGGCCTGCTGCTCCCGCTCTCTCCGGTGGCGGACGCGTTCGGACTGGTCGCGCTGCCCGCCGGCAGCTATCTTTGGCTACTCCTGGTAGTCGTCTTCTACGGCGGAGTCCTGCTGGCCATCAACCGCCGGACGAACTGGAACAGATAGCGGTATCCCCGGCCGCGTCGGGCTTGCGGGCCCGGCCGGCATCCGGCGACTTCGCACGTACGCGCACCGAACCCTGTAGTTTAATAGTTGCGCAAAGCGGCAAGTGTGATGGCGTCGAAGCGAGGGGCAGGCATGCGAGCCGGGGAACAGCAGAGAATCGTCGCGCTCATGGTGTGGGCGCTGGTGTTCTTACTCGACGCCTGCGAATGGATGTTGATCAACTGACCTTCCCCGGTGGCGGACGCCGCCGGAGAGCGACGAAGGGCCGGCACGGCGATCGCCGTACCGGCCCAGGCTCATTCGAGCAGGTCTTACTGTGCAGGTCCTACTGGGCGGTGATGCGCCCCGTGCCGGACACGGGGTAGGCCGCCTTGGTGATCTTGCCCTTCAGGTCATCGGTGATGAACCCGGCCAGCGCCTGCTGGTAGGTGATGCCCACCGAGGTGAGCTCCAGGCCGCCGAAGGGGTACTGGTCGCCGCCGCGGGCGGTGAAGTCGTTGGTGACCAGGGTGATGGCGTCGCCCGGGACGACCTTGCCGCTCTTGACGATCTCGGTGCCGTCGTCGAGCGTGATCGACTTGATCCGCGAGCCAGGACCGGTCACGGTGCCGTCGTCGGTGACCTTCTGCGCCGTGCCCTTGGGGTCGTAGACGAACTTGAACCCGGCCACCTGGGAGAAGCGGCCGTCTGCGGCGGGAATGCCCGAGACCGAGTTCTCCATGATCTCCTTGAACTGCTTGCGCGACACCTTGGGCACGACCGCGACGAAGTTGCTGAACGGCGCGACCGTGAAGGTGTCCAGCTCGGTGACGTTACCCGCGGGGATCAGGCTGTCGTTGCGGATGCCGCCGCCGTTCTGCAGGGCCACGTCGGGCGCGGCGACGCCGTACCCGGCGGCCCGCTTCTTGCCCGCGGCCAGCAGCGCGTCGGCCAGGATGTCGCCGAGGTTGGTCTCCTTGGTCCGCACGCCCGGCTCGCGCCGGCCTTCGAGCGGCACCTCGGACTTGGCGATCACGTTCTTCTCGAGGGCGCTCAGGTACTTCTGGACCGGCGTGCCCACCGTCTTCTGCACCCGGCTGTCGGGCTTGACGGCGTCGGAGCCCACACCCGAGACGCGCACCGGCCCGCTCGTGGAGTCGATGCCGGTGACCTTGCCCTTGTCGTCGAAGTTGACGATCATGCGGCCGACGTACTTGTAGCCACCCGCCGTCGTGGCGACCGGCACCTCGGCGCCGTCCTTGTCCTTCATGTACAGCGGGTAGCGCAGCTTCTCGCCGCTCTGCGCGTCGGTGCTGATCTCGTCGCCCGGCACGAGCGGCGTGTCGTCGGCGGCGAGCAGCTCGTGGCCGCCGCCGGCGATGATCACGTCCACGTCCTTGAGCAGGGGCACGAGCGCGCGGTCGGAGGGCAGGCCCTGCAGGTGGCTGATGAGCACGATCTTGTCGATGCCGCGCTTGGTGAGCGCGTCCACCTCGGCCTGCACCAGGGCGGCGACGTTCTGCAGCACCTTCACGCCGCGCGGGCTGGAGATCGCCGGCAGCAACGGCGTGGTCGCGCCCACGACGCCGATCTGCTCGCCGCGCTCCTTGACCGTGGTGCTGGAGACGATCGAGCCCTTCTTGGCCAGCGCCTGGAGGTTCTTCTCCGCCTTGAGGTCGAGGTTGGCCGAGACGAAGGGCGCGGCGCCCTTGCCGAAGCTCTTGACGAAGTTCGCCAGCACGTCGGGGCCGAGGTCGAAGTCGTGGTTGCCGAGCGCCAGGGCGTCGTAGCCGACCTCCTTCAGCGCCAGCGCGTCGTAGTAGGGCGCCCCCTTCTTCAGGCTCGCGGCGAACTCGGGCCCGGGCAGGTAGTTGTCCCCGGAGGACACGACGAGCGCGCCGCGCTTGTCGGCCACCCAGGGGTTCGGCTTGCCGCTGGTCGCGCTCCGCTCGAGCTGCTTCACCAGAGCGGTGAAACGGGCCACGCCGCCGTAGTTCGGCTGATCGGGGGCGCCGAGCAGATGCGACTCCCCGTCGTTGTTGTGCAAGATCGTCAAAGTGAACGCGGGCTGCGGGGCGGCGGAGCCGGTCTCGGCCGAGGCGCCGGCCATGAGCGGGCCCGCAAGGGTGAGCGCCACGGCCGCAGCGAGCACGGGCATGCGGCGTGAACGTGTCAACGTCATCTGGGACTCCTGAGAAAGGATCAAACGAGGAGGAATCGTAGTGGTTTGAGATGACGGGAGATCAACCAGGGCGGTGACGGCAAGGGTGCCCCCGCTGTCGGGACGGCACCGCCGCCGGGGGCCTGACCTGGCGTTTCGAAGGCTCTGTCAGTGCCGGGGAGAAAGGTGGACGCCAATGCGTATTTCTGATGACGATCTCGTTAACGGGAGGCGGGGATGAGCCTGGAGATCGTCCCGTTCGAGGACGGCTTCGTGGAGCAGGCCGCGGCGCTGCTGGCCGGCGCGCACGCCACGGGCGGGTGGACGCTCGCGGACGCGGACGTGGCCCGCCGCCTGGTGACGGCCTGGCAGGGGTCGGGACCGGCGGTCGCGGCGCTGCGCGACGGCCGGGTGACCGCGTTCATGGCCGCCACGGGCCCGGCGCACCCCGGCGGGC
This sequence comes from Nonomuraea sp. MG754425, assembly GCF_021699195.1. Taxonomy (GTDB): domain Bacteria; phylum Actinomycetota; class Actinomycetes; order Streptosporangiales; family Streptosporangiaceae; genus Nonomuraea. Next base: position 13,495 of record NZ_SSXE01000173.1, on the reverse strand, counting down.
AGTCGGCGCGCGTGCGCCTGTCCCAGCACGCGTGCGCGCCGCCCGGGCGGCGCGGCGCCTACCGGAGCCTGTACGCGGCCCTGTCCGGCCGGCTCACCGGCCTCGGCGCCTTCGAGCACGCCCTCGTGCTGCCGGCGCACGACCAGGACGCCATCACCTGCTTCTTCGAACTCGGCTTCGGCCTCGACCAGGTCAGGGGCTTTCAGTCGGTCACCCGCGCGGGCGCGCCCGCCACGGCCGGGGTCCGGGTGCGCGCGGCCCGCCCCGAGGACCTGCCGCGGCTGCTCGACCTGACCGTGGAGCTGCAGGGCTTCCACGCCGGAGCGCCGATGCTGCGTCCCGCGCTGGTCGATCTGCGGGCGATCCGGGACGGCTTCCGCGCCGCCCTGGACGACGACCGCCGGGCGCTGCTCGTAGCCGAGGAGCACGGCCACCCGGTCGGCCTGATGCAGGTCGGCCCCGACAACCTCCGCACCGGCGCGGCCACGATCGGCATGGCGGTGGTGACCGCGTCGGCACGGTCCGGCGGCGTGGGCACCGCGCTGCTGTCGGCCGTCGAGGGCTGGGCGGGGCAGCGCGGGTTCGGCTCGTACGGGGCCGAGTGGTCGTCGGCGAACCTGGTCAGCGACGCGTTCTGGCGCGGCCGGGGCATGGTGCCGGCCCAGTTCACGCTCACCCGCCTGATCGACTCCCGCGTCGCGTGGGCCGACGCCACGCTGAGCTACCGGCACTTCGCCCCCGAGCCGCCGTGACGCTCAGCGCAGCGCGCCCAGAGCGCGTTCGACCCGGTCACGCGGGTACGTCGTGGTCCGGGCGGTGCCGAACAGGTCCCAGTAGAAGTCGTTCATGGCCGTCACGACGGGCGCGTACCGGCTGATCACCGTGGCCGCCGCCGGTGGGGCGCCGGCGGGGTCCGCGCCTTCCGCGCACGCGCGGACGTAGGCGTTGCGGGCCGCCGGCACGCCGTCCGGCGGCGTCGCCACCCCGCAGACATGGATGACGAGCCAGTTGACCAGCCGCATCATCGCGTAGGCGAGGTCGTGGGTCCGGTTGTGCTCCAGGAACTCGGCCTCCCGCGCGGACAGGTCGAAGCGGGGCGAGGTCGCCAGCCCGAGGTCGGCGATGTACAGGCGGTCGCCGTCGGTGAGCAGGTTGCCGAAGTGGGCGTCGAAGTGCATCAGCCCCTGGTCGTTCATGAAGGCCACGTCGCTCAGCAGGCACGACTCGATCATCGCGGCGGCGGCCAGCGTGGCGTCCTGGCCGGCGGCGAGCCGGGTGGCCAGCCAGCCGTCCAGGTTGTGCGGGATGAACTCCTGGAACAGCACCAGGCTGGTCGTGGCCCGCTCGACGGCGCGCAGCCGCTGCCGCACGGCCGGTGACCCGTGCCAGTACCGCACGACCGCCTCGACGTCGGCGTGCTCGTCGCCGGGCGGCGGGGCGCCCGGCAGCACCCGCCAGTGATGCAGCAGCGGGAAGGCCGCGGTGCGCCCGGCCAGCACCCAGTCGGTCGTCATGACGCCGGCCGCGAGTTCCCGCCACCCGCCGAAGCTCGGGCCGCCGATCCCGTACTGGCTGTACGGGGGCAGCCCGAACAGGTTCGCCGTGGACCGCACGTTGCCCGTACGGAGCTCCAGGTCGGTCAGCGGCACCCGCTTGACGAAGACCGGCACGCCCTCGACGTCGAGCAGCGCCGAGTCGCCGCCTATCCCCGAGCCCAGCACCCGCGCCCGCCCCAGCGACTCGGCGAGTTGCCGGTCGTCGCGGGCCGCCAGCGCGCTCGCGACCCGGTCGTGCCGGTGGACCCGCGCGCCGTGCGACATGTCCGGCCGGGTGTTTCGCGCTTCCAAGAGATCAGTCGCCCTTCGTGATCGGCCGGCCGCCGCAGCTCCGGCGGGCACAGGTCCGCGGCTCCCGTCAGCGCCCGCCCGCTCGGGCCAGCGCGTCCTCGGCCTGCGCGGCGAGAGCGCCGACGAGCTCCGCCGCGCAGGGCACGTCGTCGACGAGATCGACGGCCTCGCCCGCCCACAGCGGGAGCGGGGGGATCCGGCCCTGCGCCACGGCGTCCTGGTAGGCCCGGCGGGCCTCGGGGTCGGCGGCGAGTTCGTCCTCCCGGCCCCGCCACCGGTCGAGGAAGGGATGGCCGAGCGTGCGGGCGGTGTACTTCGACGGCCACCGGGAGCCGCGGGCGAGGTCGAGCACGCGGTTGCGCTCGGTGTCCGCACCGCGTCCCGCGACGATCGCGGCGGCGGTCCCGGGGGCGACCAGGGCCTCGGTCGTGGCCTGGAAACGGGTGCCCAGGAGGGCCCCGGCGGCCCCCAGCGCCAGCGCGGCGGCCACGCCGCGCCCGTCGGCGATCCCGCCGGCCGCCAGCACCGGCACCGGATCGGCCAGATCCACCACGACCGGTACGAACGGCAGCGTCGAACGGCCGCGCCGCGCGCCGTGCCCGCCGCCCTCGGTCCCCTGCGCGACGATGACGTCGGCCCCCGCGTCGACGGCCTGCCTGGCTTCGTCCAGGTCGGTCACCTGGACGATCAGTGCCGCACCCGCCCGGCGGACGCGTTCGGCGAACGGGCCGGGGTCCCCGAAGGACAACATCACCGCCCGGGGGCCGTACTCGAGGGCCCGCTCGACCGCGCCGGCGTCGATCGCCCACGTCTGGAAGCCGATCCCCCACGGTTCGCCGGTGCCCTCGGCGACGAGGGGCGCCTCGCGGGCCAGCCAGTCCGGATCACCGTTGCCGCCGCCCAGCAGCCCGAACCCGCCGCCACGCGAGACCGCCGCCGTCAGCGCGCCACCGGCCGAGCCGCCCATCGGCGCGAGCGCGATCGGGTGCCGCACACCGAACATCCTCGTGAACGCCGTCGAAAGTGCCATGACGGTCATCATCGCCCACCGGACGGGCCGCCGCGCGTTCCGAAGCCCGGCGGACGGCTCGCCCCGCGCCGGTCAATCAACCGAACGGTGGATTCCGGGATCCGCCGGGTTCACCCCGGATGATGGCCGCCAGGTCGATTCGCCGGGAACGCCGCCGGAAGATCCTTGAGTCATGGCAGTCATCGAGGTCAGCGACCTCACCAAGAGCTACTCCGGCCAGACGGTCCTGGACGGGGTGTCGTTCTCCGTCGAGGAGGGCGAGATCTTCGGAATCCTGGGCCCCAACGGCGCGGGGAAGACCACCGCCGTCGAGTGCGTCGAGGGGCTCAGGCGTCCCGACGGCGGCTCCATCAGGGTCCTCGGGCTGGAGCCCGGCAAGGACGGCAAGGCGTTGCGCCAGCAGATCGGCGTGCAGCTCCAGCACACCCAGCTCCCGGACACCATCAAGGTCTGGGAGGCGCTCGACCTCTACGCCTCCTTCTACGACGCCCCCCGCGACTGGCGCGAGCTGGTGCGGCAGTGGGGCCTGACCGACAAGCGCGACGCCCGCTTCGGGAAGCTGTCGGGCGGCCAGAAGCAGCGGCTGTTCATCGCGCTGGCGCTGATCGGCAACCCGCGCGTGGCCTTCCTCGACGAGCTGACGACCGGGCTCGACCCCCAGGCCCGCCGCGCCACCTGGGAGCTGATCAAGCAGGTCCGTGCCGAAGGCGTGACCGTGGTGCTGGTCAGCCACTTCATGGACGAGGTCGAGGAGCTCTGCGACCGGGTGGCCGTGTTCGACCGGGGCGGCATCGTCGCCCTCGACACCCCCGCCGGGCTCATCCAGGGCGTGGACGCCGAGCACCGGATGAGGTTCACCCTGATGACGGAGGCCGACCCGAAGGCGCTGCTCGGCGGCCTGCCCGGGGTGTCGGGCGTGGTCAGGGACGGCCAGCGGGTGGTCGTCACCGGCAAGGGGGACTTCGCCACCGCCGTCACGGCCCAGCTCGCCCGGCACCACGTCCTGGTCACCGAGTTGCGCATCGACACGCGCACGCTCGACGACGCCTTCGTCGCCCTCACCGGCCGCAGCTTCGAGTAAGAGGAGACCTCCGACATGAACGCACTCGCCAAACTCACCACCGTCGAACTGAAGCTCCTGGTCAGGGAGCCGGGCTCGATGTTCACGGTGCTCATCCCGCTGTTCATCCTGGTGGTCTTCGGGAGTTCCATCGAACCGGGTGACACCGTTCTGCTGCCGATGTCCCTGGCCATCGCCGTCGGCCTGGTCGGGCTCTACATGCTGCCGACCACCCTGGCCACCTACCGCGAGCGGGGCATCCTGCGCCGGCTCTCCACCACCCCGCTGCCGCCGGCGAACCTGCTGGTGGTGCAGCTCCTGATGCAACTGGTCCTGGCCGCCCTCGCCTGCGGGCTGCTGATCGCGGTGGCGGGGACCGCGCTGGGCGCGCGGCTGCCCGGCGCGGGGTGGGCGGTCGCGGTGACGTTCCTGCTCGGCACGGGGGCGATGTTCTCGATCGGGCTGCTCATCGCGGCGCTCGCCGCGAACGGGCGCACCGCGAACGGGATCGGCGTGCTGCTCTACTTCCCGATGGCCTACCTGGCCGGGCTGATGCAGCCGGCGGACCAGATGCCCGGCTTCCTGGTGGCCGTGGGTGAATACACTCCTCTGGGGGCGTTCAGGCAGTCGTTGCACGAGGTCTGGTCGGGTGGCTCGCCGAGCCTGTCCCTGCTGGTCGTGATGGCCGCGTACACGGTCGTCCTGAGCGCCGCCGCGGCCCGGTTCTTTCGTTGGGAGTGAGCGTGGTGACGGACGAGCGGCGGCTGGACCGCTGGGAACGGCGACTGCAGCGGTACGTGGGCGCCGCCCCCTACGCCCTGCTGGCCGTCTCCACCGTGTTCACCCTGCTCACCGACACCCAGCCGGCCGGGCAGCACCAGTCGGTCACGCTCGGCCTGGTGGCGCTCACGGCCGCGTGGATCGCGCTCATGTCGCGCGGCGCGGCCAGGGCCCTGTACGTCACCGGCCTCGTCCTGCTGATCGCGGCGCTGAGCAGCCGGGGGGTCTGGTTCGCCAGCTTCTTCGGCTTCACCGGCTACCTCCACTCCTGGCACTACCTGCGGGGGGTGTGGCGGTTCGCGGGGGTGACCGCCACGGCCGCCGTCACCGTCGCGGCCTACACCGGCGGCCTGCCCGAGCCCACCCCGGTCGGCATCCTCACCTACGTCTTCTTCACCGGCGTGATCGTGGCCGGGGTCGGCCTGTTCAGCTTCGTCGGCGAGGTCACCACCGAGCGCAGCTCCGAGCGCAAGCGCATGGTGGCCCGGCTGGAGGAGGCGATGCGGGAGAACGCCGGGCTCCAGGCCCAGCTCCTGGTCCAGGCGCGGGAGGCCGGCGTCATGGACGAGCGGCAGCGCCTGGCGGGCGAGATCCACGACACCCTGGCCCAGGGGCTGACCGGCATCATCACCCAGCTCCAGGCCGCCACGCACGCCAAGGACGACGCGCCGGCCCGCGAGCGCCACATCGGCAACGCCGTGCGCCTGGCCAAGGAGGGGCTGGCCGAGGCGCGCAGGTCCATCGACGCCGTCGGGCCCGGACGGCTGGAGTCCACGCCGCTGCCCGAGGCGGTCGCCGAGGTCGCCGCCGAGTGGTCCGAGCTGAACGCCGTACGGGCAGAGGTGCACACGACTGGTACGGTCCGTCCCATGCATCCCGAGGTGGAGGAGACCCTGCTGCGCACGGCCCAGGAGGCGCTGGCCAACGTGGCCAAGCACGCCGGGGCCGGCCGCGTCGGGCTGACGCTGTCGTACATGGAGGATGTCGTCGCCCTCGACGTCCGCGACGACGGCGCGGGCTTCGACCTCGTACGGGCGGGCGAGGGCGGCGGCTTCGGGCTGACGTCCATGCGCAGGCGGGTGGCCCGGCTGGCGGGCACCCTGGAGATCGAGTCCGAACCCGGCGCGGGCACCGCGATCTCCGCGAGCGTCCCCGCCGTGCCCCGGGAGGCCCCGCGTGTCTGAGACGCCCATCCGGCTGCTGATCGCCGACGACCATCCCGTGGTCCGCGACGGCATCCGCGGCATGTTCACCGGCGACCCGGGCTTCGACATGCTGGGCGAGGCCGGTGACGGCGCGCAGGCCGTGGACCTGGCCCGCGCGCTGGACCCCGACGTCGTCCTCATGGACCTGCGCATGCCGAGGATGGACGGCGTCGCGGCCATCAAGGAGCTGGCCCGGCTCGGCGTGCGGGCCCGCGTGCTCGTGCTGACCACGTACGACACCGACAAGGACGTCCTGCCCGCCATCGAGGCCGGGGCGACCGGCTACGTGCTCAAGGACACCGGCCGCGACGAGCTGGTCCGCGCCGTGCGGGCGGCGGCCAGGGGCGAGGCCGTGCTGTCGCCGTCGGTGGCCACCCGGCTGCTCGGCCAGGTGCGCGCCCCCGCCGACCCGCTGAGCGCCCGCGAGCTGGAGGTGCTGCGCCTGATCGCCGACGGGGCCACCAACCGGGAGGCCGCGGCCCGCCTGTTCATCAGCGAGGCCACGGTCAAGAGCCACGTCCTGCACATCTACGCCAAGCTCGGCGTCAACGACCGGGCGGCGGCGGTCGCGGTCGCCTTCCGGCGCGGCCTGCTCACCACCGACTCCGACTGACCGCGGAAGCTCAGCCGGTGCGCTCGGGGGCGCTCAGGACGTCGGCGAGGTCGTCCGCCGCCTGCCCCCGGCCGGGCTTCGCCGCGGGTGCCTTGATCGTCATCGGCTTGTCCCAGTTCCGGTACTGCGTGGCCAGCCGCGCGTGCGGGATCCGGCCGTCGCCGAGCCCCCGGACGCCGCGCGGCGACTGGAAGCTCCAGGCGATCCGGTACGGCCATCCGCGGTCGTCGTACATGTACGTCCAGCTCACCTCCGACGTCCCGAGGGCAGCGGTTCCCGCGGCCTCGCGGAAGCTGGGGGAGAGGCGGTGCAGCTCCTTGAGGGTGATGGTCCCGGTCAGGGAGTGGATCTGCTGCCTGCGTCCGGTGGTGTGGTCCTTGAGCCAGGGCATGACGGTCTTGCGGGTTCTGGTGGACAGCAGCTTGCGCAGCGTGGCCGCTTCGAAGACGTTGAGGAACTGGTCGCCGTACGCGGCGGCGGCGCCGCCGGCCCGGCCGGTGCGCACCCACGACTTCGCCTTCGGCGCGAGCTGGTACTGCCACCCGCCGGCGCTGATCGTGCGCAGCGTGCCCGCCGTGGGGAGCACGGCGGCGAAGTAGGGGTCCGTCTTCGCCGCGTCCGCCATGAGGGGTCTGTTGCTGATCTCCAGCAGCCGGGTGTGCTCCGAGGCGATCACGCCGGCCCGCCCCAGCTTGACCTTGCCGGTGCCGCGCAGGCCCATGCCGCTCCCGACGACGGTGCTCCTGCCGTTGCTCAGCACCACCCGCCGCGTCAGGTCGGTGGCGGCGTTGCCGTAGAACTCGGTCGTCGCGCCGGCGCCGCGGGCGAGCAGCGCACGCACGCCCGCCACGGGGTCGGGTTCGGCACTGTGGGCATGGGCGGTGGCGGGCGCGGCGGCGACGACGGCCAGGGCCATGACGAGGGGGTGCATGGGGGCATCCAGGGGGGTGAATGAAGATCGGGTACGGACGGGGTGAATCTAGCGCGTGCCACGGACAAACATCGCGCGCGCGTCTCCACGGCGTCCGCCGGACGCTCCCGGTGGGCCGCCGATGCCCACCGGGAGCTCCCGTGCTACCGCGCCGCCGTGCGGGCGGCGTGCAGGATCTTCGCCGCCTCCGCGGCCGTGACGACCCTGGCGGCGGCCAGCCGGGCGACGACCTCGGCCACGTGCCGGACCAGCTCCTTGCCGGAGCGCTCCTCGTCGCCGATCAGGTCCTCGACCGTGCAGCCGTCGGAGCGGTAGCGGTTGCGCACGCCGCTGTCGATCCCCTTGACGACCACGCGGGGGCTCAGGTCGGAACCCGGGCAGGCGTCGGCCGGCGGCGTGTACCGCAGCAGCCGGGCACCCCCTTGGACGGCGTTGTTGACCGTCTTGACGCCGCTGCGGAACCACAGGTTGCCCGCCTCGTCCTGGGCGGTGCGGTAGGTGCCGGAGTCCCGCAGGGCCGTGACGTCCTTGGACAGGGGGTCCACGCGGAACAGGTGGCCGTCGAGCGAGGCGTAGACGTGCTCGTCCGGGTTGACGTGCAGTTCGTCCTGGACTCCGCTGTAGGCGGCGGGCAGCTCGACCTGCCGCGTCACCTCGGCGGTGCCGGGGTCGAGGACGAACAGCACGCCGTCGGCCAGGCCCCACAACATGCCGTCCGGGCCCTCGACGATCGAGGTGATCGAGTCGGCGCCGGGCACGGGTGTGTACTCGGCCGTCTTCGTGCCGGTGGCCAGGTCGTAGGTGAAGAGCTTGGCCTCCTTCGCCTTGGGGGTGGTGCCGCCCCCGCCGTTGATCGTCGTGCCGCCCCACAGGGTGCCGCCGCGGACGAGCAGCGAGATGACGCCCTGGTCGGCGACGGGGGCGGGCACGACGGTGTGCTCGCCGGTGGCGTAGTCGTAGACGGTCAGCGCGCCGCCCCACAGGCCGTAGTCGGGAGTGCTGCCGATGTAGAGCCGCTCGGCGGTGGTGGCGAAGGTCTGGGGCCGGTTCTGGCCGTCGTCGATGAGGCGGAAGAGCTCGCGCGGGTTGGTGCCGGTCTTGAAGGGCTGGGCCGGGTCGTAGACGAGCACCGCGCCGTACGGGTAGGTGCCCAGGTACATCTTCCCGTCGTGCCAGAACCACCCGTCGGTCTGGGCGACGCGGCCCAGGTCGGTCACCTTGCCGTCGGCCGGGTCCAGGGTGGTGACGTTCCCGTTGATGTAGAGGTTGGTGTAGATCTTCCCGTCCTGGCCCGCGCTGACGTTGTTGATGTCGATCGGCTGGGCGGGGAGCGGGAGCTTGAACCGTTGCGCGGCCCCGGTGGCCGGGTCGTAGGAGAGCGCGTCCGCCGCGTAGTTGCCGATCAGCGCGTAGAGCCGGCCGTCGACGAAACCCCACCCCACGCCGGGGCCGCCCGCGGTGACGGGCCCGGGGACCGGCTCGGGCGTGTCGGTCGTCAGGTCGTAGCGCCACAGCTCCGTGCCCGAGGTGAAGTAGACGTACGAGCCGTCGGCGACGCGGGTGGTCCCGCGCGAGCCGATCACGAAGTCGTCCGCGAGCACCGCCCCGGTGTCGGGGTCGAGCACCAGGCCCTGGAGCTTGCTGCGCTTCACGAACAGCTTGCCGCCCACCAGGTTGATGTCGTACGGGTGGCTGGGGTCGCCGCGCAGCGCCTCCGGCCAGATGTCGCGCTTGTCGCCGGTGCGGAGGTCCATCCTGATCAGGTGGCCGCCGGTGCCGACGGCCGCCCACAGCACCTCGCGCTCGGGGTCCACGGCGACGTCGATGACGTACTGCTCGCCCTCGTACATGGCGCCGAGGTCGCGGAAGCCCTCGGCGGGGGAGTAGGAGAAGGCGTGCGCGCCGGGGTAGGTGCCGCCGTAGATCTTGCCGTCCTTGCCGGGCTGGAACCCGTACAGGACGGTCTGTCCCGCCACCGGCGCTCCGAGGTCGGTGACCGCTCCACTGGCGGGGTCGTAGCGGTAGACGTGCCCGTTGGGATAGCTGCCGGCGTAGACGGCGCCGTCGTCGGCCTGCGTGATGCCCCACGCCCCCGACGAGCCGGCCAGTTCCGCGGTGCGCAGGTGCTCGCGGGTGACGGGATCGACCACGCTCACGACCCCGGGCGTGCCCATCTGGACGCTGTAGACGACGGGACGTCCGGAGGCGTCGGCGCCGAAGAAGCCTTCGAGCACCGTGAGGGCGGTCGCCTGCACGCCGAAGTCGGTGACCGAGCCGACCGGGGGCTGCGGCTCGTCCTGCGCCGCGGCGGTGCGCGCGGGAGCTGGGGTGGGGGCGGCGCTCACGGGTGCGGGCACCGCGACGGCGGTGGCCGCGAGCACGGCCGATAACAGGATCGTGGTGAACCGCATGGTGAGTTCCTCCCTGTGGCGATCCGGACCAGATCGCGGTCTTCGAGGGTGTACGGGGGCGCGGCCCGCGAGCTGGGCCGGACGGCTTCATCTGGTGGACCCGGGCGACCGCCGCCCCACGACGAGACATGCGGCTCCCGGCGGATCTCACGGTTACGGTCATTGCTGGAATGACGATTCTCCGAGGACAGCTCCTGGGAAAATTCGATAACGGTCTTGACCGTAATAAGATGATCGTCACGCTGTCAACAGCGTTCGGCGGCCTTGCCGGCCGCCCGCACGGGCGCGGCGGTCCGCCGTGATCACGGCCGCGGTGCTCCGCGACCCGCGGCCCGGCAGACGGCCTTCCCCGCGCCGGCGTTCACCGGCCGGCGGCGCGGGCGGGACGATGACGGCGGGCCCGCCGGCTGCCGCGGTTGCGGGTGGGGCCGTCCCTGGAGAGCCTGACCGCCCGCGGGGCCGAGGTGCTGGGGCTGGTCAAACCGCCCCCCGCTGACGCCGCGGGCCCCTCGAAGAGGCGCCGAGGTCAGCTCCACCGCTCTTCGGGGGCGTCGGTGCCCCGGTTGTGGTGAACCAGCAGCTTGGACAGCAGGTCGGTGAACTGCTGTCGCTCCTCGGGTGAGAGCGGGGCCAGCAGTTCGTCCTGGCATTCGGCCAGCCGCCGGTCCAGCCGCCGTAGCTGCCGCCTGCCCGCCGGGGTCAGCGAGACGATGTTGCGCCGCCGGTCGGCGGGGTCCGGGGCGCGTTCGACCAGCCCGCCGTCGGCGAGGTCGTTGACCGTCGCGACCATGTCGCTGAGGTGGATGCCGCTGCAGCGGCCCAGCGTGGCCTGGCTGGCGGGGCCGGAGTCCTCCAGCGTCGCCAGCAGCCGGTAGTGGTAGCCGCGCGCGCCGACGGCCGAGAACCCCTCGCCCACCAGGCGGTGCGCATGGCCGGCGGTCTGGCCGAGCAGCCAGCTCGGCATGCCCTCCCAGCGGGCGGGCGTCTTCTCACGGGGGTTCTCCATGGGCGAAGTCTAGCGAGTCGTTCGGAGCACTAATGATTGTGCTAACGTTCGTGGAGCAAACGTTAGTCATCCGAACGTTTGCTTTCCGAATGAATTCCCCCTGGAGCTGAGACCATGATCGAGCCCTTCCGCATCGACATCCCCCAGGCCGACCTCGACGACCTGGCCGACCGCCTCGCCCGCACCCGCTGGCCCAACGAGGTCGAGGGCGCCGGGTGGGACTACGGCTTCCCGCTGGCCCGGCTGAAGGAACTCGCCGAACACTGGCGGACGGCGTACGACTGGCGCGCGCACGAGGCCGAGCTGAACGAGCTCCCGCACTTCACCACCGAGATCGAGGGGCAGCGCATCCACTTCGTGCACGTCCGCTCCGCCCGGCCGGACGCGCTCGCGCTGATCCTCACCCACGGCTGGCCCGGCTCGTTCCTGGAGTTCCTCGACGTCATCGAGCCGCTGTCCCGCGACTTCCACCTGGTCATCCCGTCCATCCCCGGATACGGCTTCTCCGGGCCGACCCACGAGCGCGGCTGGGACGTCGTCCGGATCGCGCGGGCCTGGGCCGAGCTGATGAGCCGTCTCGGCTACGAGCGCTACGGCGCGCAGGGCGGCGACTTCGGCGCGGGCATCTCCCTGGCACTCGGCGCGGTGGCGCCCGAGCGGGTCGTCGGGGTGCACGTCAACTACCTCCCGACCCGGCCGGCCCCCGACGCCGGCATCGAGCTGTCCGCGACCGACGAGGCCCGGCTGGACAAGGTCCGGCAACTGATGGCGAACCGGCCGCCGTTCCAGGCCCTGCAGGCCCTCACCCCCCAGACCATCGGCTACGCGCTGACGGACTCGCCGGTCGGCCAGCTCGTCTGGATCGCCGAGCGCTTCGCGCAGTGGGCCGACCCCCGCTCGCGGATCGGCGACGACCGGATGCTCACCGACGTCGCGCTCTACTGGCTGACCGCCACCGCGGCCTCCTCGGCGCGGCTGCACCACGACGCCCCGCGCGCGAACGAGCCGTGCCAGGTGCCGGTCGGCGTGGCGGTGCTCCCGCACGACATCACGCAGTCGGTGCGACCGCTGGCCGAGCGGCTGTACGACATCAGGCACTGGACGGAGTTCGAGCGCGGTGGCCACTTCGCCGCGATAGAGGTGCCGGAACTGTTCGCCGCCGACGTCCGGGACTTCTTCCGCGCCGTCACGAAGGACGGCTGACGGCGATTCGCACGGGCGAGAAGTGTTACGCGTAAGACGAACTTATAAGGCTACATTATGCAGTCTTGACAGCACTTAATGTCAAAGTTCATGGTGGAGGCGTTCGTCCAACGGCCTTCAGCTCCATGCGCCGTCCCGCCTCCGGTGCGCGTTCCGCCGTGTTCCCGTCCGTGAATGGAGGTCTCCTCGCCGCGCGTTTCACCAGGCGGCCGAGCATTGCCGGCCACGTCATGGCTGAAGGTTTCTGGACCGGCTGTCTGTTTCTGGTCAGACATCACAGGGAGAATTTCTGCATGTCGGAATTCATCAACGTCCTCATCGCCATCGACGCGGAGACCATTCTCGGCAGGTTCGGCGGGAACACCGACCCGGACGCGCCGGCGTCGATCGCCGACAGCAGCGAGTTGATCTACATGACCACCCGGCAGAACCAGCTCGGCAGCGCTCCGGGCAGCGAGTTGACCATCAACGCCTCCCCGATGGACGTCATCAGATGGCGGGAGACGACCCTGTCGCTGAACGCCGAGTACACCGGCATCCTCTACCGGTTCAACACCCTGTCAGGACAGGATCTGATCAGCACACCCGTGCCGCGGTCGGTGGTTCTCAGCGAGCCGCAGCCGAACAGCCATGACCCGTTGAATCCCACCACCCAGAAAATCAGCAGCTACTACTGGGAATGCGAGATCCTGGACACGGGATCGGTCACGTACAACTTCAGTTTCATGATTCTCAACCACAAGGGAGAGAAGCAGGGTTACTACACCTGGGACCCCTTCATCAATATCCAGCCCTGACGGCTGCGCTGGAAATTCGGCGACCGCGACCGCGGCGCTGAACCGACCGAATCAACCGGCCGGGCACGGGGCGCTGCGCGCGCGACCCCCGATGCCCGGCCGGCCCGCCGTCAGTATTCGTGCACCTGGCTTCTCACATCACCCGGCATCCGCCGGACGCGACCGGGTTCGGGCTGTTCCTGCGGGCGTGGCAGGGCGGTGAAGGCGGCCTCCCCGGCGGGCAGGCGCAGCACGTCCTCGGCTCGCGGCGGCTGCGGGGCCAGGCGGTAGCGGGTCAGGACGTCGTCGGTCTCGGCGATGACCAGGCCCGCGGCCACCAGGAGCGGCAGCAGGTCAGGTCGGGTGGCCGGGGCGGGCACCCCCAACTGGGCGGCGAAGTCCGACAGGTCCCCGGCCAGGGCGGCGCCCCAGTCGCCCGACCCGCTGGACCACGGCTGGTAGGCGGCCGCGACCTCGTCCCCGGTGGCCCGGCCGGTGCTGAGCGCCGCGATCCGGACGGCGTGCAGCACCTCGTCGGACGGGAGCCCGAGGCACCTGCTCCAGCCCCGTGCTCCCCGGCCGCAGGGCGGGCCGGTCACGGAGCAGCCAGCGGGGCGGTTCGGGGACGCCGGG